>QNBH01000119.1 GCA_003645645.1 Spirochaetota bacterium | reverse complement strand
GCCCGGTAATATTAGCCGGCTATTAAGGCTCACTATCATCATCTTGATCCTGATCCTGGAGTTCGTTGGAATCTCTGCTTTCAATATGCTTAAAAGACATTTGAAATCTAACTGCGTCCTGTTCATCCAATTCTTTCTCATTGTAAGATATTACTTGAAGCTGATACTGGGTACCGGGTATTTCCAGAATCACAGTATGGGCATATACACTTTGCCCATTCTGCTCTTTTCTGTATCTCAGAGAAAGAGCAGGATAACCGTTTAATGTAATTTCCCGTTTCCAGAGAATTTCAGCAGATTCTGCAAGACTCCTGCTGGCAAACTCCATTCCGAATCGAGTCATTTCCTCATCTGTGCCCGGAAATCCATGTCTCAGGGCACCTATCATAAAAACTTTTTCCTCCCCGGTAGCAATAAAAAAATCCATGTTAAACTTCCCTGCACTCGTATCGATAACTTCGGTTCTTTTCTCAAGCTCCCTGTACTTACCGGGCACCTGTACCCGAAAATCATATTGCTCATCATAGAAAGTAAAATAATCTTGTGTTTGTGTGCAGGATAAAAAGAAAATAGTAGAAAGAAGCAGGATAATTGTTACCGGAAAAATAAAAGATCTCCTTTCTTTACTTAATTTCATGAACATTGTATATCTCCTTTTGCCCGCCCTCCTGTTCCTCCGTCCCTTCCTTTTCTCAGTCCCGCTGTTCTGCCTCCGTTTCCTCCGTCCCAAAATTAACTTAAGCCTTCACGCGCAGTAATGCCAACTTAGAAATCTAAAAAAGTGATCTCTTATCAAAACTAAAACTACTTAAGGCCATCTTGTGTATCTGTGCGTTATATACTCTTTCATCGGCAGTGTAAATTAGAACAAAAACTGTACCGTTATGATATAAGATAGTATGAGACTGAATGAGAGTCACACCGTCATATCTGAAAGATAAGATCATTTCTCTTATCTTACGATTATTTATAGAAATATATTTGTCTGTGATCAGGCCGAATCCCTCAATGCCTGAAAGTTGGTCGTAGAATTGTTGTGCAATAAAATCTATAGCAGCTAAAGAAGACTCTTCTTCAGAGAAAGTTACAGGTATCTTTTGAATATTGAAAGCATGAACGGGATCATTTTGTGGAGTTTCAACAGTGATATAGATAACCACTTCGTTATGCTGGTCAACCGAATGCCACCCTTTGGGAACTCTAACAGAGAACCCTTCTGATTCGTTTGAATATACTGTATAAGAAACTTTCTCATCCTGGCCCGATACATTGAATATATACAAAAAAAGAAGCATTGGATAAAAAATAAACTGGAGTAATTTTTTACTATTTATAACCTTGCTTACTCGGTTTTTGCTCATTTATCTTGCCTGTCCCTTTAGTTAAATCTATTCAAACATATCGGCTAAAACCCATAAGTGCTAAAGACAGGTATTCGCCCTTCCGTCCCCACCTACACATATTTTATTTTTTATAATAAAATAATGTATCCTATTTGTACTGTATGAAGTTTTGTTTTTTACAATAAAAAACTAGATATGCGAAGCTGGATGTGCCCGATCAGGGTACCGGGACAGGCAAAAAAATAATACAAAATGGAAGGAGGTAAAATGGTCGACCAAACCTTGCTATACCTTTCAAAGGAGGATGTTGAGAAAGTTGGTATTACTATGGAAGAAATTATTGAGATCCTTGAGAAAGTGTATGTACTTAAAAGTGAGGATAAAGTAGAAATGCCTCCGAAACCCGGAATACATCCTTCAGGAGATGCTTTCATTCATGCAATGCCTGCATACATACCGGATTTGAAGGCTGCCGGGATAAAATGGGTTTCGGGATATCCTCAAAATACCGAAAAAGGGCTTCCGTATATATCAGGGCTCATTATTCTAAATGATCCGGAAACGGGGTTTCCTGTAGCCGTGATGGATGCGGTTTGGATTACTGCAAAACGGACAGGTGCAGCTACGGCGATTGCAGCGAAACATCTGGCCAGAGCAGACTCCAGGACTATTGGAATAATCGGTTGTGGAGTGCAGGGACGATCCAATCTTGAAGCTCTTATGGTTGTACAGAAAAAAATCAAATCGGTTATTACTTATGATATAAATAAAGAAAAGGCTGAAATGTATATAAAAGAGATGCACCCCGTTTTTCCGAAACTCGAGTTTATTAATGTTAAAACACCAAAAGAGGTAGTAGCTGAAAGTGACATTGTAGTAACAGCAGCTCCTATTCTTAAGCATCCCAACCCTGTCATAGAAGCAGATTGGTTTAAGGAGGGAACCTTCGCTTCTCCTGTAGACTTTGATTCTTATTGGAAACCTTCTGCTATGGCTCTTGTAGATAAGTTTTGTACCGATGACAGAAATCAAATCGCATACTACAAGAAACTTGGTTATTTCAAGAAAATCCCCGAAATATATGCAGATCTCGGAGAGTTAGTATCCGGGAAAAAACCGGGGAGGGAAAATAAAAAAGAACGAACAATGGCAGTAAACTTGGGGCTCGCGTTAAATGATGTATCGACAGGTATTGTTATTTATAACAGGGCTAAGGAGAAAGGCATAGGGTTGGAGCTACCCCTTAAACTCTTTTAGAAATTTATACACTTATATAACGGCCTTTCTGTTTTTTCATCTCACTTTTTTAGGGACGGAGGAGAGAGACTATTCTATCTTATCTCTTTCTGGATAATCTGTGCCCTGAATGATGGCTTTCTCGAGCATCTTTTGAGCAGTTTTCTTGCTGCTCTTCCGAACAAGTGTAAGAAGTTTTTTAAAACTTTCCCTGTCTTCGAGCTGTTTCAGGAAAGGATATCTGTTTTTAAGCATCCTGAAGCCTTTAACAGTGTTTAACTTGAAACCAGGTGTTCTCGAGCTCCCCCTTCTTCCGCTTTCAAGCCCCTTCAGATAGTAATATTCACGATCAAGTTCCGGACATACCCCCCTCCCCGCCAGCTTACGAGCTATATCATCCAATACCAGTTCCTGAAGCCTTTGCAAATTAGTACCTGATCGAAATATAACAGGAAAAGGAACCGTTACAAGCAACTCACCATCGGCTGTATATCCTGTTAATCCTTCGGTATAAAAATCTTTTGGCATTACTATAGGAGTCGAGCGGGGGATAAATTTCATACTCTTATACTCTTCCACTTTCTGTTTGACCATTTCAATATTATTTTGAATTTCTCTATCACCCGGATTCTCCCTTAACTGTTTCTCCAGCTCAGGAAGTACTTCATTCTCATAATAATATATGGCCTGAGAGAGAGGCATCTTTAATTTATCCGATGAATAGAGTGTTTCCTCCCCCTCCTCGATTCCGTCAGGTGGACCGGTTTGATGCTCCGGGGCTAAAATATAGAAAAGGTTTTTTACAAAATTTTTTATAAATTCCGGGAGATCTTCCGTCTTGAAAAGTGGTTTGTATCTATCATCCGGATAAAGATATTTACGGATAGACCCAATAACAGCATCTGCAATCAGACCCGCATTTCTTTTATTTTTTACCTTATTGTCAAAAAATATGCCTCCCCCACGGAGAAGAAGAGTGTTAAAAAGCTCTTTTGCCTCCTGGTAGCCGGATGACTCTGTCAAAAGAAACCTCTGATCCTCAGACACCTTCTCCCCGGTCAGCTCTTCAAGCATTCCCACTGCCTGCATTGATTTTTCTCTGGCTTTCTCGGTCAATCTATCTGTTATAGAAGAGTTTTTAGTTACTTCTATTGATTCCAACAGCTCGATTGCAATGAGAAACTTTGTATTTATCAGTTTAAATGTGAGATCAATATCTTTTAATCCTGAATAGTTCGTTTCCAGCTCACTTACAGAACGCTCGAGGTATTCTTCCTGTTCTTCCAGCTCTTTTAATTTCCGGCTTCGCCTCTCTTCAAGAGGGTAATCCATACCTGCTTTCCTTAAAATAAATTGTTATAACCACAAAATTATTCCTGTGACTGTAATTCTATTCTTCGCCTTTTCAACGTGTCTTTTAAACGGGATATTATTAGATTTTCATCGAACAGGTTTAAATCCTCAATAACGCCTCCTGCAATATCGTAATGCCCCCCACCAACGCCAATCCCTTCGAGTACCTCGTGTATGATAGAAGCGCAGTGCCATTCTATTCTCTCACTCCTCAAAGATATATTTATTCTACCCTTATTATTTGCACACATAAATACAAAGCTTACCTCCTCGATCGTAAGTAAAAAATCGGCAATTATACCCAGAAGGTTCTGACTACAACCACTTTTAAAATAACAATATGCAAAGCCATTTTGTATTCTCGCGATCTGTAATGCTTCTTTAAAAAAGGAAAGATCTTTTTTTTGAATATTATTACGTAAAATGGTATTAACAAGCAAATTATCAGAAATGGTGTAAATTTTAGCATGAGCTTTTACATCTTCGCTGCTCGTTCTCCGTGTAAGATGGGCCGTATCAACCAATATCCCCGCAAGAAGCGCAGATCCTACTTTCTGACTCATCTCTATGTTCAATTCTTCAAAATATTTAAAGATAATAGTGGCACATGATCCATATTCTGTACGTACATCATAAAAATCAACCTTTTCTTCAACAACTGCAGGATGGTGATCAATTATTGCAGTATTCCTGCCCTTTAAATCAGAAACATTCTGATTACCTTTACATCCATCCACAATAACAATTCTATCAGAGCTCTTTATTTTATACTCCCATGCATGTTTTATATCTATACTAAGTTCTTTTATCAATCTATGGAGAGAACCTCTCTGGATCTCTCCTGCATATACAATTCTTGAATCTATTCCGTTTCTTAAAAAGAGAAACTTAAGAGCATAAGCAGATGCTACTGCATCTTCATCAGGAAAATCGTGAGTCTGGATATATACATACTTCTCGTTTTTTAACAGTGTGATTAGATCTGTTACGCTTTTCCCATAGTGCATATTAAGCCAACCTTTTTTAAAGACAATTAAAAATCTAGAGCTTAAATTCAACCATTTAAGAGAATAACTTTCAATAGTCGACCCTCTTTTTTAAAAGCAGGGCTTGAAGAAACAAACATTTTGTGAATAATAAATCGGTATAATATTTTAAGAATGACTGGTCGGCCGAAGAGGGAGCAGTAAAGTCCTACAATGATGGAATACACCTGGCTGTAGAGGCCGGAGATAACGGAACCAGAGAACTTCTTGAATCGATCCTCAAAGATGAGGAAGAGCATATCGATTGGCTGGAGATGTAGCAGGATCAAGTCAAGCAGATAGGTATAGAAAACTATTTAGTCGAACAGATTGGCTGAGAATAAAGCGATCCAAATATTAAAAGAAACTTGAAACCCTCTCATATCCCGGAAGAAAGCATGGGCACTAAAAGATATATGCCTCTTTTAACTGTTGTAAGTCCAGAAGGAGGTTACACTTCCTCCAGTCTTTTAAAGATTACTACACCATTGTGCCCACCGAAGCCAAAAGAGTTCGACATCGTTACTCTAATATCTCCCTCAATACCTTTGTTAGGTACATAATCGAGATCGCATTCAGGATCCGACTCCTCCAGGTTGATTGTAGGGGGATAAAAACCGTCTCTTATTGCCAGAATACATATTATGGCCTCAACACCACCTCCGGCGGCAATTAAATGACCTGTCATACTTTTTGTGGAGGATACCTTTAATTTATAAGCATGATCGCCGAATGTCTTTTTTATGGCCACTGTTTCTATGGGATCATTCATCGGTGTGGAAGTACCATGTGCATTGATATAATCCACCTCCTCGGGCTTCATCCCAGCTCTAACCAGTGCAGCTTTCATAGCCTGGGCTGCTCCCCTTCCTTCGGGGTGAGGAGCAGTCATGTGGTTTGCATCGCAGCTCATTCCCCATGATGCAAACTCTGCATAAATCCTTGCACCACGTTTCTTAGCATGTTCATAGTCTTCAAGAATTAATATTCCCGATCCTTCCCCTATTACAAATCCATCCCTATTCCTGTCGAAGGGTCTGCTCGCTTTCTCGGGAGTATCGTTGTATTTCGTACTCAAAGCCTGAATAGCACAGAAACCGCCTATCCCCAGTCTGGTTATCGGTGCTTCCGACCCGCCAGTTATAGCAACATCAAGTAACCCGTCCTGTATCCATCGTGCAGCGTCTCCTATCGCATCTGTACCAGATGCGCAGGCGGTTACAATAGAGTAACAAGGGCCTTGAGCATTCATGATGATGGCCACATGCCCGGGAGCAATATTGCTAATCATTTTAGGAATTACCATTACAGGCACCTTGCCTTTTTCGAAGAGGCTCTGGTAGGAACTTTCCAGAGATTCTATACCACCTATCCCATTTCCTATTATAACGCCTAATCTTTCTGGATCCAATTCGGAAGGATTAAGCCCTGCATCTTCCATGGCCTCATGACTCGCTACAACTGTAAACTGAGTAAATATATCCATTTTACGAGCTTCTTTCCTGTCGATATATTTACTCGGATCAAAATCTTTAACTTCCGCCGCAATTTTAGAAGGATATTCTGTTACATCGATATGAGTATTTGGTCCAACGCCGCTCACCCCTTCTCTAATATTCTCCCATAGGTCTTTCACATTGTTTCCCACAGGAGTTACTGCGCCCAGCCCTGTAACAACAACTCTTCTCTTCATTTCTCTCCTCCTACATTCCCATCCCGCCGGTGATTTGAAGCACCTGCCCTGTAACATAAGAAGACATTTCCGATGCAAGGAACAGAACCACAGAAGCAACTTCTTTGGGCTCTCCCAGCCTGCCCATGGGTATTTGAGCTTTCAGAGCTTCTTTCTGCTGATCACTCAATTTTTCGGTCATTTTTGTTTTTATAAATCCCGGTGCAACTGCATTTACTCGAATCCCCCTGGAACCAACCTCTCTTGCAAGACTCTTCGTTAGCCCTATAAGCCCTGCCTTGGAAGCAGAGTAATTGCACTGCCCGGCATTGCCGATTACACCAACAATCGAAGATACATTGATAATTGAACCGCTCCTCTTTTTGACCATCTGCCTGGAAACAACTTTAGAAATGTAAAAAGCACTGCTTAAGTTTATAGACAGCACATCGTTCCAATCTTTCCCCGACATTCGAAAAATCAGCCCATCACGGGTAATACCTGCATTGTTTACCAATATGTCTATCTCACCGCTTTCCTTGATGATATCTTCAACAATGCCTGTTATATCATCTTCATCGGCAACATTTCCCTGTTTGAAAAAAACCTTTACTCCCCGTTCTTTAGCCGTTCTTTCATACTCATCCATAAACTCACTGGGATTGAGGTCTATAAAATAGACCGTCGCGCCTTCATTTAAAAAAGCAAGAACTATCTCTTTCCCAATTCCTCTTGCTCCTCCGGTAACCAGAGCCTTTTTACCCTCTAAAAGCATAATATTTACTCCTTTTCAAGCATGCGGATCTCTTCAAGTTTCCCTGCAGGGTAGCACTTTATATCGCCTCCCACAGCTTTCCACAAACCTGTAAGAACGCTTCCAGGACCTACTTCAAGACACATTTTATATCCGTGCTCTATTAGCTTTTCTTCTTCATCTACCCAGCGGACAGTAGATACTATTTGCTTTATGCATAGCTCCTTTGCTTCCTTCCCCGAATGGATCAAATCTGCAGTTACATTTGAGTATACAGACTTCAAAGGGTCTCTGAAGTTGTATACTTCAAGGACTTCCTCAAACTCCTTTCTTGCTTCCTCCAGAAGAGGAGAATGAAAGGGAGCAGATACTTTTAACTTCACAACCCTGCGTGCACCTGCATCCTTGCATAACTGCTCAGCCAGATTCAACCCCTCTGCCGTCCCTGAAAGAACAATCTGAGTGGGGCTGTTGTAGTTGGCAATAAAAACATCCCCCCTCGATGCATTTTTAACAATCTCTACAATTTTATCATAAGAAAGACCGATAACAGCGGCCATTCCCGGCTCTCCCGTACGGGATTGCAAGCGTCTGCTGGCCCTCTCCATTGCATCACCTCGAGCCTTTACAATGGGGAAAACCTCCTCCAGGCGAATGACCCCTGCTTCTGTTAATGCAGAATATTCTCCAAGGCTGAAACCGGCTACTCCCTTGCTTTCTATCTCGTATTCCTTTAAAACCGTATTGGCAGAAAGACTTGCCAGAGTGATGGCAATTTGAGTATTCTCGGTTGCCTTTAACTCTTCCTCCGTCCCCTCAAAGAGAAGTTTTTTTACGTCAATTCCTGTAGTATCGGAAGCACATTCGAACAATTCTTTTACTCCTGGGCTTGCCTCCCAGAGATCTTGCGCCATTCCCGGATACTGTGCCCCTTGCCCTGGAAAAAGGAAACAGGTTTTTACCACCTTGTACTCCTAATAAAACCCTTGCGGGAAAATAACATACCTTCTTGCCTGTGTCAAGGTTGTACTTCACTTCTGGGCGGAAAGTCATATTTTTTTTCAAAAAGCTCTTTTATCTTTTCACCAACCTCCTCTTCGTTATCTCCGGATACAATTATCTCAACCGTATCTCCCTGTAAAAGACCCATTGCAAGAAGAGAAACATGATCTTTTAGGTCGCTCTCCATCCCCTTGGCTCTAACTACTATAGAAGCGTTTATATTTTTTACAGAATTAATAATAACACCCGTTGGACGAACGTGTATTCCTGCTTTGTTTTTTATTACCGCTTTTTTTCTAACCATATAATGTTCAAAATTATATTCAAACAGACCCTGTAAATTTCTTCATACTTTTACTACGAAAGAAAGCTTTGTACCAATGGCGGTTGTCCTTAAGTCTTCTATCTGGAGGACACACTGCAGGCTATGCCCGCTGGCTTTCTTTCGGAGCAAACAACCGCCTAAGTAGTTTCCGCTTAAGCGGAAACTACTTAGCCCTTACAGGGCTCGCAAAGCCTTAGGCTTTGCCGGTGGTTGTTTACTGGAAAGAAATAGTGGTCTCAATATTAGAGTAAACATCTGCATATTGTAAAGGGTTTTATTGCTTTTAACCGAAAATGCCAAAAATGCCAATACAGCCACAAAGCTTTTTATTGGTTTCAACTGAACAGTGCCGGGGATTATTCTCTTATCTCGTTAACAAGAGCATCAAAAATAGTTAGCATGTCCGTGGTGGTTTTTCTCAATCTTCCTGCCAGTATTTTTGCTATATTCCGGGTTATGGGAAGCCCTATCTGGGGATAACTATTACCCATTTTAAGAAAATCATCTTTTTTTATAACCAGGAAATCGGAATCTTCGCTTGCAGTAACAGTAGCAGATCTTTTATCGTTATCTATTAGAGCCATTTCTCCGAAATAAACATTATCCTCTGCTCTCAACTTTATTACCGTATAATAATCTCCTGCTCTTGTCTTTTTGAGAATCTCTACCCCTCCTCTATAAACAATATACATCTCATCACCGACTTCACCTTCCGTTATTATGGTCTCCCCTTCACGGAAGTGTTTTAATTTAAATACATCCAGGAGGAGCTGCATGTATTCATCATTATTCTTTATCTCTTCAAAAAGTGTAATTTCCTTAAGTTTTCCAAGAATCTTTTCTTTATCTTCCATCTGTTTTGATCGCTCCGCGAAATTAGATTCTCTCGAGTACAATCGCCTGGGAATACTTCCTTAACACATAATTATCTTCCGGAATGAGAACCGGTTTGTTGACTTCCAGCCCCTTCACCTGTTGAAGATTACTCACCAGACGGGAAACATCGGAAGTTTTTTGTGCCTCCCTCAGTGCTTCCATTTTTATCCGGTTGGGAGAGCCCGTATTTTCCAGTACTCCTATAAGCATTGTGTTGGGAAATACTCTAAAGGCATGTTTATATTCACCATAGGTCTTCCCTATATACTCCTCAGGTATTCCGCAAGTAGTAAGTCTTATGTTGCTTTTAGCGGAAGAGAGAAGGTTGAATACAATATGAGACATGCCGTTTGTTATTGTGGTATTGGCAATCATCCTTCTATTTAACTCTCTACTGTAGATAATCTCATCACACAGGGCTTGCTTCAGGTAGCTTTCGTATTTCTCATCCATAAGCTCAGCACAGGTATAAATATCCTTAGAAATTGCCTTTATGGTTAACACAGTCATTACGGTTTTAGAATCCACTTCAGATATTGCTCCACTCTCGTAAGTATCTGCAAGAATCAACACCTTGCGAGCAGACTTTACATTTGCCCGCCTTAAACTGCTCTCAGAGAAATAATCTCCCCTGACAAAGTTAAGGCCTTTGAGGCCCTTCTCTTCTTTCAGTTCTTCTATTTTCTCGGACGGTACATTAGAGACAATGATAATCATGTCAGAACCAAGATCTTTAGAAGTACTGACTATGTCGAGGAGAATATCTTTCATGTGGTCTTTCCATCCACAAATTATGAGATGGTTCTTCATTTTTGGAAAATCCACTAGACCCCTCCTTGCTCTTGTATTTCGATCAACGAATACCGAAGCCAATGTACCCGAGAGAAAACTCATCCCGCCTACTCCGATAAAAATAGTTACTACGGCAATTATCCTGCCTCCGGTGGTTATGGGAACTTTGTCTCCGTAACCGGTTGTACTGAATGTGATAATGGTCCACCAGAGACCGTCCATGAAATTACTGTACTGTTCGTTTTTCCCGAACTCAAAGATAATAACAGCAGCGCTGAAAAGCAGAAACACGGCAACAAAAAAGGTAATCGGCCAGGCGTATTTGGAGCTGTTAAAAGATGTGGTGAACCTTTCTATTCTTTTTTTAATATTCATGGTAATACCATTAATTTTCCAATATGGTGATCTCCACTCTCCTGTTTTTCCTCTGCCCCTCTTCGGTAGAATTATCGGCAACTGGTTTATCTGCTCCCATCCCCTGTATTACCATTTGTTCCTCTCTACGCACCCCTAAGAACAAAAGATACTCCGCCACAGTTCTGGCACGCAGCTCAGACAGCCTCCTTCGTCCCTCTTCTGTACCTGCAAGTGCTGTATGCCCTGTAATTAGAATATCCCGATCCGGATACTCCTTCAAGATCTCCCCAATCTTGGTAAGCTTCTCTTTCTCCGAAGAGATCAGTACCGTCGAATCAGGAAGGAACTGAATATTCTCCAGAGTAATCGTAACACCCCTGTCTTCAGTTTTAACCGCCGTATCAGAGACTCCTCTTTCCAGAAGTTTTTGTCTTATTTTTTCTGCAATTTCTTCCCGATTCATAATACTGGACTCTATTATCTCTGCCGAAGCCTCGCCCACGTATTCCACCTCATCACCTGTAGAAAAAGTGAAAAAGATATCGAAGGATTCCCGATACGAATGGGAGCGGCCGAGGTGGTTATCCCAGAGAAAAATTTGATCAGAGTATCCCGATATTCTTACCGGGTACATCCCCACACTTCTTTTGATATTTTTTACCTTGTAAAATACGTTGTATTTAATAGATATAACATCATACTCCTTTCCGTCCTTTTTTTCTCTCCCCAGATACTTATATGTTACCCATATGGGAAAACGGAAGGGCTCAGTGATATTGAAATTGTTTCTTAAATCGTGTACTTCTTCTCCTTCTGCAGCCCAGCTTTCTCCTTTTATGATGTTTCGCTCGGGAAAAGCGGGTACATTCCTTACTACGGGCATATAGTATTTATTTTCAATATCAAAATAGCCTCTTTCATCTCTTAAAAACTCGGACCTGTAATACTCGGACCATGTAAATATTGAAGACTCCCCTGCAGATCTTTCCGAAGTTTGAAACTCTGCTTCCAGATAACCTGCTTTATCTTTAACTTTTGAAATATGGATGGAGATTTTATTAAGAATTTCCGCCCGATGGGAGAACACTCCATTGATATAGACATCTTCATTCACTTTTGAAAGAATACGGTACTTATCTCCCTCTATGTATTTAAACCTGAAAACCTCACCGTTTGCAGATAGAACCTGAAAAAATAGAAAAACGGCTATTATTAAGCTCTTAATCTTCATCTCCTCCATCCCCGCTTTTTCTTGACAAAGGTATAAAGTGTTTATATTTTTAATTTGTATCAAACTGACAT
>QNBH01000118.1 GCA_003645645.1 Spirochaetota bacterium | reverse complement strand
CGCCTGCGCCACGTATTTTGCTCTCTTTTAGTTTCTGTAGTGCCTGGTTTGCCTCTTCGAGGGGAAAGACCTCCACCTCTGTTTTCACAGGAATCTCTCCGGCTATCCGGAGAAACTCCTCTCCATCCTGACGGGTGAGATTGGCTACGGATCGGATCGTGCGCTCATGGTAGATTTTCTCATAGGGTGTCTCCGGGATGGGAGACATGTGGATGGCGTTTACGGCCAGGGTACCGCCTTTATCGAGAGAGTCGAGCGCACAGTGTACGATCCATCCTGCTGGAGCGAAGGTGATGGCACTGTCGAGCGGTTCGGGTGATTTCTGTCGGGCATCCCCGGCCCACACTGCGCCGAGCTCCATGGCAAGGCTTCGGTGTTCTTCGGAACGGGTGAAGACATAGACCCTGCATCCCCAGTGAACAGCCACCTGAATGGCAATGTGTGCGGAAGCTCCAAATCCGAAAAGCCCCAGCCTTCCGCCTGGTTTGATCTCGCTTAATCTGAGGGAACGGTACCCGATAATTCCTGCACACAGAAGAGGTGCTGCATGTTCATCGTCAATAGTCCCGGGGATGGGGTAGGAAAACTCCTCGGGAGCAACAACCCACTTTGCAAAACCTCCATCCACATGGTATCCGGTAAAGGTGGCTTTCTCACAGAGGTTTACACGCCCGCTTTTACAGTACCTGCATTCTCCGCAACTGCTGTAGAGCCAGGGTACTCCTACCCGGTCTCCTTCGGCGAAGCGGGTTGTCTCTGAACCGGCCTTCTGCACGGTGGCAACGATCTGATGTCCTGGAATTACGGGTGATTTTTTCGGAGGGAGTTCCCCCTCGATTATGTGCAGGTCTGTATGGCAGATCCCGCAGCAGTTGACTTTAAGCAATATCATTCCGGGTTTAGGCTTTGCCGGAGGATCTGGCACAACTTCCATTATCAGGGGGTTTCGGGAAATGTCATCGGGTTTATGAAGTACCATGCCCTGCATGTTTAAAGCCTCCTTTAAATATTAAGGACGATTCAGCTTAATGCCATTTTGCCCTTTCTCCGATATTCGGTTATTGAGAGTCTATCCGGTTCTTCTTTAATGATTGCCAGTACCTGTGTTTGTAGTCTTCTGTCGATTACAGCATCTTTGATTCTTTTTTTAAGGTAGCTTCTTCTTTCTCCGTAAATCCGGGATAGACCTTCATCCAGTAATTTTTTTCCTTTATCGTCGTCTCCCAGGATGAATAGTGTAACGCCCAGATAACATTTTATGAAGGGGTTATGCGGTTGTACGGCCACGCACTTCTCCAGATGGTATAAAGCCTCTGTGTAAAGGCCTGTGTAAAGATAGAAAAGGGCGATCCTGTTGTTGAGAACAAAGCTCTCGGGGTGAGATTTAAGTCCGAGCTTGAGTATGGGGATTGCCTTCCTGTATTCTCTTAGGGGAAACTTTGTGAAAGGTGAGTTTTTAACCAGCACCCTGTAGATAATAAGTGAAATTGCAAGTACTGTGATGTTTAAGATTACAGCGGAAACAAAAAGTCCAATGTCGATGAAAAAATCGTACAACCCATGAAGGAAAGCCGCAGGAAGGAGAGAGCCGAAAATTATTTCGTAGGAGAGCCTCCCCCTGTTGCAGATTCTTTCGTATACCACAGTGGAATAGGCAAACCCCCATATTGAAGAGTAAATTATATGACCTGTAACTGTAAGGGCGGAGCGGACGAGAAGAACGGTTATCCCGTAGTCCCAACTGTAGAAGAGATTCTCCACAGATGCAAAGGCCAGGGCTACAGAGGCGGCCTGAAGCATTCCGTCCCTGGGTTCTTTGATGGATTTCTCTCTGATACTGAAGAGGAAAAATATTATAAACTTGGAAAACTCCTCTATAGGGCCGACAAATAGGAAGTCAAGTATAAAGGAATCTATATAGCAGTTGTCTATGAAAAAGATACTGCTCGCAAATCCGGTTAACCAGTAGAGGAAGGATGCAACTACTATGCTTAATAGTCCGTAGAAGTAGAACTTTATTATTATGGGTGTACTCTTTTTATCTTCTTTGTTATCGTCGAGGCGTATAAGGATGAGGAGCCAGATAACAACAGAAAGAGCATTGATAAGAATGGTAAGAACCATCAGGGCGATATTATATCACACTATTTGTTTTTTAGCTATGTGCGAGGCGGGTGGCTACGGGGGGGCAATTCGCGCTAAAGGAGGTGGGACTTTCCCTTCATTTTATGTTAGGATAACAGCGTTATGCTCTACGAAATAAAGGGGACGAAACAGAACAAAGGAGAAGATTTCAGGCGCTGGTTTACGGATGATTTTTTCGACCTTTTTGTATGGTACGATAAGAGAGGTAAAATAAGCGCCTTCCAGCTCTCCTACGATAAAGTCTCCGGTGAGAGGGTAATAACATGGAGGAGGCGGGGCGGATATATGCATGCCGGTGTGGACGGGGGCGAGGAACTTGCCACCTCCCACATGACTCCAATACTTGTTTCTGATGGTGTGTTTGACAGCAGAGCAGTTGCAGAGAAGTTTCGAAGGGCATCCGGGAATCTGGATGATAAGATGGTTGATTTTATCTATAAAAAGATTCTTCAGTGTCCGCCGGAAGCCAATATGTGATTCGTGATTTTGGGGGGAGAGCCCACCTCAAGCCGGGATCGCCCGGAACGATTTAAGGTATATCCAATCCCGAGAGGATTATTGAATCAGGCACTAGCCGGGCCGATGATTTTCCGCTCCCCTCTCTTTTAAAAAATCTGCCAATATTCTGGCAGTGTAAGAGTTTTTCTTAATTTTAGCTACCTCTTCCGGAGAGCCCTGGGCGACGAGGTATCCGCCCCTCTCTCCTCCTTCCGGTCCCAGATCGATTATCCAATCGGCCTCGGCTATTATGTCCAGGTTGTGCTCTATTATGACAACCGTATTACCTGCATCCACGAGCCGGTGCAGAACCCGGATCAGTTTCTCTATATCGGCCATGTGCAGTCCTATGGTTGGCTCATCAAGAACGTAGAGGGTATGAAGGCCGGTTTTTAAGCGTCCATTGCCGGAATGCATCTGTATGGGATCGGTTGATTTTGCCTTTGTCAGCTCTGTTACAAGCTTTATCCTCTGTGCCTCCCCTCCGCTCAGAGTGGGGCTTGGCTGTCCGAGAGTAAGATAGCCCAACCCTATATCCTGCATTAGCTTGAGTGTGTGATAAATGGCAGGTTGAGCCGAAAAAAATGAGGATGCTTCGTCCACACTCATGGCAAGAATATCTGCTATATTTTTATCCTTAAAACACACATCGAGGGTCTCCCTGGCGAAGCGTCTTCCCTCGCATACGTCGCAGTTTACCGAGACATCCGGCAGAAAACTCATCTCTATCTTTTTAACACCCTGCCCCCCGCAGGCTTCGCATCTGCCACCTGCCACATTAAAGGAGAACCTGCCTGCAGAGTATCCGTGCATTCGGGCTTCGGGAAGACCTGCGAATAACTTTCGAATATCATCCCATACTTTAACATAGGTGGCAGGGCAGGATCGTGGAGTTTTCCCGATGGGAGTCTGATCCACTTCCAGGGTTCTGTCTATCTGCTCCCAGCCGTAGATACAACTGCACCCGAAAAAGGTGCTTTTTTGACGACTCTCTTTTTCTTTACTCAAAAGCCGGCGGAGGTTCCTGTAGAGGATATCCCTTGCGAGGGTTGATTTTCCGCTTCCACTTACACCGGTAATACAGATGAGCTTACCCAATGGAAAAGAGATATTCTGGTTTTTAAGGTTGTGCAGACTTGCACACTCTACCGTAATTTTGTTGTCCTTCTGAGAGTCCCCTCTTTTCCTCTCCACAAGGGGATGTCTTAAAGGATCCCTTAAAAATCTGGCGGTTATGGATTCGTCGTTCTCAAGCAGTTTCTCCATATCACCCTGGTAGATAAGCCTTCCTCCCCTCGTTCCTCCTCCAGGCCCCAGATCAACAACATAATCGGCCCTCTTGATTGTAGTCTCTTCGTGTTCGACCACTACCACCGAGTTCCCTCTGAATTTTAATTTCTCCAGGGTATTGAGAAGCATGAGGTTGTCTCGATTATGAAGTCCGATGGTAGGTTCATCCAGTATGTAGCATACACCTTTCAGATTTGACCCCAACTGGGAAGCGAGACGTATTCTCTGTGCTTCCCCTCCGCTTAAGGTCGGCACGGCCCTGTCCAGAGTGAGGTAGGCAAGCCCCACTTGCTTGAGAAAGGTCAACCTGGAGCACAGTTCGCTCAATATATCCCGTGCTATCTTTTCCTCCCGCCCTTCCAGTTTTAAGACTTTAAAAAACTCCTCTGCATCTTCTACAGAAAAGGCTGTAAGCTCTGCAATGTTTCTTCCCTGAAAGAGTACGGCCAGAGCCTCCTCCTTCAATCTCGCACCCTTGCATTGCGGGCAGGGTCTCTCCTCTCCTTCCCGCCAATCATTCCACCATAGCTCTTCTCCTGTCTGTTCTTCGTCGAATCCATTAAGCTCAAGCCCTGTTCCGTAACAGCGGGGGCACCGGCCGTGTTTTGAGTTAAAGGAGAAAAGCCTGGGGTCGAGCTCTTCGAAACCGCGCCCGCATTTGGGGCAGGCTCTTCTGGTAGAGTAAATAGTTTCTGCCGACTCCTGTTTTCCGGGGATGATCACATCAACAACTCCCTTCCCTATCTGCAGGGCAAGATCCAGAAGCTCTTCAAGCCTTCTTCCCGAGCGTTTGGAAATCTGCAGGCTGCCTACTGGAAGCTCGATTGTATGCTCACGGAAACGGTTGAGTCTCGGCCATTTTTCTGTGGGCAGCATCCTGCCGTCTACCCTGAGCCTGGGGTATCCATGAGAGCAGGCCCATTTTGCCAGGTCTGTGTAGTAGCCCTTTCTCGCCGTTACCAGGGGGGCAAGCAGGGTGATTTTTTCTCCGCGGCATTCGTGCATAATCCTATCCAGGATAGACTCTTTAGTCTGGGGGCGGATTGGTATGCGGCATTCCGGGCAGTACTGAGTACCCAATTTTACAAAGAGGAGACGCAGAAAGTGATAGATTTCTGTAATGGTTGCCACTGTGCTCTTTCTCCCACCCCTGCTTGTCCGCTGCTCAATTGCGATGGTGGGTGGTAAACCCGAAACACCATCCACCTCCGGTCTTACGACAGGCTGGATAAACTGGCGGGCATAGGCATTGAGGGACTCGAGGTAGCGGCGCTGTCCTTCGGAGAAAAGAATATCGAAGGCTACTGTGCTTTTTCCACTTCCGCTTACACCCGTAATTACGGTAAAAGAGTCCCTGGGTATTCTGATATCGATTCCTTTGAGATTATGTTCCCTGGCATTGCGGATAAAAATGGAATGATCAGTGGAAAACCTGTCAATTGATGTGTTCTCTGAC
This sequence comes from Spirochaetota bacterium, assembly GCA_003645645.1. GTDB lineage: Bacteria > Spirochaetota > Spirochaetia > SPDA01 > B32-G16 > B32-G16. The sequence goes on along the minus strand of QNBH01000118.1, from coordinate 6,672 downwards.
GGCGCCATGCTGTTATCTGCCGTGGCCTGACCGTATTTCGGTATGGCTTCGGCCGCTGCTGGTAGTCTCTCTTCTTCCCGTATCGTGTACGGAAGGTGCCTGAGCTTCTCCTCCCTGTATCTTCTCAGAGCTTCTCCGGTATAGCTTCCATTGAAGGCGGCTACCTCATCGGGTGTTCCCGTGCATACCACCTCGCCTCCCATCTCACCCCCTTCCGGTCCCAGATCGATTATCCAGTCGGAGACATGGATGACATCGAGGTTATGTTCGATTATAACTATTGAATGACCTGCCTTGATGAGTCTGCGGAAGGCGGTGATAAGGGTGGAGATGTCGTGAAAATGAAGACCCGTTGTCGGTTCATCGAAAAGAAAGAGTATGTGTCTGTGTTTGTCCTTTATCTTTGTAGATTCCAAGAGGTGTTTCGCCAGTTTCAGCCTCTGAGCCTCTCCCCCGCTTAATGTGGGAACGGGCTGGCCAAGCTTAAGATACTCGAGCCCCACCTCCTTGAGGAGGTTAAACCTTTCCCTTACCTCGGGAATACCCGAAAAAAACCGGCAGGCTTCGTTAACGGTCATCTCAAGCACATCTGCAATGGATATGGCTCTATCAGATTGACCCATCACGGGGCTATTTGTATCCGGTTGTGCTATCAACTTTTTCTGCCTTCCGGATATCTCCCGATGGGATGCTCCACCAGGGGGGATCAATTTTACATCAAGAACCTCTTTCCTGAACCGTTTCCCGTCGCACTCTGGACAGCGCAGGTAAACATCGCTTAAAAACTGCATTTCCACATGCTCAAACCCGTTTCCCCTGCAGAGGGGACATCGCCCGTTGCCGGAATTGAAACTGAATGTGGCCGGTGTATAACCTCTCTCCTTTGCCAGGGGTTCGAGTGAAAAGAGTTTTCGGACCGGATCGAAGGCTCCCAGGTAGCTTAAAGGGTTTGATCGGGTGGTTTTCCCTATGGGGGATTGATCTACGAATATAACATTATCAATAGCACTCGCTCCTTCTATCGCTCTGTGTTTACCCGGTTGTTCGACGGGCCTGTGTTTTATCTTACACAGGCCTCTGTAGAGTATTTTCTCCACCAGTGTCGATTTACCCGAACCGCTTACACCGGTAACACACACCATCCGGTTAAAGGGGATTTCCACATCTATATTTTTAAGATTGTGTTCACAGGCGCCCAGGATTTTAAGCGACCGTGGAGAGAAAGTTTTCTTTCCCGATTCATTGCCAGGAGGCAATGCCACCTTCTTTCTGCCTGCAAGGTAATCTGCGGTTATGGATTTACGGCAGAAGAGAAGTTCGCTGTAAGGACCGAAAAAGACTATTTTACCTCCCTTTTCTCCGGGTCCAGGCCCTAAATCCAGGACAAGGTCTGCAGCCCTTATTACCTCCGGATCATGTTCCACCACGATGAGAGTATTTCCCAGGTCTCTCAGTCTGTGGAGCACCCCGATGAGCCTGGCTATGTCTCTGGAATGAAGCCCTATGCTCGGTTCATCCAGCACAAAGAGGGTATTTACCAGAGATGTACCCAGTGCAGTGGTGAGGTTTATTCTCTGCACTTCCCCTCCGCTCAGTGTCCTGGATTGCCGATCAAGTGTGAGGTAACCGAGCCCCACTTCCACAAGGTAACCGAGGCGGGAGGTAATCTCCCCGACAAGAATCTCGGAGACTTCCTTCAGGGATTGGGGTAGATGTAAGTTACAGAAAAACTCATAGCATTTATCTATAGGAAGGAGCATTATTTCGTGAATGTTTAGACCTTTCCCGTTTTCCCCATCCCCCCCGAGCCTCCAGTCAAGGGATTCGGGCTTGAGTCTCGAACCACTGCAATCGGGGCATGACCGGTAGGTGCGGTATTTGGAGAGCAACACCCTTATATGCATCTTATAGCTCTTTGTCTCAAGCCATTTAAAAAACCTCTGCACTCCATACCATACGCCATCCTCCCACTCACCTTCTCCCTCTATGACCCACCTCTTTTGCTCATCGGTTAGTTCCCTCCAGGGCGTAAATATGGGGATACCCCGTTTTTTGGCGAAAGAGATTAGCTCCTCCTGGCATATCTTGTAACTCTCCGACTGAAAGGGTTTGATCGCTCCCTGTGCGATGGTTTTCCTCTTGTCGGGAATTACCAGATCGTAATCTATTCCTATGGTTCGACCGAATCCGCGGCAAGTCTCGCACGCTCCTATAGGTGAGTTGAAGGAGAACATATTCGGTACAGGGTCACGGTAGTGGATGTTGCAATCCGGGCAGTGAAGATCCTGAGAGAAGCGTAAAAGGAGGAGCTGATTAAGCTTTTCATCTAAAATACGGACATTGACCCGACCCTGACCGTGTTTCAGTGCCGATTCAATGTCTTCGGTTATTCTTTCTCGTTTTTCGGGAGAAAGCCTGGTGCGGTCCTGGATCACCTCAAGCACGTTCTCTTCTCTTGAGTGTATACGCGTATACCCCTGGCCTTCGAGCAATTTTCTAACCTCCTCTTCCGAGAAGTTGGCGGGAATTGTTAGCGGAAAGGTAATTATTATACGAGGTTCTAACGTGCCCGGTTTTAACGGTGGTTTGCCATTTTGTGTTAATTCTAGAAGGCTTTTAAAGATGCTGTCAGGATCATCTCTGCGTACCGGTCTACCACAACCTCTGCAGTAAAGAGTTGCGGCTCTGGCAAAGAGGAGTTTTATGTGATCGTTTAACTCTGTCATTGTACCTACCGTGGAACGGGATGTGCGTACCGGATTGGTCTGATCGATTGCTATGGCCGGTGGGATTCCTTCGATTCTCTTAACCCTGGGTTTATCCATTCTGTCCAGGAACTGTCTTGTATAGGCGGAAAATGTCTCTACATATCGTCTCTGCCCTTCTGAGAAGATCGTATCAAAGGCAAGGGAGGATTTTCCCGAGCCGCTTACCCCGGTGATAACTATAAGCTTCTTTAAGGGTAATGAGAGATCGATATTCTTAAGGTTGTTCTGTTCTGCACCTTCGATGAGGATGGACTCTTCGCTCATATACTTCTTGTCCGGAAAATTTTATTTAAGTGGGTTTCCGTTCTCGTTATTAATTGTATTTAACTTGCTCATGACTGTATAGAGGGTAAATATGTTTTTCTGATCCCTTGAACGGGTTCTGTAAAACGATATAATGTATAGATTGCGCTGACGCTTCACATTGCGCCATCGAGGCTCTGGATGCAGAGGACGGTTCGGCTCACGAGCAAGCTTGCTGCCTTCCCGCAAATTATCGCCGGTCCCGTTATTCGATGTGGATAAGGAGTCAACATGCCCCATTTGGGAGAGCCAACAGACGGTAAAAAATGTGATTTGCGGAGGAGTCTAAATGACCCTACGGGACAACCAAAACGATGAAAATTACCGGCCCGAACGGGACAGATTAAATTTTCTGAGGAGGTAAGTGGTGGAATACAATATTCATCAGGATAATGAATGGCACGATCTTGGAGTGATTATGGGATCGTACTTAAATATTATAGGCAGGGTTAAGAGCAGTTCAAGCTCCTATCTTATCCTGCAAAACCGAATTCCCTTAAACAGCCAGAAGCCGGAGTTTCGTAAAAAGATGATAGAAGGTATCAATAGCATACCTGGCGGGGAGAGTGTATACTTCAGTTATCAGAAAAGCAAATGGCATTCCTTTTCCTGGAGGTACAAGATAAAAGTAAAGGCAGATTCAGGAGCAGAACACCTGTGTATTGTCTATGGTAACGATGTAAACCGCAGGATCCTTTTCGGCTGTGTAGAAGGTGAAGCTCCCACAATGATAGAAGAGGTATTAATGGAGGAGTTTTTCCGTTTGCCCCTGAACCCGTCGCCTGAAGACGAACCGGCGGATACTCTTGCAGATTTTATTATGGAACCTCTTGCCGCTAAAATGATCACAATAGACAGACTTCACAGATATGCCGATAACAGGGTTCGTTTTGATCTTATCTTTGATGATATACGGTACAGGATGATTATAAGCAGTCGAGAAATAAAGGAAGGAATCTCTTTTCCGGAAGTAACCTTTTTTATCGAAGATTAACCTTTGGTGGTTAAGATGTTGGGAGCATGGTTTGCAGGTTTAAATCCTGCTCTACAGGCACTGCTGGCAACCTGTTTTACATGGTTTCTTACTGCATTGGGTGCCGGTCTTGTTTTCTTTTTTAAAAGCATAAAAAGGGAAATACTCGATTTGATGCTTGGATTTGCAGCAGGTGTAATGATAGCCGCAAGTTGTTGGTCTCTGCTGGCTCCTGCCATCGAAATGGCGGAGGGCATGGGTATCGTTCCCTGGGTACCTGCTGTGGTTGGTTTTCTGCTCGGAGGTGCTTTCCTGTTGGGTGTTGATAAGATTATGCCTCATCTGCACCTGGGATTTCTCCAGAGTGAGGCGGAAGGAATTAAGACCAACCTGGAGCGAAGCGTTCTCCTCGTGCTTGCCATAACTCTTCACAATATTCCGGAGGGTCTTGCCGTGGGAGTAGCCTTCGGTGCACTGGCTTATAACTTACCATCGGCTTCTCTGGCCGGTGCGATAGCTCTGGCTGTAGGGATCGGTATACAGAACTTTCCCGAGGGTACTTCGGTCTCTGTTCCCCTGAGAAGAGAAGGTTTAAGCAGGGCAAAAGCCTTTTTTTTCGGCCAGGCATCAGGATTGGTCGAACCGGTTGCGGGTGTTCTCGGAGCTGCAGCGGTTATGCTTATCCGTCCTATCCTGCCCTATGCACTGGCTTTTGCTGCGGGAGCGATGATATATGTAGTAGTGGAAGAGCTTATCCCGGAGTCTCAACGTGTATCCATATCGGATGTCTCCACTATGGGTGCTATGGTAGGGTTTGCCGTAATGATGTGCCTGGATGTGGCACTGGGGTGAGATGATTATGGGTGTACATGAGGAAGAGTTGAAAAAGATTTGTACTTTTAACGGTGTCGATATTTTTTATGCTATATATAAAAACGAGTTAAAGGATATTGAGAAAATAAGGAAGGCCTATTAAAGATGGATAAAAGATAACGAGGATAAACTGGATGAGACCTTCTGAAAAAGAAACAGAAAGGGGCATGCACCCTCAGAAAAAAGCCTATATCTACGCCGGTATAACCATATCCTTCTGGTCTACCGTGGCAACCGCCTTCAAGATAGCCCTTCGGTATCTCGATATTCTTCATCTACTCCTGATTTCTTCGGTCACATCACTACTGATCCTTTTAACAATTCTGGCAGCTCGGGGCAAACTTTCCGTAATAAAGAAGTGCACTTTATCCGAATATGGCAGATCCGCGCTATTGGGGGCACTTAATCCCTTTCTATACTATATTGTGCTTTTTAAGGCCTACTCTTTGCTTCCAGCCCAGGTGGCCCAACCTCTCAATATGATCTGGCCTATTGTACTTGTTTTTCTCTCAGTACCCTTTTTAAAGCATAAGGTCAGTTTAAAAAGTTATATTGCTTTATTTATAAGCTTTACAGGGGTCTATTTTATCTCATCGAGGGGAGAGCCCCTTGGTTTTAAGCTCGTAGAACCTCTCGGTATTGCCCTTGCCCTGGGGAGTTCCTTTATCTGGTCTTTTTTCTGGATATTCAATGTGAGGGATAAGAGGGATGAGGAGGTAAAACTTTTTTTGAACTTTCTCTTTGCCACTTTTTATATAGCTTTTGCCATCATCTTTGCAGGAGGTTTCAGAAAACCTACTACGGAAGGGCTTTTCTCTGGTATATATGTGGGAACCTTCGAAATGGGGTTAAGCTTTGTATTCTGGCTCAAAGCATTAAGCCTGTCCCGGTCCGCCGATTTGATAGGAAGCCTGGTCTATCTCTCGCCGTTCGTCTCTCTTATTTTTATTCATTTTATAGTAGGCGAGATCATTTACGGTACGACTATTATCGGTTTAATTCTAATCGTTACGGGAATTCTTGTGCAGAAGCTCCGTGCTCCAGGGAGAGGCGGTTGCAGGCCGAACCTGAAAGGATAATACTGGAAAGTATCAAGGATGTTTTAAGAGTAAATTTTTTATCCTGTAATTCCATTCCTCTTTAACCTGGTCGTTCTCGATTATATCACAGTCGCTCTCTATGGGATTACCCGATCTCTTCGCTTCTTCGAATTGGTTAAGCTTCTCTTCTATCTCCTCGGCTATTGCTTTTAGAAACTTCTCTTCTGCGCTTTTGAGTATCTCTATCAGCCCTTCGGTTAGTCTTTTTATATCTTTCTTATCACGTTCCAGGTTAGGTTTTTGTTTTGCAGCTCTCTTTCTATTGTTATGCTATTACGACGCCAAGTTGCGTTATTTTAACAAGATTTTATATTTGGTTGCGGCTATGCAGCGCTGAGCTATTAAATCTATAATTCTCCATACCGTCTTCTTCTTAAAAGAATGGTTTTTAGCCAGGACAGCGGCCACAACTCCATGCAATTCTCCATGATTGTTATTTTGAAGCGAGGAATCCCCCGATTATAGCCAGAACAGGCTTTAACTTTTGCTTAAACATACCCACTTTGTTTTCTCCTCCTCTCCGGTATTTCTTATCATATTGCAATCTTCGATCGCAACTGAAAGGAAGATTGCGATGTACTATTGGCTTAGGTAGATTTTGTTGTTTCACGTTTAAAAATTTAGGTAAAAAAACAAAATCTCTACTGTAAATAAT
>QNBH01000117.1 GCA_003645645.1 Spirochaetota bacterium | reverse complement strand
GAGCAAATGCTCCTGGTTACGGAGTACGGTTACGGAAAGAGGATGGGATATGAAAACTTTACTCATCACGGTAGAGCTACAAAAGGGCAGATCGGGTATAGGGTTACCGAGAAAAATGGTGAAATTGCAGGCGGCCTATCGGTTCAGAAATCAGATGAGGTTGTATGCATAAGCTCACAGGGGAACATCATCAAACTAAAAGTAAAGGACATTCCTGTGATGGGTAAGATGGCGCAGGGGGTAAGAATAGTTAATATTCAGAAACCCGACTTTCTGGTAGGCGTGGCAAGGGTAGTTAAAGAGGATTAAAACTTAATCCTTTTCTTTATGCTATTATCGCCTCAGGTGTTGTTATTTCAACAAATTTTTTTTATGATAACGCAGCCGCAACCAGTGGGGGGGGAGACCAGAGGACATAATAGCAGTGGTTGCGGCTACGATGCGATATGCTATTACGACGCCAGGTTGCTTTATTTTACCAAAATTTTATATTTGGTTGCGGCTATGCCGCGCTGGGCTATTTACAGTCGAGATTTTATTTTTTTACCAAAATTTTTAAATGCAAAAAAGCAAAATCTACCTTAAGCAATAACACATCGCAACCATCCTTTCGGTTGCGATCGAAGAGTGCGATATGCTATTATACCCTGAGCTTGAACCAGAATGTCTACCGGGTTAAATGGCTTATATAAATGTTTCACGTGAAACATACAGAGAAGGTGGTTAAAAAGACTACTTACAGTTTTCTATTTTTTATTTATAATAAGTCCCTTAAATAGTGCCATGAAGATTATGTTTCTGATTGAGGATAGACTTTGATAGGAAGCTGGTGTTCCTGAAGCCACAGGGGGGTGCAGATCGGCGAACGGCTCGAAGAGTAGGGAATTCCACAGAATAAAGGCTTCCTCTATGAAAGCATGGTTTTCTTTTTTTTGGCAGACCAATCTTCATGGCAGCGTTCAAATATTAACCTTAACAGGGCAAGGTATGGGAAAAATTATAGTTCTTGCAAATCAGAAAGGCGGAGTAGGGAAAACCACCACGGCAGTTAATCTGGGTGCCTATCTGGCTGAAATGCAAAAGAATGTGCTTCTTATAGACTTTGATCCTCAATCTAATCTCTCAAGCAGTTTGGGAATAAAGGCAGAAGATTCCGGTATTTATGAGGTCATAACAGGCAAAGTTAATCTGGATGACGCCGTAAAAAATACTATGCTGGATAACCTTAATATCGTTCCCTCCAATATCAATCTTACAGGGGCGAGTGTTGAACTGGTCGATATGGAATACCGGGAGTTTGTATTGAGTAAAGCAATAAAAAACAGTAGAAGAGCCTGGGATTACATTTTAATAGATTGTCCTCCTTCTCTGGGAATACTTACAATAAACGGTCTTGTGGCATCTGAATATGTAATTATCCCTCTTCAGTGTGAATATTTTGCACTGGAAGGACTGAGCCTTCTATTTAAAACTATTAAGAGGGTGCAGGAACGCCTGAATAACGGTTTAAAAATTGCCGGAATACTATTTACAATGTTCGACTCCAGGACTAAACTTTCCAATGAAGTGGTACACGAAGTTACAAGTTATTTCAAGGATAGAGTATTTAGAACCATTATTCCCAGAAATGTTCGCCTTTCAGAAGCTCCTTCTCATTCACTTCCCATAAATCTTTATGAAAGTGAATGTCTTGGAGCTAAAAGTTATAAAAAATTCGCCTTTGAGGTGGTTGAACGTGTCTAAAAAAGTGTTAGGAAAAGGAATTGATGCTCTTTTCTCCTCCGGTTCTTTCGATAAAAGTAGTGATACTAAAATTGGTATGGGAGTAATTACCGTTCCGTTAAAGAAAATAAAGCACAATCCCCGTCAGCCCAGAGAGACCTTCAACGAAGAGAGTCTGAAAGAGCTGGCCGAATCGATACGTAATCAGGGAATAATTCAACCGATACTGGTAGAAGAACGGAGAGGAGAGTATACAATTGTAGCGGGTGAGAGAAGGTTCAGAGCTGCCGAAATAGCGCAACTGGAAGAAGTTCCTGTTATTGTAAAGACTTTCTCAGATGATGAGAAGCTCGAAATAGCCCTGATCGAAAATATTCAGCGTGAAGATCTTACCCCTATTGAAGAGGCAAAAGCCTATCTTAATCTAATGAGAGAAACCGGTTTGAGCCAGGAGCAAATAGCGGCTAAAGTAGGCAAGAAACGCTCTACAATTGCAAACAGCCTTCGCCTGTTAAAATTACCGGATGATATGCAAGGAGCTGTTTCTGAAGGCAAGATTTCACCGGGACATGCGAGAGCCATCATGTCCGTTACCGATTCTGCAGGACAAAGGGTGCTCTTCTTGGAGATTGTATCCAGGGGACTTTCTGTTCGGGAAGCGGAGAGAAAGGCAGAAGAGCTTAATGGGAAGAAAAACAGAAGTGCTTCCCCGCCAGCGAGAGATAGTTTCAAGGAGAAAAACCATGAACAAGAACCCGAGATTAAAACGATTGAGCAGAAGCTTATCCATTCTCTCGGTACGAAGGTTACTATAAAGGGTGATATAAAGCGGGGGAAGGTAGAAATATTGTACTTTTCTATGGATGATCTGGAGCGTATATACAATATTATATGTGGGAAAGATTGATTGTACAGATCAGCAAAAGCATATTCCGAGTTACAGCAGTTGTTGACAAAGAGCTTTTTAACTAAGTATATTGTTTTTTAAGTGAGAAAGATACGGAGAGGTGTCCGAGTGGTTTAAGGAGGCGGTCTTGAAAACCGTTGAGCCGAAAGGCTCCGTGGGTTCGAATCCCACCTTCTCCGTATTAAAGTTTTTTGGAGAGGTGCGAGAGCGGTCGAATCGGGCTCCCTGCTAAGGAGTTGTACTGGTAACAGTACCGTGGGTTCGAATCCCACCCTCTCCGAAAGAAGGCAGACGGGCTTAAGCCCGTCTTTCCACCGATCTTTCGACCGGCGGACCACCACCATAGGTGGTGGACTTTTTTTGTAGTAAAAGATCACCTGCAAAGCAAGGTTCTTTTGCTACTCGATGTAAGAAGGATAGGGGCATAGCCCGTATCCACCACCGGCAAAGACGGTGGCTTTATTCTCGTTGTAGAAGTGCCCATAGCTCAGTAGGATAGAGCATTAGATTGCGGATCTAAAGGTCGGAGGTTCGAATCCTCTTGGGCACAATGGGTTATGGAGAGATGCGAGAGTGGTTGAATCGGGCGGCCTCGAAAGCCGTTGAACCGCTTTGCGGTTCCGAGGGTTCGAATCCCTCTCTCTCCGCTAAATAGTCAATCAGGGTATATGGAGAGATGACCGAGAGGCCGAAGGTGTACGCTTGGAAAGCGTATGTACTCCTAACGGAGTACCGAGGGTTCGAATCCCTCTCTCTCCGTTATATACTTAACTGTCAGGTTGCTTTACCTCTTAACGTTGTTTAAGAAAGAGCTAACCCGGTTAAGGCACTACAATAGTCAGAAGACAGGAGGCCAGGCCTTGCGCTATCGGAGGTCACCCAAGCCCGTCAGGACCGGAAGGTAGCAGCGGTAAGTGACTGACCGATGAGACGCAAACGGCTTGGCCTTTATTTAAGAACTATCCTATTTTATTTGATAGGTGACTATGCCCTTTGAAGGAACTGCAACAAAAAAAAGGCCGAAATGTTTTGAAGAGCTAATCGGACAGGATTTTGTAGTAACAACACTTAAAAGCTCTCTTGGTTTGAAACGGATAGCTCACGCATATCTTTTCTCAGGACCACGAGGTGTTGGTAAAACCTCTGCGGCAAGGATACTGGCAAAATCCCTTAATTGTGAAAAGGGCCCGACAGAGATTCCCTGTAATAAATGCTCCAATTGTATAGAAATAAGTCAGGGTAACTCTCTCGATGTCATAGAAATAGACGGTGCTTCCAATACAAGCGTAAATGATGTCAGAGAGATAAAGGACGAGGTTCTTTTTTCTCCCAATAATTCTCGCTTTAAGATATATATTATCGACGAAGTCCATATGCTTTCCAACAGCGCCTTTAATGCTCTGTTAAAGACCATCGAGGAGCCACCGCCATATATTGTGTTTATCTTTGCCACAACAGAAATACACAAAGTGCCTGCAACTATTAAATCCCGCTGTCAGCAGTTCTATTTTCGTCTAATCAGTACTCCCGATATAAAGGAATCTTTAGCTCTTGTGGCCAGAGAGAGCGGACTCAAGGCGGATGATGATGCCCTCTTCTGGATCGCCAAAGAGGCAACCGGCTCATTGCGGGATGCTTACACCCTTTTTGACCAGATAGTATCCTTTTCCGGTGATGAGGCCATCACCCTGGATAAAATCAGGGAAAAGCTGGGGCTGGTTGGTCTTGATCGAATGAACTCTCTGGTTGAACTTATGATTAACGGAAAAGAAAGGGAAGCACTGGAGTCTTTAGATGAGATTCTTTCCACAGGCGTTTCGGTGGAACAGTTTATTGTGGATTTAACAGAGTATTTCAGAAACTTACTGTTTATTAAGCACGGTATCAGGAGAGAATCCATCCTGGGATATGCTGCAGAGAGATTTCTGGAAAAGGCCGTGGAGACCTTCTCTACTGAACAGTTGGAGCATTCACTTGAGCTTCTGTTGTCACTCTACAGGAACATCCGCTTCTCTTTAAATCAGCGCTACGAACTGGAACTGCTGATAAGCAGGCTTTCCTCCCTTCACAGGTATATATCTCAAAAAGAGCTAATAGAGAAAATAGAGCTATTGAGAAATGAATTGATGATAAATAAATTTCCACAGCCCGGATATGAGCTCAATTCTCAGGAAGAGAATTTGGAAAAGGCAAATAGGACGGCAGACCGTGAGGGCTTAAAAAAAAGGGCTATTTCTATAGCTCGGGAGATTATATCCTCGGTTGAGAAGGAGAAACCTTCTCTGGCTTCAGCATTGGAGAAGGCTTCGGAATGGAAGATGAATGAGAAAGATCTTCTCATATTTTTTCAAAATGCATATTCTGCAAATCTTGTTCGGGAGGAGCTTTCTTTAATCACACAGAGGGTGGAAGAGATTGCAGGAGAAAAACTAAAAGTCTCTGTCCGGGTGCACAATAGAAATGTAGAAGATCAAAATGCAGAAAGGACCAACGAACAGGTAGAGATGGTTAAAAAAATTTTCAAGGGCCAGGTAATACAGGGGGAACAGCATGAATATTAATCCAATGGATATTCTGAAGAACTTTCAAAATATGCAGTCAAGGGTGAATGAACTGCAGGAGAAGATGAAAAACATCGTTGTAAGGGGAACCGCCGGTGGAGATATGGTTATTATTGAAATGAACGGACAGATGGATGTAACCAGAGTTACTATTTCTCCCGAAGTGGTAAACTCTGAAGAAGTAGAGATGCTTCAGGATTTGATACTTGCAGCCTTCACCGATGCCTCTTCAAAGGTAAAAGAGGAGATGAGAAAGGAGATGTCCTCCATAACGGGAGGCCTGGATATTCCTCCCGGTCTTTTAGGAGGATAGATTGAACACGCTCGATCTTCTGATAAAGAACCTTTCTAAACTTCCAGGAATCGGCAGAAAGAGCGCATCAAGAATAGCCTATTATTTATTAAAGCAGGATAGGGAGTTCTCTGAAAATCTATCCCGCCTGATAAAACAATTGAAAGAGCGAATTAAGGTGTGCTCGATTTGCGGTAACTATACAGAGACCAATCCCTGTGAAATATGTACAGATCCTGCAAGAGACAGGACTGTTATCTGTGTTGTGGAAAGATCGGAGGATGTCTATATTATAGAATCCACAAATGAGTACAGCGGACTCTATCATGTTTTAATGGGGGCTTTATCTCCTATTGATGGAATAGGTCCGAAAGATCTTCTCATAGATAAACTTCTAAAGAGAGTTGAAGAAGGGAACGTAAAAGAGGTAATAATAGCAACCAATCCAACGGTAGAGGGTGATACCACTGCGCTTTATCTTGTAAAACAACTGGAGCCGACGGGTGTAAAGATAACCCGTCTTGCCTCAGGGCTTCCTGTGGGAGGCGATCTTGAGTATGCCGACAGATTGACTCTTACCCGTTCTCTCAAGGGCAGAATGCCCTTTTCGCTTTGAAGCTTGATTTCTCATTTAACTACGGATAGGCATGGATGTCCGGATTATCCGATTGCGGTTCAAAATGTATGGTTGGTTCAACGTTGAGATTAATACGCAGAGCGTTTTCAATCCTGGTTGCTATCTCATGGGCATTGTTAAGTGTATAATCTCCCGGCATTTCCAGGTGTAAGGTTATCTCAAGATGATCACCGTACCTGTGAACATGAAAATGGTGCGAACCGGTAACATCCGGGGCTTCCTCCTCGATTATCTTCTGGATTTGTTTCTTGAGTTCCGTATCAATACGCTCTCCGAGGAGGATATTCGCACCTTCTCTGGTAACGTCGTAGGCAGCAAGCAGAATAAAAGCCGAAACGATGAATCCGAGAACGCTGTCGATCCACCAGAAGAGACCCCCCAGTAAGGCTCCCACCACTACTATTGCAGAGGCGATAGCATCACTTCGATGATGCCAGCCATCGGCTACAAGGCTCTTGGAATCAACTTTTTTACCGACTCTTATTGAAAACCAGGCGAGACCTTCTTTAACAAAGGCGGAAACACCAAAAACCATGATGCTGAGAGGCGTATATGCAATAACTTTTTTTTCATGCAGTTGAAGGAAAGAATCCTTTATAAAATTAAATCCTACAATGGTGAGGAGGATGCCAATTACTATTGATGCAATAACTTCAGCTCGTCCGTGTCCGAAAGGATGTTCTTTGTCATACGGTTTGCCCGATATGTAAAATCCTAAAAGCACTACAAAGGAGCTTAAGGTATCCAAGATAGTATGCCAGGCGTCTGCAATCATGGCAACCGACCCTGTTAAGAGACCGGCCCAGAGTTTAAATGCGAAAAGAACCACATTAACAATGGAAGAAAGAACACCTTCCAGGTATCCCAATCTTTGTTTGGTCTTGTCGATCAAGAGAATTATCCTTCTGTTATTTACGGCTCTCCAGTTTCTTTATATCCTCTTCCAATTCTTCGATTTCTATCTCTCTCCTGACATCTATTTCGGATGAATGGGTTTCCGCACAATTTGCCAGCGGTCTGGAATTTATCAGTTCCTGCAGTTTTCGTCTTTTCTCCTCCAGTTCTTTTTCTGTATCTTTCATCATTCCTCCTTTACGGCACTTGTTTTTAAAGTTTAATACAAAAAAGCTTAATTGAAAAGGAGATTAATTATTTGAGTGATTGGTTAACTTATCATGCAGAGACGGCAAGGTGTGTGTTTATAGGAGGTTTAAAGAGGATTTAATTTAAGCTTTACCGTCTCTACCATATAACGGATATTAATTCCTTTTTTGTCGACCATCTCTTTTTCTACTACAAAAACCATCGATTTTTCATCCGGAGAGACAATGATTTTCTTTATTCGATAGCTCTTTACACCATCCCGCCTGTAATTTGGAAGCCCTATGTTGTATGTTCTCAGGCTGTTCCCCATGGAATCGACAACCGATAGCACAATGTGAAAGGCTGCACTTACATCGGTGCCGGAGCCAAATTTTGACTGTACTAGGGTAACCGTATAATTTTTACCGGTAATGAAATCTCTGAAGTTTAACACGGCCTTTGGCTCATCACCGTCCAGGAGGATATAGACCATACGCCCGGTTTTCAAATGGTTGATACCGTATCTACTAATAAGGGGGTAAGATTCTCTAAGGGTTGTAAAAAGTGCGCCCATACCTTGATAACCGGGTTGAACAGATACCTTATAGACTCGATTTAAGACTCCGCCTGAAACAAATTGATTAGACCACACATCCACTATAAAGGTATCAACGTATGGATAGGAGTTTTCCTCTTCCACTCCGTACTGTGCGAACATGAAATATCTGGAATCATCAGAAAAGCCCAGGTTAACAAAACTGGCGATATCTCCAGCAAAAATCCGCCCTATAAAGAGAAAAAAAATACCTGCTATTAAACACCTTTTTATCATCTCCTCTCCTCTCTTAATTATAAATATCGATCATTTAAAATATTACTGTAGAGATTTCTTCTCTTCCAAACAGGCTTTGACCTTTTTTTAAAAGTATTCTTAAATGTTCCTATGACGATAGCATTCAGAGATACCATTCTTATTATAGGGATTGTCACTTCTATTGTACTATTCCTTCTCTTTCTTTTCGGTTTTTCTGCGGTTTTTATTGAGAACACATGGATAAATTTTCAAATCGACGTAGAATCCCTGGATAAAAACCTCTTCCCCTTGCATGCTTATACTGTTTGCTCTCTCTCACTTTTCATTTTTTCAATCGCCGCAGGAATCCTCCTTAGGAAATACTTCAAGAAGACCACATCGGCAGAGATGTTTTTCTTTACTATATTTATCCTTTCTCTCTCTTTTTCTGCATTCAGAACCACTATACTTTTTATCCAAATGAATAACATGTCTTTTTATTACGGGATGTTTCTTACACGTGTTGTCTATTTCGGACGATTTTTCGGCATTTTCTCGCTTCTCTCTTCCGGTCTGTTCTCGACAGGGATAAAATATCAGAAATTCAGCATATTTCTCGGTTTTAGCTTTCTTATTTCTTTTTACCTCGCCTATTCAATTCCAGTGGATGCTACCGTTTTTGGCAAGAGCCTTCTCTATAAGATAGGAAATGGAAGGGAGATCCATATAGCTTTCTGGATTATAGAGGGGATAGTGGTTCTTAACTACCTTTTAGCTTTATATCTAAAGGGCAACAGGGAATACCTGTTTATGGGAGGAAGCCTGTTTATAACGATTGCCGGACACGAGCTCCTGTTTTTCTTTTTCTCTATCTATCTGGTGGTAACGGGATTTATTTTACTTCTTTGTGGAACTATCATCTTTGCCAGAAGAAACCGTGTAATGTATTTATGGATATAATTTTTTATAGAGGCTACAGGAGAAGCCGATAAGCTAAAAATCCTGTGCCTGCAGGAATGAGAATGTTATCCATATCTCCCGTAGGAACTGCCTCGAGCAGCATGGTGATTAGGGCAAGAGAAAAGGCGATGGGGATATTTTGAATTATCCGAAAAGAGACTATAAATACGGTAAGAAAGCAGGTGATACTGCCTACATAGGTTTTTCCTCCTGTAAGAGGAATAACTCTCTTTCCCCACATCTTACCGAAAACGCTTGAAAACCCATCACCGAAAGCCAGAGCATATATGGCAAGGGAGGCTGCAGGTTCGGGATAGAATAACAGTGCAAGCATGGCACCCAGTCCGAGGGTTACAGGGCCGAGTATAAACTTTCCTCTGTCTCTTTTACGGGCGGCAATTGCCGTTAAATATGAGATTATCAGGACTTGTTTCCCTTCGTAGCGAAGCATCTCTGAGATAGAATAAAAGATTATCCCTCCGCCCAGTAGTGTCATTGTAAAGACTATGTCAACAGAAGCGAAGAAAGGTACAAATGCTATTAAAAGATGTATGCTCTTTCTTATTATTTCTGTTTGAAGCTCATAAGGAAATGATTCTGCTGTTTCAATTCTTGTGCGAACTGTAGTTGACAATGTTTCTAACATAGTTATAATTACCGTTGTTCTTGTGTAATTTAGCTTATCTCGATGAAATATATCTAGCAAAATCAATACCAACCTGAAGAAATTACTTTCATTTTATAATTCTTTTTATAATAGATATTTAATTTCACCTCAGTTAATGATTTTTCTTGAAATTCTTAGATGTTATGAATTATTATACGATTTCTTTCACATTTCGCTATTGTTCTGTGATTTAAAAAAAATATTATTGCAAATATTATTAGTGTTTGTTATTATATTTATACAAACAGGGGCGATTAACTCAGCGGGAGAGTGCTACCTTCACACGGTAGAAGTCGCTGGTTCAAGTCCAGCATCGCCCAAGCCCTTTACTCCGGACATGAGATGAAGCGTGCTGAACAAGTGCGATGATAGTAGCGCAAAATGACAGGATGCCGATTTGAAGGCGGAGACGGCTCGAAAAGAACCGGCATTTAATTGATCCACAGTATTTTAACCACTTACGCAATCTGCTGATTTCAAAACTTGATATTTGAGCGCGTGAAAGCCGGTTTTACAACAAGTGGTCAATTTTCGCAGTATATTGGTGGAATTCTTTATGATACTTACCCATTTTTTCCCTCCTGAAATCTTCCCCATTCTGATACAAGATAATCAAAGTGTTGATAAATAATTTTCTTAATCTCCCTTGTGTCTCTCGGGGAAAGGTTATAGGTATAGGCTTCTGAAATTTCATACTTCTCGATGTGAAACCAGAACTTACATTCACAATCGCCCTTCCGGCAATGGATATGAGGCGGTTCATCTCGTTCATTCCAAGCATCATCAATACTGTAGGCATGAAAGCATTATAACATGTTTGGATAAATAATGGGAGTATTTGTTTGTCTATTCTATTTTCATAGGAGGCAGTAATTCCAGGGGAGAACATATCATCAGATAAGCTTCCTGAAATATAGCCAGCTAACTGTTGAATGACCTGGACTTGAAACTAGTAAGCGCTGAATGAATGCGAGGAAAGCAACAGAGAGTCAATTTTCTGCTTGACACACTAAGCATAACAAACTATCATTCTGAGCGGAAAAATATATTGGGTAGGCTGGCGGGTAGATTCCTGCAGGCATCTACATAAATAACAAGCCGTTATTAACAAGATTACTTTTTTTCTACTACTATTTTAGTGAGTTACCAGTTGAAAAGGCAAAGCACACTACAACACCCTCTTGCGGACTGTCTGATTATTGCAGCGGGAAGAGGCAGCAGATTATCGGAGAAAAAACTGGTAAAACCTCTTCTCAGAGTTGCCGGGCTCCCGCTAATTGAGAGGGTTATCCTTACCGCAGAAGAAGCGGGGCTTAAGAACTTCTATGTAGTTACAGGTTATCAGAGAGACAGGATAGAGTACTACCTGTCTGAGCTGTCTTTGCGAAGAAAGTTAAATATAACATGTATCTACAACCAGAAGTGGGAATCTGAAGGCAACGGAGTATCTGTTCTAACAGCCTCTCCTTACTTAAAAAATACCTTTGTGCTTCTTATGGCTGATCATCTCTTTGAGCCCTCAACACTCTCCGATCTTATCAAGCAGCCAATCGGAGAAGGCGAAATAATACTCGCTACAGATTCCAGAATTAAGGGAAACACAAATGTAGACATAGAAGATGTTACAAGAGTTAAGGTGGAGAACGGGTTTATCGTTAATATAGGAAAGGAACTACCTGAATACAATGCCTTCGATACAGGAATGTTTCTCTGTACCCACTCTATTTTCAGCGGAATAGAGGAAAGTACGGCTAAGGGAAATAGTTCACTTTCCGGAGGAGTCCAGGTTCTTGCAGACAGGGGTAAGGCGAAAGTGTTCGATATTGATAGTCGCTACTGGAAAGATATCGATACTGTGAAGGATCTAAAAAGGGCTGAGAGGCACATTTTTTTTAGATCAGGAAAGCCTCTTGACGGATGGGTTTCCCGGAAAATCAATAGAAAAGTTTCGACCAGAATATTTTCTCCTCTACTGCTCAATCTATTTCCCGATATCACTCCCAATATCGCATCTATTATAAGCTTCTTAACCGCCATACTGGCAGGCACGGCTTTCTTTCTTCTGCGGCCGCTGCCGGGTGCAATTATTCTCCAAATAGCAAGCATACTGGATGGATGCGATGGGGAGATTGCAAGGCTTAAAAAAACGGGGACTTCATTTGGGGGTTTTCTGGACTCCATATTTGACAGGTATGCAGACACATTTTTGCTTTTCGGTATGTTATATTTTTCACTGACTTCCCTAAAGTCCTTATCCGCGCCCCTGATATGGGCATTCTCTATTCTTGCTGTAGTGGGAAATCTGATGGTCAGCTACACATCGGCAAAATCGGTTACAGATTTTGGCTATCGCTACAAAGGCAGATGGATTACAGCGGGAAGGGGAAGAGATTTCAGGTTATTTATTCTATTCATCTCAGGCGTGATGGCTCTGATTCATCCTGTTTTTGTACTGGCAGGTATTTCTTTTGTAG
>QNBH01000116.1 GCA_003645645.1 Spirochaetota bacterium | reverse complement strand
TTCCATCCCATGCAAAATCCACGAAAGGTCCTTGGGCTCCCGGAAATATCTCGAACATATGTTCAATTCCAAAATATCTGGCAGGATTCGTTGAAGCCATTATCAAGGCTTCTTCTATTGTAAATCCCGAATGGGAAGCAAGATATGTACAATCTTGTTCCAATGTCTTTATCGCTCCGCTTAAGAGATTTGTGCCCTCTCCCTTTACCCAGAGACCTCCGTTCTGGACAACTACAGTAAGCTCATTTTTACTGTATTCACCGTCCGGGAGGCCGGAAAGATGGGCAAGATCTGATATGAGAATGGATTTACTTGTTCCTTTGGCTTTAATTACGGCTCTGAGCGTATAGTGGGGTATATGATAACCATCTGCGATAAAACTTGCCCAAAGCTCATCCAGTGCAAGTTGTGACCAGATGACGTTATGTTGTCGATGAATCGTTTTAGCGCAACCGTTTACAAGGTGTGAGCTGAGATCGGCTCCAGCAGCCAAAGCCTGCCGAATCATGCTGTAATCCGCATTATGGTGGGCAAGAGCTACCCTTACTCCACTGTTCTTAAGCTTTCGGATAAAATCGATCGCGCCGGACCGCTCGGGTGCAAGAGAGAAAAGACCTATATTATCCCTGCTTGTGTTTTGCCATTCGTCGAATTCGGTGGGATCTGGATCCCTGATGAACTGTTTCCTGTGAACACCACGGTAACCGTCCTCGGAAGATATGTAATGGCCTTCCATGTGAACGCAGTGGATGTTGAAAGCCGATTTATCTTTAATGGCATCTCTAATAATGGCCAGGTTTCTCTTAACTATAGATGCATTCTGGGTTGTAATTGTAGGGCACCATCGGAGTATTCCATGTTTTTCCAATTCATGCTCTATTTCTGCAACCTTAGCCTTATCCAGATCCTCCTCCGAGAGGTTATGCCCAAGCATACCATTTACCTGAATATCGAAAAGCCCCTTGGTAAACCAGAGTGTTTTTACACCTGTGTCTGGCTTTTCAACAGGAATAAGTTCTCTTAGAGTATCTCCTTTAAACTTGATTTCATACCATCCTGTTTTACCCGGTATTCGGCAAACATTTTCAAAAACCATAAACTCCACCTCCAAAACATTGGTTTTTCATTGTTAGTATATGCTCTAAAATGTGCATTCCCTCTCCTATCCTTTAACGGCGCCCCTTACAAGACCGGCCACAAGATAACGAGAGAAGAAGACAGTAAAGGCAATTGCAGGAAGAATGGCTACAATTGCGGCAGAAGCAAGCTGGTTCCAGAATATATGAAAGTCTCCGAAAAAGTCGGTGAGTCCGGGGGAGAGAGTCTTGGCATTTTTGGTGTTTATGAGCACAACACCGTACAACAATTCATTCCAGGCCAGCATAAAGGTTATAATACCGACTGCGGTAAGTGCTGGCAGAAGTGAGGGAAGGACCACCCTGAACAAAGCGGCGATCCTGGTACATCCGTCGATTTCTGCCGCATCTATCAACTCATCGGGAAATTGTTCAAAAAAGCCTATAACTATCCAGATGTTTAAGGGTAGAGTCAGATATACGTATCCTGCAATTAAAATAATGTGTGTATTTATGATTCCCAGCATCTTTCCCATTATGTAAAATGGAACAAGAAGAGATGCGGGAGGCACAGTACGTGTCAGGAGTATAAGTATCAACCAGATTCCCTTTCCTCGAAATTGGAATTTAGCAAAGCCATATCCAGTAAGGGTTGCGAGTGTAATGGAAATAACAACTGTGGATAAGGCCACAATTGTTGAGTTTCTGAGATAATAACCAAAGGGACGTTCGGTAAAGATATATTTTAAGCTTTCTAATGTGGGTTTTGTGGGGATGAGACTCGGTGGATACCAGTAAACTTCTTCGGAAGTTTTTAATCCTGTGATAAAAATCCAGTAAAGTGGTCCGACTGACCACAGAATGATAAAAAGTACAATTGATAACAGAATTAGCCTTGAGGGTATTACCCTGAAGTTCAGTCTACCTTTAGATGAAATCAATCTCATAGGTGTTTTTAGCCTCCCTCTATAGTTGCCGACAACTGTTTAAACGATTTCTTGCCAATAAAACAACACACTAGTAGTGTTTTATTCTATAATAATACTTATCATCGAAAAGAGCCTTGCTCCGTTCCAGTCCACCTTTAAGATTGCCGCTCTTTCTTACTTCCGGAATCATTCCCTCTTTGAGTTGCAACTCTATCACTTTGAGAACAATCGAATTGGCAATAAATACCATAGGGTAGGTTGATCCAGGGCCTACCGGGACATCGACACCTCCAATTTCCAGCAATGCATCCCCTGGAGGCACATATGCATCCACGGCAATATCTACAATGTCACAAAGATTCTTGTTAGAAGGATGGCGTGCCGGAATGTTTTTATCCACACATTCAGAGAACATTCTGGAAGTTATTCCTATCGAGGTACGAAGGGTGCCGACATCCAATTGAAATATAAGGATAGTTACTACGGTGCCCACGGTGGGAACATGGTAATGGTCATGTATTATAGAACCGATTTACTCGAGGAATTCGGGAGAACAGAGCCTCCCGGAACATGGGATGAGTTTATTGAGTTCGGCAAATGGGCTACAAGGGATCTAAACGGTGATGGCACGATTGATCAGTGGGGGGTTGTACATGCAGGACAGCCTGTGACTCACTTCGGCGATGTAGTTTATACGCTTATTCATCAACTGGGTGGCAAAGTGTATGATGACAATAACATCACGGTTAATTCCCCTGAAGGACGTAAGGCACTACAGGCGATCGTAGATTTAAGGAATAAGCATAAAATATCTCCGCCGGGAGTAAACACATATGGTTCCAACGAGTGCCTTCAAGCACTGAAGTCCGGAAGTGCTGCAATGGTTTTCTCCTGGACATGGATGGGCAAATTGCTAAATGCTGAAGATTCGAAAATAGCTCACAAATGGAGCTGGGCTCTTCTTCCTGTTCTGCCGGGTGGTAAACCTTCATCGATTACCATCACTACTCCTTTGATTCTTAATAAAGCCTCGCGTTATAAATCGTATGCCAGAGATTTTATTAAATACTATACCAGTTACGAAGGCCAGGTAACCGAAGTGGTCAAGGAGTTCGGTAATGTAGCATTGATGCCAGATGTTTATGAAGATCCTAGGGTAAAGAATCCTCCAAAAGAAGAGCTGGAAAAGGTAAATCTTACTTTGGAGGAATGGACTGAATTACAAAATCGTATTCTTGAGGCTGTTAAAGTTGTACAATTGGAAAGAGCCAGAAAACAGGGAGAGCTGGACCGTGCCTTATGGCCGGAAATGAACGCCGCCCTCAGCGGAATCAAGTCAGTCGAACAGGCTCTTAAGGATGCAGAACTCCAGATGAAAAGAATTAATGAGGGTATCTAATGCAGTAGCAAATTACCCTGAGGTTACCCGGGGGGATCTTCACCCCATAAGGAGCAGGGCTGCCCTGGCTTTTTCTGCCGGGCAGCCGCCATATTTTTCTTGTTCATTTACTAAGAAAGAAAGATACTGCCTTTAACGGTGGTTATATATCTGTTTCGCTAAATTTATCCGAAACACGGTCAGATCAATGGAGAGCAGAAGCTCTGTTTCAGAAAAAACCAGCAAGGGGGAATTATATGGATATAGTAAGAGAATATTTAGATAAAATCGGGCAGATACTCAAAACCATTGCAAAAAAAGAGAGAGAAAATATAGAAAAAGCTGCCCAATGGGTGGCACAGACTGTTATAGAGGACAAGCTGTTCTATGTATTTGGAACCGGCGCTCATTCCATAATGTCTGCGATGGAACTTTTTCTAAGGGCTGGAGGGTTGTGTAATGTACAGGGAATATTCCCACCCGGGTTGACCGATTTTGATGGCACTCCAAAAACAGAAAGGGTAATGGGATTCTCAAAACAAATATTCAATTATTATGGATTGGAAAAGGGCGATCTGCTTATTATCTGTAATGTTAACGGGATCAATCCAATGACTATCGATGCAGCGGAAACCGCAGGGGCTATGGGGATACGAACCATAGGTGTAACTTCAGTGCAATTTGCAGAACAGGTGGAGCCAAATATACCTAACAGGCATCCGAGTAACAAGAATTTACACGATCTGGTGGATCTGGTTGTAGATGCTCATGTGCCTGTAGGAGATGCATTACTGGAAGTGGCGGGTGTTCCGGTAAAAGTCGGCGCCGGATCGACCTATCCCATGGTTTTTATAGTAAACTCAATAATTGTGCGGGCAATCGAGATTTGTGCGGATAAAGGTATAGAGCCCCCAGTTCTGCTTTCAGGAAATATAAAAGGGGGCGAGGAGTATAACAGGAAATACAGAGACAAATATAGAGGGCGAATCCGCCATTACCAGTAATTTGGTCTAAAGTGAAAGGAAATAAGTCCATCGCTTATACACTATAAGAATCCTTTGACACGTCACACAAATTCTCTTTATAATTTTTTTATGAAATCTTTTAAAATAGCCAGGCTTCCCTATCTGATTTTTGGCCAGGGAAGGCTTGAAACCCTTACAGTTCTTTTAAAAGAGCAAAGTTGGAAGAAGGTAATTCTTTTTACAGGTTCAGGATCTTTCAGAACAAGCAATTGGGGGAACAGCCTTTTAGATTCCCTAAAAACAGGAGGGATTAAGTTTACCCACTATTTCATCTCCGGAGAACCTTCCCCGGAACTGGTGGATCGAATAGCAGAAGAAAACCGGCAGGATCGACCGGATGCCTGCATATCCGTGGGAGGTGGCAGTGTGATAGATACCGGAAAGGCTGTATCCGCCATGCTTAAAGCAAGCGGCTCTATAGAGGATTACCTTGAAGGTGTGGGAACGAGGAAGCCTACCGGAAAGAAGCTCCCCTTTATCGCTGTACCGACCACTTCGGGAACAGGTGCAGAGGCTACCAAGAATGCAGTAATAAGCAGGGTAGGAGAGAACGGATTTAAAAAGTCGTTTCGACACGATAACTATGTACCCGATTTTGCGGTTATCGACCCGGAGTTGATACTCTCATGCCCTCCTGATATAAGCGCCTATTCCGGCCTCGATGCAATAACACAACTGGTGGAGGCGTTTGTCTCCAGTACGGCAAATCCTTTTACAGATGCACTCGTTCGAAGTGCCCTTCATCATGCAGGCAAGAGCTTTCCCAGAGCTGTTAGAGATGGAGAAAGAGATCTACAGGCTCGCGCCGATATGGCCTATTCTGCATACATTTCGGGTATTGCCCTGGCAAATGCGGGGCTTGGTGTGGTGCATGGAATAGCCGGTGCTTTGGGTGGACTTTTCCCTGTTCCCCACGGTGTTGTATGCGGAACACTAATAGGGGCGGCGACGGATCGTATAATCGAGAGATTGTTCGAAAACCCATCGGCAAACAAGGAGGCCATAGAAAAATATGCAGAAGCAGGCAGGATTCTAGGAGGAAGCACAGAGGATAGTGCCTCCAAAGACTGTGCTCTTCTGGTGAGAGTTCTAAATGGTTGGATAAATGAGTTTAAAGTCCCCCGGTTGAGTGCTTATGGAATCGACACTCAGGCAGTCGGATTGATAGCAGCTAAATCGGGTATTAAAAATACACCCCTTGAACTGGATAAGGAAGATATTAAAGAAATTTTAAAAGCCAGATTATAGAGATTGCCTCCAAACGGGATTGCGGGAGCAAAAGGCTGTACCGCCCGGTTACTGAAGTTATTCCGATCTGCCTTTTGCGTCCTCGATTCTTCGTAGAGTTTTTTCAGGAGCACGGACCACCTTCCGCGGTGTTTTATCATTTCGTTTTTCGCTTTCTGAGGATTGCGTGCAATAACAGCATCAGCAATCTGGCGATGATCGTAGAAAGTCTCTTTTATTGGGAGCAATGTCGAGGATAATGCTACCCCCCATAACCCCTTTTCCGTATTAACAAGCCAGAGTAAAGTCAATGGTTATGGTTCTTAAATCAGTTATACAGGATACCTTCCAGGAGTTGATAAATCTACGAATGGATTTTCACAGAGTTTCTCACCGACTTTCTTCCTTCATCATGGGCAGCTCAATCCGGCTATATCAATATTATAGTAGTAGCCCTTCTCTTTCAGGTTGTTCTCCGATTCCGTCCGCAGGGATTAATAGGAGAGGAGAAGGCTAACTCTTCTTAATCCTTGCTTTCCAGCAGGAGGCTTTCAGGTCTTACCTCACACAACTCCGCAGGTCCGAAGTATTGGGTAGAGCCGGGATAAACATAGGATGTCTTTACAGCCCACTCGTTGCGGTGGCGCACAAAGGTTTTGAATGCCTTCCCCTTTAAATCTACCATTGCCTTCTTAATAACCGGTTTGAGCTTCCCCTTCCGTTCTTCCAGATTCATCATCATGGTGATGGGTACTCCTCCTGGAATCCAGTCTTCAACGGGTTTTACCAGGTTCTTTATGGCAGTCATATAACCGGTCAGTCCTTCTGCAATGAGAAGAAAGGCGTTGTATCCCAGGGAGTATGCGTAGTCTGCATCGAAATTGGTTGGGAAGCCCGATCTTCCTTCGTATCCCAGGAAATGGGTTTGGGAGCTGAACTTTCCTCTGTATTTGCCCTCATTTTTTAATTCTCCCAATCTATCGCTGACAAGATCGAGAAGCAATTTTTCCGTTTCGATACGGGATACCTGTACATTCCCGTGTGGGTCCCTGTCTATGAGTAACTGACGCTGTATGGGGTAGGGTAGTGATGAGAATACGTATGATGAGTCCCTGGATAGATTTTTGTTTACCCATTCGGATTGATCCTCGAAGGTCTTAAGGGAGTTAAAGTGAAGCTCATGTTCTGCGAGTAACTTGTTAAGCTCTGTTATAAGTTTTCCTACTTCCGGAATAAACTCGATGAGTCCCTCCGGTATCAGGGTAATGCCGAAGTTTTCACCGTTTTCGGAACGCCTCACTATAACATCAACAATATCTTCCACGATCTGGTTGAGGGTTTTCTGGGTATCTTCAACCTCTTCCGAGATTATGGCAATATTGGGATGGGTTTTAAGTGCACATTCGAGACAGATATGAGAGGCCGATCTGCCCATAAGCTTTATAAAGTGCCAGTACTTCTTTGCAGAATTAGTATCTCTGGCGATATTGCCTATAAGCTCGGAGTAGACCTTTGTTGCAGAATCGAATCCAAAAGAGACATCTACATGTTCACCCCTCAGATCGCCGTCTATAGTCTTCGGAACTCCTATAATGGTCATCTCCTCTCCTTTTTTCAGGACGTACTCAGCCAGTAGAGCTGCATTTGTATTGGAATCATCTCCTCCGATAATTACAAGTGACCGGATGTCTCTTTCTTTTAAAGTGTGTAAACTTGTTTCGAATTGCTCTTCCGTTTCTATCTTTGTCCTCCCCGAACCGATCATGTCAAAGCCGCCGGTATTCCTGTAAGTGTCGATATATTGCGGGGTAAGCTCAATAGCCTTGTTTTCCAGGATTCCGGAAGGGCCTCCCAGAAAGCCGAATAGTTTTGATTGACTGTTCGATTTTGTCAATGCATCGAATAAACCTGCGATTACATTGTGTCCTCCGGGAGCTTGTCCGCCCGAGAGTACAACCCCCACGTTTCTCTTAAGGGAGATATTTGGATTTTTACCTCTTGTAAAAGTTATTACCGGTCTTCCGTAGGTTTTCTCAAACATCTGCTTGAGCTCGGTCTGATTGCCGACCGATTCTGTAGGCTCACCCTTTTCTATTGTTATATTGCGGATATCCTCCTGAAATATGGCGGGAAGTTTTGGCTTATACTGATATCTGAGCTTTTGAAGTAACGACACATCATTCATGGATAATTTCTCCTGCATTTATTTATTCTGGTCATACTAATGTAGACAAAAAACAGGGTAAAAAGTCAAGACCAGGCATTGGGATTACAGCACTCTGGTAATACCTTCTTCCCTGATAAAGAGAGGAGTAACGGAGCCTTCTCCGAAAACCCCTTCCATCTTTCTCCGGTACTCCTCTTCCAACTCAAGGGGGATGTATGCCTGTACAGTTCCGGTAAATCCACCTCCATGTACCCGTGCCACCCCGCCCTTCTCCGTAAACTCCTCTGTTAGTACAATTCCAAGGGCAACTCCCCATTCTTCTGAACTCTTGTGGCTGGTTATGGGAGGAACGATCAAAGGGCTGTGGGCAAAGGGGGCACCTCCCCACTCTGCTGAATTTGTAAAAGACGAATGCGGTTCACAGCTCTTTGAATTGGCAGAAGCGGTCGGCACTGGTTTTTCTGTAAAATCCACTTTTGGAATATCCCCCCGGAGATAGCAGTTTTGAAGAAGCTTCCAGGAAGAATCACCCGATTCTTTTACAAGCGCAAGGAACGATTTTATATCTTTTCTTTTAAGGGCATTAACCTGATCCTCCACTCTTAAGTTTTCTTTAAAAAAATGGAGAGCTCGCAATATCGCCCTGTCCCCTGCCTTTACTCTTAGCAGAGAAACATTTTTAAGCAACTGCTCTCTGGTAGTATTTCCGAGAAACTCTACGCCAAGGGCAGACGCTACTGCCTTCATGTCGGAGGGTATAGAGGCGTATTCTCTGCCGAGGTCCACATGGCTTGCCCCCGTATCTATAACCACCAGTTGGTAGCCGTAATCGGTAAAAGTCAACTTGAGTTTCTCAATTAAAGGATAGCCCTGAGTGTTTCCTTTGAGGCTTGATGATCTGCCAAAATCTATAGCAACAATTCCGCCTTCCGCGCAGGCGATTTGATCCATGAGGCCGCAGGGCTTACCAAAATAGTGGTTTTCTGCATATTTGCCTGCCAGGGCAAGTTCCATTCGCGGGATATTCCCATTATTGAAAAGGTAATTAAAGACTCCACCGATCAAAAGCTCAATAACCGCCGATGAGCTGAGCCCAAGCCCCGGAAGTACATCGCTTTTAACATACCCCTTCCATCCTCCTATTTTAAATCCCCTTCTTCGAAGGGTTGCAGCCACTCCCTTGATCAGTGCTTCTGTGCTGCCTTCTTCGGCCTTAACTGGTTCAAGGCAGGAGAGGTTTACAACGAAAGGATTTTTATAACCTTCAGAAAACAAGCTTACAACATTAGACTTTGCTTTCTCGAAAGCCCCTACTGCATCCAAACAGATCCCAGCTGCAAGTACTTTACCTCGATTGTGATCGGTGTGGTTACCCCCGAGCTCTGTACGGCCGGGAACACTTAAAACTACGAGTTTTTGTGGAGAGAACTTCTCTATGGCGGATTCTAAAAGGCTTTTATATCTATCTCTACAGACCTTGTAAGAAGTGGGAAAATAGAGTTTACCGATGGTTCGGAGAAACACCTCCGATTCTACGGCATTCAGACATTGTTCTGTTGATCGCTCTTTCACCTATCTTACCCTGTAGTGTATATCAGATTGCTCTTTCAGCCTCTCTGCCGCTTTCTCCGCCGTTATATCCCTCTGAGGCATTGCGAGCATCTCAAATCCAACCATAAATTTTTTTACGGTAGCCGACCTCAGCAGGGGCGGGTAATAGTGTAGGTGAAAATGCCACTCCCGATGCTCCTTCCCATCTGTGGGTCGCTGGTGGATACCCATAGAGTAGGGGAAGTCGGTTAGAAAAAGATTATCGTATCGGATGCCTGTTATTCTGAGACTTTCAGCAAGGGCCAGTCTTTCCTGCCTTCCCATTTCCGAAATGGATGTCATGTGTTTACCGGGAATCACCATTATCTCGAAGGGCCAGATTGCCCAGAAGGGTACTACAACCACGAATGAGTCGTTGGAGTAAACAACCCTCTCTTTAAGATCAAGCTCGAGTTTCAGATAGTCACAGATAAGGCAGCTACCGTTGGTCGATTTGTATTCCTGTTGATTACGTGTTTCCAAGTCGAGCTGATTGGGAATACTGCTGGTAGCCCACACCTGACCATGGGGATGATGGTTTGAGCAGCCCATAATCACACCCCTGTTTTCAAAAATCTGCACATAATTAATAAATGGCCTGGAACCCAACTCCTCATACTCTTTTATCCAGAGCTCTACCACAGGAAGTATCTCCTCTTCTCTCATTGTAGCGAGAGTAAGATCATGACGGGGTGAAAAACAGATGACCTTGCAAATACCTCTTTCCGGCTTTGCCAGCAAAAGATTTCTTCCCCTTTCAAACTTGAGATCCGTCGATTCATCGAAGTGAATATCCGGTATAAGTGCAGGAAAATCGTTTATAAAACTATATGTAGTTTGATAATTCGGATTTGTAAGGCCGCCCGCTCGCCGGTTTCCAGGACATAGATAGCAGTTTGGATCGTAGGAAGGCTTCCCTGCCTTCTCCCTCTCTTCCCTCTCTCCCTGCCAGGGACGTGCTGTTCTATGTGGTGATACCAGTATCCACTCTCCGGTAAGAGGATTGAATCGTCTGTGAGGAAGTTCAAGCAGTTTGTTTAAATCCATGCAATTCATGTTCACTCTATGCTTGTGGGTATAGTGGTGTCAAGATCCAAATAAAGTTTGCAATACTCCCATTGACCTTAGGTTTTTATTTTAGTATAAAATATTACAGTGCAAATATATAAATTAGAGAACCGGATAAAGGATTATGATTGGGGGTCACCTGACGCCATTCCCGAGTTGTTGGGCAGAGCCAATCCTTACGGAAAGCCGCAGGCCGAGTTGTGGATGGGAGCTCATCCACAGGCTCCATCTCTTCTAATCAAAAACGGCAGGAGAATACCTCTGGACGAGGAGATATCAGCCGACCCGGAAGCCATTTTGGGAAAATCAACATCAGAGAGGTTCGGCCAAAATCTCCCCTTTTTGTTTAAGGTTCTGGCTGCAGATAAATCACTGTCCATACAGGCACATCCAGACAAAAAACAGGCGGAGGAAGGGTTTATCAGGGAAGAGAAAGAGGGGATTCCTCCCGATGCTTTCAACAGGAATTATAAGGATAAAAATCATAAGCCCGAGATAATCTCCGCCCTTACTCCCTTCTGGGCGATGAATGGATTTAGAAGAAAAGGAGAGATCGCAGAGCTTTTCTCAGAGCTAAACCTTGGCTCTATCCAAAAGGAGGTAGAAGCCTTTAAAAATAATCTCACCTCACAGGGGTTAAGAGACTTGTTCAGAACCCTTCTCACACTGGATAAAGAGAGGAAAGAAGACACCGTAAAGGAGGCAATATCAAAAGCCAAAGGACTTTCCGGAGATCATTTTGAATGGATACTACAACTTAACCGGGAACATCCGGGAGATGTGGGCATACTCAGTCCTCTTTTGCTTAATCTGATCTGTCTCAATCCCGGAGAAGCTCTCTTCCAGAGAGCTGGTGTGCTTCATGCCTACCTTAAGGGTGTAGGAATTGAACTTATGGCAAACTCAGATAATGTTCTTCGAGGAGCTCTGACCAATAAACATGTTGATGTGGAAGAGCTTTTAAATATTCTGGATTTTTCCGATCATCCGACAGAAATTATAAAACCGGTACGGGCAGAAGATGGTGAAGAAGTATATCATTCTCCGGCAGAGGAGTTCAGGCTTTCCAGAATATCACTTAAAGGAGGCAAAATATTTAGAAGGCGGAAGCAGGGGACACCAGAGATTATAATAAGTACTGAAGGCAGGGGTAGTATAAAATGTCCCTTATCGGGAGAAGAACTTCCTCTTAACAGGGGGGAATCTGTTTTTATTTACGCTTCCGCCTGTAATTACGAAATATGTGGAGAAATAACGGTTTACCGCGCTGTAGTTCCGCATTTTTAATAAACGAGGAGCAGGGGGTTTGAAAATACTTGTGGATGCCGATTCATGCCCGAGCAGAGTTCGTGAAATTATTGTAAAAGCTTCCGTGAGGGAATCGATCGAGGCAATTTTTGTAGCCAACAGGAAAATACCTCTTTCCGAGGGACAGAGAGTTTCCATGGTGGTTGCAGGGAAGGAAGAGAGTAGTGCAGATAGATATATAATTAGTAAAGCCACTACAGATGATCTGGTTATAACGAGAGATATTCCACTTGCCTCGGAACTTGTCAAGCAGGGAGTGGTAGTTATAAACGACCGTGGAGACGTCTTTACAAGCAACAACATCAGGGAAAGACTCTGGGAGAGAAACTTCATGGAAGAGTTAAGAATCTCCGGGATTCAAGAGGGAAAACCTTCCAGGTATGGGAGAAAAGAGGTTAAGGCCTTCGCCGATACTTTTGACAAAGAATTGAGAAAACTTAAAGAAAAAAAGGGTAAATAATTGAAATAATTCTTTTTTAATGTCATTATTTTAATAAATGGTATGGTAAAAAAATATTT
>QNBH01000115.1 GCA_003645645.1 Spirochaetota bacterium | reverse complement strand
AACCGCCCCGCTATCTCGCTCATGGGTTTAAGACATGGGAGGGCACCTCTTTCCGTTTCGATAGTCTCATAGGCTACCCCTTTAATCTTTCGCCCGAGAAGTGCCTGGGTAAGTTGCCGGGATGCGGCGAGGTGAAGATAGGTAAAGAGAATCTGATCTTCCCGGAGAAGATCGTACTCCTCCGGAAGGGGTTCCTTTACCTTTACGATCATATCACACTGACTGTAAATCTTCTCTCTATCGGCTTCGATTTTTGCTCCCGCCTCTTTATACTCATTATCCGTGAAGCCGGTCTGCACTCCTGCACTCTTCTCTACAATTACTGTATGTCCGTGATTGACAAAGGCATTTACACAGGAGGGAGTGAGACCCACCCGATACTCGTGGGGTTTTATCTCCTTCACCGTACCGATAATCATAATATTCCTCCTTTTTTTAAACGATTTTCGGCAATATATATATAATTTTATACCAATTTCGTAAGATTGTCAACTACCGGCACCTTTCAGGGAGGGCGGGATTTAACGGAAAAGAGAAAAGAGGCAGAGTAATATACGGCATGAGAAATGGAGCGTTACGGGTTGGGTTAGAGTTTTATAGAATCCTCTCCTTTCCCCCTTAACGATAATTGCAATATCAGATAAAATAAAAGCAACAATTAAAAAAGGAAAGAGGTGAGTTATGGCAGTGTTAAGCATACGCGGAAAGGAAGAATGTGCTTATGATTGTGTCTCTCTCGGGGAGATAATGCTTCGCTTCGATCCCGGAGAGGGAAGAGTGAGAACTGCAAGATGGTTTCGAGTGTGGGAAGGAGGCGGTGAGTATAACGTTACCAGAGCTCTTAGAAAGTGTTTTGGGATGAGAACGGCGGTTATTACATCCTTTGCAGAGAACGAAGTGGGAAGACTCCTTGAGGATTTTATAATGCAGGGAGGTGTTGATGTTGCCTATATAAAGTGGGTTCCCTATGACGGGATCGGGCGTACCGTTCGCAACGGGCTTAACTTTACCGAGCGAGGGTTCGGAATAAGAGGGGCACTGGGGACATCCGACAGGGGAAACAGCGCTGCTTCTCAGCTTAAAAAAGGCGATATCGACTGGGAAGAGATTTTCGGAAAGAAAGGTGTAAGATGGTTCCACACAGGGGGGATATTTGCAGCTCTTTCACCAACCACACCGGCGGTAATAGAGGAGGCCATGCAGACTGCCCGTAAATACGGGACTATCATCTCCTATGATTTGAATTATCGTGCCTCCCTCTGGAAGGCCAACGGTGGAAAGGAGAAGGCTCAGGAGGTTAATAAAAATCTGGCTCGATATGTGGATGTAATGATCGGCAATGAGGAGGATTTTACCGCCTGTCTGGGATTCGAGGTAGAAGGCGTGGATGAAACTTTGAGAGAGCTCGATGTAGATAGCTATAAAAGGATGATAGAGAGGGTCGTAAAGGAGTATCCCAATTTCAAGGTTATTGCCACGACACTGCGAACAGTTAAAACTGCCACCATAAACGACTGGGGGGCTATCTGCTGGGCAGGGGGTAATTTCTACGAGGCAGAAAAGCGGGAAAATCTGGAGATCATGGATCGGGTAGGAGGGGGCGACAGCTTTGCTTCCGGGCTTATATACGGATTGATGACCACCGGTGATCCCCAGAAGGCGGTGGAGTACGGTGCAGCTCACGGTGCCCTGGCCATGACTACCCCGGGTGATACCTCCATGGCTACGGTTAAAGAAGTTGAGAGAATCATGGGTGGGGGAAGTGCAAGGGTCATCAGGTAGTCATTGATAGATAAAATAGCCATATTAGGCGCATTTAAGCACGAAGTCAGTCAAATCCAGAAAAAACTTAAAAAGCCGGAAAAAACAAAAAAGGCAGGTATAGTTTTCAGCTATGGCCTGCTTGGAAGTCATAAAACAGTTGTGGGAGCCACGGGATGGGGGAAGGTAAATGCCTCTTCTGGTGTTACCCTTGCAATAGAGACATTTAAACCGGATGTGCTTTTCTATACAGGTACTGCGGGTACAATCCCCTCAACTGGAATGGGGGTTGGGGACATAGTCGTATCACAGTCAGTACTTTACACGGATATAGGGCTAGAGGCAGATGCACCCTGGAGAAATCTTTTCAAAGACAGGCTTCCCTGGCTGCCACTGTTAAAAACAAAAGAGGGGAAATTTTTTCATCAGTTCTACCCTTCGCAGAAACTTCTTGAGAGGGTAAAAAATGTGGCAGAAGAATATGGTGCAAACTGTAACTGCAAAGTCAGAATTGGAAACATATCCACATCTGACACCATTCTTACAGTCAATTTAACCATTGCAGAGGAAGTATACACTCAGTTTGAACTGCTCTGTTCAGAGATGGAGGGGGCAGCCGCCGCTCAGGTTTGTACCAGGTACGGTCTTCCTTTTTTAATTGTCCGCGGAATATCGGATGTTTCCAGAAGGGAAAGCTCGGGGTTGATAGGACTCCTCATGGAATACAGGAAAAACAGAAGTCTTGCTGCTAAAAGAGCTCAGGAATTTTTACTTAGGCTTGTAGAGCATTTTTCTTGAATAAAAGTCTATCAAGCAATTCTCAATCTTTTCCGAAAAATAAGATGTAGCAGAAACAATTTATTCAATCTGATACCAGGGGTGTAACGTGCAGCTTAAAAAATTAACCCGGAGTAAGGATTTTAATTTCACCTCAAGAGTCGGTGAAGAGGAAATATTAAGGATAATAGGGGAAATAAAAGAGGTCTTTGAAAATCATTTTGATCGTACCTGGTTTGCCATTATTATCGATGATCTTCCCATGGATTCCAGAACCCTGCCGGAGATAAGAAATCTTGTTTCCATTACCACCATCCATCCGGGCGATGAGAAGTTAATACGTTCTGGCATTCAAGAGCTGGAACAGTTAATCTTGAACATAAAAAGATATCTTTTACCCGTTTTAAAGGAAGCTCTGGGTATTTCCGCATTTGTACCCCACAAAATGGTAAGGGATAAGACTCAGTATATAATAAGAAAATTTGTTCTCTTCACTTTTCCCTTTAACCTGGAGCGTCTTGCCATGTTAACCTCGGAGCTTAAGAGGTATATGAATGCTCTTTATCCCGAAGAGAAGAAAAACCACAGGTATTATGCATAACGATCTATTTCATAAAAAGGGTGTCAGCAATAAGATCAACTCCTCTTACATTTCTAACCATGCATTCAATCAGGGTGCCTGGGGTTAACTTCACTTTCTCGGGAGTTTGCGCAACAATGAGTCCGTCCACATCGGGTGCATGAATATAGGCTCTGCCGAGATATAATTTTTCTCCCTCTATCTCTTCTTCTATGAGCACACGAAGTCTTTTACCCAAAAAACGTTTAAGTCTTTTTATAGTTATAGCGCACTGTTTCTTCTCTAAGAGCTCTTTTCGTTTAACAGCAACAGGGTGATAAAACCTATGTGCAATCCCGCCTCGATAACGATAGGCTGGTGTACTCTCTTCTCTGGAATAAGTAAAAACACCCAGCCAGTCTATCTGTGCTTTTTCCTGAAATGAGAGAAGACTTTCAAAGTCTTTTTTCCCTTCACCTGGAAATCCTACAAGAAAGGTAGAACGAATAATGGCATCGGGAAGGGAGTTCCTGATTTTTTCAATTAGTTTAAGATAAGTTTCCACATCGCCCTTCCTGTTCATTCTCGTTAATACTTTTTTCGAGGCATGCTGGAAAGGCAGATCGAAATAGGGGAGTATTCTCTTATCGCGTCTGCAAATATCCAGTATTTCAAGGGGAAAGTGATCTGGATGGATATATAGAAGTCGTATCCAGAAATCACCTTCAAGATCGGATATACTGTTAAGTAAAAGAGAAAGTTCTGCTATTCCCCTGTCGGTTCCGAAAGAACCCAGATCCTGCGCGATAAGGTTTATTTCAAATATTCCATCTGAGATTAAACGCTTTATCTCTTCCAGCACACTTTCTACAGTTCTGCTTCTTAAGGTACCCCTGATACGTGGGATCGAACAGTAGGAGCAAAAATTATTACAACCTTCCGAGATCTTCACATAGGCACTTCCAGGAAAGGATAGAAGGGTTTTCCTTAAAGGGATCCCCTTCTCTTCATCCGGTACAGGGGGAGGAAAGAAAGCACTTTCGATAGAGTTCTCCCCAATTATTTCTTTGATCTTCCATGGAGCCCTGTTTCCGAATATTCCGTTTACCTCCGGAAGTAATCCCTTAAGGGAAGTACCATAGCGCTGAGACAAACAACCTGCAATAACAATTTTTTTATCAGGATACTGCTGTCTTAAGGAGAAAATCGTCTGGATTGATTCCTCCTTGGCTGCATCTATAAATCCGCAGGTATTCACTATTATAAGTTCTGCAATCTTAGGATCGGGCAAATAACTCCAACCCGAGCTCTCCAATGATGCGATTATTAACTCTGCGTCAACCTGATTTTTGGCACAGCCGAGATTCTCTATATAGAAGGATTTATCAGTACATGGGTATAAGGAGGAGGTTGTAGAAGTCGGCTTGTTCATCTTTAACCCATCTGATTATTTTTGTTGATACCTCTCCAGATCTACCAAGGTTGATATCTTTACCGGAAATACGCGCCTGAAGGGCTCCTGCATTGGAAACCCACAGACGGATTTCTTTGCTTGCTTCCAATCGGAAAGACTCTCCCTTATGAAAGTAACGCTGTTCCTGTCTTTCTCCGTCTGCCAGGTACCTTAAGAGGCAGTAACCCCTGAAAATAATATCGAGTGTTATCGGTTGAGGTGTTCTCTCACGTAAAATATTGTATATCTCCTGCCTTCTGGATGGTGAGCCGGGAGAACCGACGGAAGGAATGGAAGCACTCCCCTCCTCTGCTGGAAGCCCCTCTTCTATAAGAGCTGCTTCACTTGTGGGAACGGTCGCCTGGGTGAACTTATCAAATCGGATAACAACGGCTTCCATATCCTCTTCTCTATCGATGTCTCTAAGGTATACTTTGATATCTCCCTTACCGTCTCCGTCCAGATCAAGCAGTTTTTCTTCCCCCAAGGTTAAAGATATCTCTCCTGCCGGTGTTTCGAGGTGAAGTTTATCTGAGATATTAGCAAATTTGATATTAAACGCACTTTCATTTAAAATGATTTGAACCTGGTCGCCTTTAAGAAACCTTCTTTCCAGAATCTCCTCATCCATTTTATATATACTATTTTCAGCGGTAGTTACTCGGCCACCTCCCCTATCAGCAGCCCTGCTGGCTCTGACTGCATCGATTATCCTTGGAATAAACAAGAAAGCCGCTGTCCCGAGTCCTGCCACAAGTATTACCGTAAAAAGCACAGGTAATACAGGCAAGGTACGTTTCTTGTTAAGAAGCTCTTCCATGGGGAAGGGTTGTTCCTGAATTTTCATGTTTTTGTAAAGCGCGATCATATCATCTGGTGGAAGATTCAGGTATTCGGAGTAGGTTCTTAAAAACCCGAGCAGATAGGGTTCCCCCGGAAATACGGAGAAATCTTCGTTTTCAAAAGCGAGCAGGTAGTGTTTGGCTATATTTGTGTCTCTTGAGATCTGTTCTATAGAATAACCCTGCTGTTCTCTTGCATTTCGTAATTTTTCTCCGATAGCTTCCATGTTTTAGTTTTCCGGCTTAAATAAAAAGTTATCAAAAACATTTGCATCGGGAGGGGGCTCGTAGTTTGTAAAACGAGCATCGGGGATGTTCTGGTTTATATCGATGTTAGTGAAATCGAACTGAATCTCTTCGTAATTTCGTGTAACTCCGATTATTCTTCGAATAAGCCGATCCTCGGTAACCGATATATTGAGCTGACGGAACGCTTCATCGGGAGAGCGCCATTCAAACTTTAATTTAATGACATTTAACTTTGACTGTTCATCCAGCGGTACTGGTTCGGGACCAATTTCGTAGGCAACACTGTAATTTCTTTTAAGCTGCGTAAGCCCTTCTTTACTTGCCAGCGAGGCCAGTGTCTCCTGACCTCTACGCCTTAAATTTTGCTTCATTATTACACTATGTTCGGGAATGTAAATTATGAGGGATTCTCCGTTTACAACCAGCACCTGATCTTTAGGTTTTGTAAAGTTGATTCGAAGAAGATTTGGCTTTTTATAAAAAAGCACGCCCTTCATAACACTATCGCCCTGCGTGATAGTTATATCAGCCTTGTAATCGTTTATTTCCCCATAGGCTTTTGAGAGGTCATTTAGATACTTCTCGGCTGTAACGAGTTCCTGGGTAAAAAATAAAGGGGGTCTAATTAAGATTGTAGTAAGAAGGACTGTAATGAAAAATATTCTCTTATTCAAAGTTTTTCTTTACTATTTTAAGGTTTTGTCTACATACTACTAATTATAGATAATTTGTCAATACAGAAATTTAATATGTTTGCCGGCTAAGTATAAGGCTCTCCTTTTGCCAGGCTTAAACGCAGTGCCGTATTGTACGTAGCTTTTACACACACTTGACAATTGGTATTTTAAATGTAAAACTGTGCGATCTTCATACTATAATATACTACCGATAATAATTATGCAATAGTTTTTAAACATTACCCTGAAGAAGGAAATATAGATGATGATTACAGACAGGAGACTTATAAGTCTTTTTACATTTATATCCCTGGGCATGCTTGGTTTCACTTTTTCTTTTATAGGTACGGGGCTTCCGGAGATTCAGAACTATTTCAAAATAAGTGTGAGAGATGCCGGACTTATTACTACAGTAGTACAGCTCGGTTATGCTGTTTCGGCCTTTCTGGGAGGTGTTGTTGCTGATAATATCCCCAGGGAGAGGCTCCTTATGGCGGGCTGTTTTCTTCTGTTTACGGGAACTCTATTACTCCGTCTTGTTGATAATTTTGCTATAAACCTCTTTTTCTTTGCAATTACCGGTATTGGTCTGGGAGCTGTTCTTATTAGCTCTAACGCTCTGGTAGTGGAGCTTTTTCCTGACAGGCGAGGGACATTCTTAAACATTCATCATATCTTCTTCGCAGTTGCTTCTTTTCTGAGAAAGCCGGTATACAGAATGGTTTTCTCATGATAATAGGCATATCTCTCTTTCTTGCAGTCTTTTTCTTCTTCAACTTCCAGAGATTTGAGCTGAAGGAGAGAGGGTAAAGCCTGCTGTTCGGTAATTTTAAAAGAGCTCATCAGCTCATCCAGCTCCGCCATGCGGTCCCTGGTCTCGTTGCTGAGAGAATCCAGTTCGGACATGGATTTTAAGATTTCCTTTGCCCCGGTATCGATCTTCTATTGAAGAAGAACTGTTATCCACCGATTCTGACTGTTTTTGTATTTCTTTCTCCAGACCTGCAATTCTTTCCACTATATCTTCTGTAATCTTTGCGGTATTTTCGATACTCTGCTCGAGCTTACTGAACTGGTTTTTCATGTTCTCGATGTTCTTGCTGATCTCATCCAGCGCAGAAGCCGATTCGGTTGTACCCGAAGATAGAGTCTCTTTGAGCTCACTCACCTTCCCCGAAGCCCTGCGTGTGGCACGCAGGAAATCCTGAACAGTATCGAGAACCTGGTTTATGTGATTGCCAAGAGCACCTATCTCATCCTTCGAGCTCGTTTTGGAGCGTACTGTAAAATCTCTGTTTGCTACCATCTGCATGGTGTTCTCTATCGAGCCTATTCTTAATGCTATTCTCTTACTAAAGAAAAGCGAAAAGAATACGGCAAAGGCAGTAACAAGTGCTAATATCCCGCCCGGAATAATTTTGCTTAATCTAGAATACTCGGAAACCTGTCTGCTTATATTCTCTATCGATTCATTTAAGAAGTTGGTAAAATCTAAAACCGCATTTGAGATTGCACCTACGTTTGAGTGCAATTGATTAAGCACAGTATAGTCTTGTGTACTCAAGGTGCCCCTGTAAGTCTCATTTATAAGATAGGAAAGAGTTCCTCTTCTGTCTATCCTCTCGGCCAGCCCTCCTTCAACGATTTTATCGAGAGCCTGCTGAATCATTTCAAAACTTCCCTTTAATACATTCCACATGCTCTCGGTGGACTCCAGGTGGTTTCTCGATTCTTTCTCAAGAAATTCTATTGAAGAAAGACTAAACAGCTCGTCAAACTGAGTCTGGAATTGATTAAAGGCGGAATTAAATCTTTCCCTCAATTCTGTTACAGGAGTTTGGGCAATCAGGAGGTCTTTGGTCAACGAATTGAGATTGTACCACTCTGAAACAACCTTTGTTGCCTTCAGTTCAATCTCCTTTATATCCGAAACAATTTTATCTGAATAGATTAAGACAATCAAAGCGGTGACGAATCCTGCAACAATTATAAAAATAGCTCCGGTTAGTTTACCCCTTATCTTCATAAGTGCTCCCTACCTCAATAAACGAAAGTTTATGCTGCTTTATAACTTTAAATAATTGAAGATGCAACTGAAAAGGGATGCGCGGTAAAAATCGCTTACAATAATGCATCCAGCTTCAATAAGTTATAACTACTCTCAATAGTTCTTCTTCCTTGTTAAGGATCATCTCGAAGCCCTCCTGGATATCTTCAAGGGGGAGTGTACGAGTTACTATCTTTTTGAGTAATTCCTGGTGATTTAAAAACCACCTTACCGCAAGAGGAAAATCTGCTCCTACAGTTGCACGTGAGCCCAATATGGCGAGTTCCTTGAAATATATTGAGTAGAGATCAACCTCTCCCGCCCTTCCCATGATTCCGAACTGGAGTACCGTAGCGCCGGGTTTAGCAATTTCAACAGCCTGTTTGAATGCTTGAGGCTGGCTGGAGGCGGTTATTACCAGATCTGCACCATCTGCTCCTAAAGCATTTTTTATTTTCTTAAGTGGATCCTCTTCTTTAGTAATTACTACTTTATCGGCGCCAAAATCTTCTGCCAGCCTACCTCTCCACTCCCTGTGCCCTACTCCTATTAGCGGGCCGGCTCCCGAAATTTTGGAGAAATGAAGCTGAGCAAGACCTGCAGGTCCCAGGCCAAGCACAACCACACTGTATCCGGGGTAAACTCTTATCTTTCTATGACTGTGAATAACCGTCATGAGTAAATTGAGAGTTGTAGCATGAACAGGCGGAAAATCCAAAGGAAGCTTGAAAACAGCATGTTCAGGGACGGCAAGATACTCGGCGTAAGAGCCCTGCATTTCTCTGCCTAGAAGCCCGCCGTAAGGGCAGAGATTCTCCTTGCCCTCACGACAGTACTCGCAGAAACCACAGGAAATGCCGGAAATGATAAATACCGGGTCACCCTCTTTAACCGAACTGACTGCAGAGCCTGCTTTGTGCACCACCCCGGCCGTCTCATGTCCCATTATCAGGGGGTACCCCTTTGTGTGTTCTCCGGTAAAC
Organism: Spirochaetota bacterium; assembly: GCA_003645645.1. GTDB lineage: Bacteria > Spirochaetota > Spirochaetia > SPDA01 > B32-G16 > B32-G16. The sequence goes on along the minus strand of QNBH01000115.1, from coordinate 3,055 downwards.
ATGGAAACTTCCGTTCCGCAGATGGCAGTAGCTTCGATTTTAACGAGCACCTGGTTTTCTTTTATGGTTGGTACGGGGACTTCTCTTAACTCGAACTTTTTTTCTTTTACAAGAACGGCAGCTCTCATCGTACTCATATATACTCCTGAGTCACCTCTTAAGCAGTTTGCTTCCGTACAGCCCTGTCGGCTTTACTATCAATATGAGAATCATAATGGCGAAAGGTGCCATGTTGGAGAGAGGCGCCCATATAAGTGCCCCGAGCGATATTACCTGGCCTACAATTAAGGATGAAATTAAAGTACCCTTTATGCTTCCCAGTCCCCCAATAATAACTACCATAAAAACAAAGGGGATCATCTCAAGACCCATGTGAGGGTCCACCATTATAAGGGGCGTATGCAGGCCGCCTCCCAACCCCGATAACCCTCCTGCGATCAAAAAGGTTAGAGTGAAGAGCCAGTAAACATTTATGCCCAGACCTTCTACCTTCTCGGCATCCTCTATACCTGCTCTTATGGCTTTCCCTACTATGGTCTTATTGAGAAAAAGCCATATGTCAATATAGATAAATATTGCGATTAAAATAACAATTACCCTGTAGAGAGGAACTTCGGTTCCCAGTAAAATAATCTGTTTGTGTATGGGCGAAGGCACTGGGCGAGGGACCAGACCCCATATATATTTTATTATACCCACGCCTGCTAGCAGAATACCAAATGAAGTAATCATTGTGAAAGTTATCGCCTTTTCGTATATCCGTTTAAAGACCAGTTTTTCTACAATAAGACTTACTGATGCGGCTACAATCATAGCGACCAACAGCCCTATCCAGAAACTCCCTATGAATGTGAGTATTGTATAAGTAATATATGCTCCGATTGAGTAGTAGAGAAGTTGATCCAGGCTGATTATTCTCATCAGTCCGAAACACAGGGAAAGACCGATAGCCAGAAGAAAATAGATACTGCCTATACTGAGGCCGAAAATAATGCTTGAAATCAATAGCTGTACATTCATTGTTGAAATGCTCCTTTAATCATACAACTCTATTGTTATGCTTCTTTTCCTGTTATTCTCAGTTGTACCTTTTTAAGAAGAGGTTGAATGGTACCCCAAATACCCTTCTCACCGGCAAGCATGATGACAACCAGTAATATTCCTATTACAAGCTCCCAGTGAGTAATAATCCCGCTTACAAGGTCTTTTAATCCAGTGTAGACAAATGAACCCACCAGGGGGCCATAGAGAGTTCCCAGCCCTCCAAGTAATGTGACCACTACCACATCTGCGGCTCTGGCAGGCTCGGTTACACTTGGACTTATAAAACCAAAATAGATAGCATATAAAGAGCCTGCAGTTGCAGTTACAGTATTTGCCAGACTAAAGGAGAACCATCTGATTTTGAAATTACTGTATCCAAGAAATTTCAATTTATCTTCGTTTGTTTTAGTAGCCAGGCAACTTGCACCAAAGATAGTCCTGTCTATATACTTAAACAAAATCCAGATAAGCAAGGTGATAAAAAAAGTGAAAATGAAAAAGTCATTAGGTTTTCCCAGATCAAGAAAAGGAGTTGATGACATTTTAGTAAGATACCATAACCCGTTATCTCCGTGCGTAATGTTCTTAAGTGCTTTCTGTAAAATAAAGAAAAAAATTACACTTAACGCCAGGTTTACAAGGGCAAAATAATCACTCCTCAGTCTTACGAATATCGGACCGATGATGAGTGTCAAAATCAACCCGCCCAGTATTCCTACCAGGAATCCGATATAGGGATTGCTCCCAAAGTAAAACAGGTATATTGCGGTGGAATAGGCTCCTGCTGCAAGGTAAGCGGGTTGACCGAACGAGATAAAACCCAGTCTACCCAGTAGAAAGTTTAATCCCATCGTGTAGATGGCAAATATGAGTATCTCTATTGTAAAGGGAAGGGGGAGGAATATTCTCACCAGAATCAACAGGGTGAAGGCTGTGATTATTCCGCCCCAGTCCTTAATCAGTTTGCGCATCACCTTCTCTCCTTTTTAGTTATAACAGGTTCTCAAAAGACACCGACTTGATTTGCTCTCTGTCTGTAATCTGAGAGACGATTTTCCCCTCTTTCATGGGATAGACCTTATCCGAGATCCCGGAGACAACCGTGAGGTTTTGCTCTACTATAACCAGAACAGAATCTTCTCTTATTCTTTTAAAGATATCTATCAGATCGTTTACAATGTTCGGTGCCAAACCTTCGGTCGGTTCATCTATTAAAAGAATGGGAGGTTTTCCAAGGAGGGCTCTGGCTATCATAACCATCTGCCGCTCACCACCGCTTAGATACCCCCCTTTGTTGTTTAACAATTTTTTTAATCTGGGGAAGTAACCCAGCACGCCTTCCCAATTGTAGTCTCCGGTACCGTAACTCGAAAGCTCAAGATTTTCCCTTACTGTTAAATCGGAGAATACCATCTTATCCTGTGGCACATATTTGATTCCCATTTTTGCCAGCTTAAAAGCAGGCATACCTGTAATATCCTGGTTATTAAAAATGACGGAACCGCTTACAGGTTCAAGAAATCCTGAAATCGTTCTGAGAAGGGTAGTCTTTCCGGCACCGTTTCTCCCTACTATGGAGACAACCTCGTTCTTGTTGATCTCAATCGAAACATCAAACAGAGCCTTGGCCTCTCCGTAGGCAACATTCAAATTATTTACATTAAGAAGACCATCTGCTGTCATTTCTCTATCCTTGATTTTGTAGTCTATCCTATTTTCCAGTAACTTTTTCTTACTTCCGGAGCATTAATTACATCATCGTATTTACCGTCTGCAATGATTTCTCCTTCATTCATAACAGTAAATCGTTCTGCCAATTCTTGTATTCTGGTAATTTTATGTTCTACGATAATAATTGTCTGTTTATGGATATGCTGTCTTATTACTTGAAGAATTTCACTTATTTCGGCTTCGCTTAAACCCGCCAGTGGTTCGTCGAGGAGCAAGACCTGAGGATCGGCAATAAGGGCCATTGCAATTTCCAGCCTTCTTTTCTCTCCCAGAGAGATTT
>QNBH01000114.1 GCA_003645645.1 Spirochaetota bacterium | reverse complement strand
TCGGTAGGTAAACCCTACAGCAGGGAATAAGTCATATCTTAAAAGAGCTCATTCGAACTCTTTAATTATACTGTTTATCTCTTCTTCGACTTTCTTAAGTCTCGTCTTTACATTCATTTTATTGATCTCCAAATCTCCGTCTCTTCTCCTGCATGAGGCATAGAACTTTATCTTTGGTTCTGTTCCAGATGGTCGGGCGGTTACTATACTTTCATCTTCCAGGAAAAATTGAATAACATTGGATGAGGGAAGTTCTATATTCTTTTCTCTACTCCTGTTCTTAATATCCATGGTTATACCCTCGAGATAATCCTTTACCATGTGCACTGATACTCCGGCAAATACAGAGGGAGGATTTTTTCGCAAGTTTTCCATTAGCCTTTTCATATTTTCTAGACCTGCCTGCCCCTTGAAAGTCCTTGAAAGCAGGAGCTCTTCGAAATAGCCGAACCTCCGGTAAAGCTCGTTAAGGTGATCCAGTACGCTCTTACCTCTTGCAAGATCGTACAGAGCCATTTCTGCAGTCATTGCTGCCGCCGAGATGGCATCTTTATCCCTTACTTCTGTGCCTACCAGATATCCGTAACTCTCCTCTCCTCCAAAAACAAATTTTCTGTCTGTTGATTCGAGCAGACGGATCTTCTCACCTATATATTTAAATCCTGTTAATACATCGTAGACTTCGGCTCCGTAACTTTCTGCGATCAATCTTTGTAGTTCTGTGGTTACTATAGTTTTTATAAAGACGGGATGGGGAGGGAGTGTACCCAGTGCTTTCATGGATGAAAAAATATAGTCACATAAAAGTGCTCCAAGTTGGTTTCCGCTTAAAAGGGTGTAATCGTTACCCTCAGGTACCGCAATGCCCAGACGATCCGAGTCCGGATCTGTTGCCATAACCAGATCGGCCTTTATCTCCTTTGCTTTGTTTACGGCAATCTCCATAGCGGATGCCTCTTCGGGATTTGGATATTCCACCGTGGGAAAATCTCCATCCGGTTCTGCCTGTTCGGGAACGATTACCACATCAATTCCCATTTCTTTAAGCACTCTTTCTAAAAGCATCTTACCTGTCCCATGGAGAGGGGTGTAAACTACGGTAAGTTCTTTACCTTTCTCCCTGATAAGATCCGGCCTAAGAGAATGGCTTTTTACTATTTCCACATAGGCATCGTCTATCTCTGAATCGATCGGTGTCAGGAGATTCTTTTCAAGAGCTTTATTTTTAGGAAGAGATTTTATGTTCTTTCCCACATTTCGTACTTCTTCTATGATCCCACCGTCGTGAGGCGGAACGATCTGCCCGCCGTCTGACCAGTAGACTTTATAACCATTGTACTCCGGTGGATTGTGGCTTGCGGTTATCACTATGCCTGCAGTGCCTCCGAGCCTGCGTACCGCAAATGATAATTCGGGTGTCGGTCTCAGGGAAGTGAAGAGATAAGTTTTAATTCCATTACCGCACGACACACAGGCTGCTTCTTCTGCGAAGAGCTCTGAATAATGTCGGGAGTCGTATGCTATTACTACAGATGGGTTACTGTGCTCTTTTTGCCTTTTCAAATAATTGGCCAGTCCCTGGGTGGCCTGCCTTACCACAAAGGGATTGATACGGTTAAACCCACCTCCAATGATACCCCTTAAGCCACCGGTTCCGAAAGAGAGGCTTGAATAAAACCGGTCGTTCAGTTCTTCCATATTTTTCTGCTTTATGAGTTTTTCTACTTCTCTTTTAAAATATTCGTTCTGTTCGAGTTTTACGTATTCCTCCGCCTTCTCTAAAAGTTCTTTTTCCTTCATGATGTTTATCTCCTCTGTTTATCGAAGTATGAAATAACCTCTTCCGGTGATGATAAAAGTACCTTTGCTCCGCTTTCCTTTAACTCTTCAGCGGTTCTGAATCCCCATAGGGCTCCTGCCGGAAACATACCGGCTGCAACGGCGGTTTTCATATCTATATTTGAATCTCCAAGGAAAAACGTTTTCTCCGGAGGTATTCCCACTTTCTCACAAAATTCAATAGCCACAGACGGATCAGGCTTTTTAGGCTTTCCTGGAATCGAACCTCGAATCAAGACAAACTCCCATCTCGACAGAAGCCTATTTACCACCTCCTCTGCGAGATGATGGGTCTTATTTGTCAGGATGCCCATGGGTATCTTCTTTCCGGTAAGTTTATTTAAAAGTTCGGGTATACCAGGATAGGGTTTTGTCTTTACTACAGGTGTTTTAAAATAGAGACTTACCAGCTCTTTCTCACATTCTGATACAGTCTCCTCATCCCTTCTGCCTTCAGGAAGAGACTTCTCTGCAAGGCTTCTCAACCCCCACCCTACCATCTGTTTATATGCCTCCTTGGGGTGAGTAGGGAGCCCTCTTCTCCTTAAAACTGTGTTCATAATTTCTGATAGATCCTCCAGGGTATCTACAAGAGTTCCGTCAAGATCGAATAAAATAGCCTTAAAGTTCTTGGATTCAAGCATGGTTGTAATTAAAATATGTTACATAGAGAGGAAAGTCAATAAATGCTTGTGACACCGGTAAAGGTAATGTGATATGAAACTAAAAGGGGCATCCGGTTTTGAAAAATACTACTCAGACCTTTTTGGTGATAGATGGCCTGTCTTAAGAGAGGCTCTACTTGAAAAGCCACGAAAAATTGCTTTCTCCGGGGGGCTTAAGAAACCCTACTTTATGGATGAAGCTTCTGTAATGGCAGCATGTGCGCTGGAAGTGGAATCTTCCGACAGTATTCTGGATATGTGTGCAGCCCCGGGAGGGAAAACTCTGGTATTGGCGGCCAAAATAGGTGATGGAGGGAAAATAACCTCCAACGACAGGTCATCTGCAAGAAGATCTCGTTTAAAGAAGGTTCTGGATGACCATCTGCCCCGGGAAAAACGAGAGAGAGTAGTTGTAACCGGATACGACGCTACCAGGTGGTGTCTATACGAGAGAGAAGCCTATGAGAAAATACTTCTCGATGTACCGTGCTCTTCGGAAAGACACCTGCTTAATTCAGAAAAAGAACTGGAAACCTGGTCCTCTTCACGAACTCAAAGACTTTCCGTTCAGTCATTTTCCATGCTGGCATCTGCATTCGAAGTTGTAAAGCCCGGCGGAGTGATACTTTACTGCACCTGCACTTTATCTCCCCAGGAAAACGATGAGGTAATAAGAAGGCTCTTACATAAAAGGGAAAATGCCGGAATAATGAATGTCTCTTCTCCTTACGGGGAAGAAACAGAATACGGTTTAAGAATCTTGCCCGACAATGCGGAGGGACGTGGTCCCATTTATTTCTCAAAGATAAAAAAACTTCCCCTTTACAAAGCAAACGCCTTTTAGGTAGCATCTGACTTTATGAATGCAAATACGCTGATGGTTTCTGCACTTCTTTCTCTCCTGCCTGTATCCGAGCTTAGGGGTGCAATACCCTACGCCCTTTCCAGGGGAGCCTCTTTAGCGATAGTTTTTCCTTTCTGTGTACTACTCAACATTATGATAAGTCCCCTGCTATTCATCTTTTTATCTACACTACATAAGCTCTTTTTTCGCTTAAAACCTTACAGAGTTTTTTTTGAGGGTGTAATCGAAAGAGCCAGAAAGAGAATAACGGGCAAAGTAGAGAAGTTCGGTTATTTCGGGGTTGTTTTTTTTGTGGCAATTCCCCTTCCGATAACCGGAGCATATACAGGAACACTCGGTGCATGGGTTCTGGGGCTTAACCCTATAAAAACATTTCTGGCCGTAGCCGGCGGAGTCGTAATTGCAGGCATTATAGTCTCTCTGGTGAGTGTTCTAGGCATAGAAGCACTATCGTTTTTTATACGAGATGAGGTTTTTTAAGGCATGAAACTGGACGAATTAAAAGATCTCAATCCTCAACAACTCAAAGCTGTAAAAACTATAAATGGACCTTTACTGATTATAGCGGGTGCCGGATCAGGGAAAACCAGAACACTGGTTTACCGGCTGGCCTGGATGATTGAAAAAGGCATACCTCAAAAATCCATTCTGGCTCTTACTTTTACCAATAAGGCCGCCCGTGAGATGTGGTTGAGAATATGTAAACTTACCGGGAAAAAACTAAAGGGCTTAACCGTTTCTACTTTTCATTCCTTTGGCTCAAAGATTCTAAAAAATTGCATCCACCATCTGGGATACAAAAATAATTTCAGTATTTACGACCAGGTAGATAAGACAGCCCTCATCAAAGAAGTTGCAGGAGAGATGTCCTTCTCTCCCGATTCGATCGATGCCTATAAGGTTTCCTCACTTTTTTCAAAAATAAAAACAGGACTGATCGAATGGGACCATTCTAATGATCAATATCGAAGCTTGTATAGAGAATATCAGGCTCATCTTAAAGTATACAATGCCGTAGATTTTGACGACCTGATTATCCTGCCCATAGAAATTTTTGGCAAATACACGGATGTACTTGAAACTTATAGAAATAAATATAGTTATATTATGGTCGATGAGTTTCAAGATACATCCAACTGTCAGTACGAGCTTATAAAACTTATAGCCAAGGGAAACAACAATATATGTGTCGTCGGGGATGACGATCAGTCTATCTATTCATGGAGGGGTGCTAATTATCAGAACATAATGCAGTTTGAAAGGGATTTCCCCGATGTGCGCGAGATAAAGCTCGAACAGAATTACCGGTCTACAAAAAATATCCTTTCTGTAGCAAACAGGGTAATCATGCATAACAGGAATCGTAAGGAAAAATCGCTATGGTCAGGGCTTGACAGGGGGAGTCTGGTTGAAGGGCATTATCCGAAAAATGAATCGGATGAAGGGTCTTTTATAGCCAGGACCATAAAATCCCTTCATGCTCGAGAGGATATTCCTTTCCATGAAATAGGCGTACTGGTCAGAACCAATAGTTTAACCCGATATATTGAAGAAGCCTTTCTGGAGGAGAATATTCCCTATCGTATTTCGGGTGGAACAAGCTTTTTCCAGCGCAAAGAGATAAAAGACATCATCTCCTACATGCGTGTTATGGCCAATCCGGATGACGATATAAACTTCTTAAGGATTATCAACAGACCAAGACGGGGGCTTGGTAAGAAGGCTCTCGAAACAATTCGCACAATTGCAGACTCGAAGGGAATGTCACTCTATTCTGCAATGTCGGCGATTCGATACGCTTATGGTTCTCCCCTTCCAGAAAAAATAAAACATTCTCTCAATGAGTTCTTAACTTTAATCGAATACTACAGAGAAAAACTCCTGTCAAACCGCAATATGGCCGATACTCTAAGCTCTTTTATCGATTCTATCGATTACCAGGAATATATCAGTCTGGAACATAGAAGCAAACCAAAACTTGCCCGCTATAAAATCGACAATATAAAGAACTTTCTCCGGATGCTCGAAGATTGGGAAAAAGATCCCGATAATATGGACCCGAGCCTTTACAATTACCTCAATCGTATCACCTTGATTACTCGAGACGACATAGACGATAATGATGAAACCGGTAAGGTGAATCTAATGACCATTCACTCAGCAAAGGGATTGGAGTTCGAGGTGGTATTCCTGGCGGGTGCCGAAGATGGGATCATCCCTCATGCCCGCTCTCTTGGTGATGGAGAAGACAATATTGAGGAAGAGCGAAGATTATTCTATGTTGCAATCACAAGAGCCAGGAAAAAGCTTTTCATATCTTCTTGCCTGAAGAGAAGGTATATGAAGGGATTAATGGAATGTTCCCCTTCTCCGTTCCTTTCAGATATCCCTGATGAACTTATCTCCTTTTTTAAAGGCGAGGAACCGGTGGACTCCTCAGAGGCTAATGATTACTTTGCAGCTTTAAAGGAGCAATTCAAGAGATAGGGCTTCATATTACAACTTCGGGCTGGGCGGATTTGAACCGCCGGCCTCTCGGTCCCGAACCGAGCGCGCTAGCCACTGCGCCACAGCCCGAAAAAGTTTTGCTTAGATAAAGGTATATAATACAAGAAAGCAATGTCAATATATTACAGCAGGGATAGGGAGTCAAGGCGGTTAATTACATATTAAACTCTTCACGGTAAAGTTTCTCTATTCTTTTTTCTTCTTGTTTAAATAAAGAAAGGATCTTTGGATCAAAATTTGAAGGATTTACCCGCTTATCTCCTCCTGTTATAATATCCACCGCCTCTTTTTGGGAGTAGGCAGGACGGTAACTTCGCTTGCATCTAAGGGTATCGTAAACATTGGCAATACTTACTATCCTTGCAGAAAGGGGAATCTCCTCACCCTTCCTGCCATGGGGATAGCCGGTTCCATCCCAATGTTCGTATAACGCACAGGCAATTTCTTTTACCAGGGAAAACCTGGGCAGATCACCCAGTATTGATTGAACGTATTCGGGCACCTTTTTTATTATTTCCCATTCACCCGCTGTTAGGGGTTGTTTTTTTTCGAGGATATTTTGATTAACCAGAACTTCATGGTATATCCCACTTAAAAAAAGGGACTATACACTACTCCTCATCCATATAAAGGCAGAAGTACGACATTATAAAATTTCTTGATTATTAATTTATGGTGATTGGTTAAATAATTATCTTCGGGAGCGACGGGACTTGAACCCGCGATCTCCGGCTTGACAGGCCGGCGCGATAACCTGCTTCGCTACGCCCCCTATACCGAAGATCAATATAACCAACTTCTCATACTATTGTCAAGTATGACTCTATAATTGACACCTCAAGCTTTTTCGTGGTATCTTTGGTAAACAATTTTACAGAGGATGTAATAGGGGAATATGCCTTCCAGAGATATTAGAAGAGTCAAACAAAAGAAATCGGAAAAAGTAACAGATGTTGAGAAAAAAATTCAACATCATCCACTTATTTATGCTTTCAGCCTTGTGATATTGATTATTATAGTTGTCACATTTATCGGTTCTCCTGTGGCGCGTTATATAGGCGGAACAGAGAAGATTGTTTTTGGCAGATATGGGAACAAGCCTATAGAGTTTTTGCCAGGGAACTATCTTTCCAGACAAAAAGACCTTATTGCAGAGCAGTTACGACAAACCGATACCTCGGGGAACGTTAAGTGGCAGGCTTACCGTGTGTGGAGGGCTGCCTTTGAGAAGACGGCAATTCTTACCGGTATTCTGCTGGAAGCCGAGAGAAGTGGTTTACACATTACAGAGGAGAAGGTAGACAGGGCCATAGTACAGTACGGCCCATATATGGAAGATGGCGAGTTTAGCGAAAGACTTTACAGGGAAACTCCGAACGAAGAAAGGGCGACAACAAGACAGCTTTTTAGAGAAAATCTGATTCATGAACAGTATTTAAATGACATGATCTATAATCTTAAATACAGTCCTGAAGAGACGGATTTTGTAAAGAAGATGGCCGGTCCTGAAAGAAAATTTCATTTTATTCAGTACACTTTCAAAGTTTTTCCTGCTGATATGGTTATTGAATATGGGAAAGAACACTCAGAGCTGTTTCGTCAAATTAAATTAAGCAGGATTACGATAAATACGAGTAAATCCGATGCAGAGAAGATTCTAAAACAACTGGCAGATCAACAGGCAAGTTTTCAGGACCTGGCCGCCACCCAATCACAGGATGCATTTGCCGAAAAAGGCGGAGAGATGGGATGGCGCAGATACTACTCTTTAGAAGAGGATTTTAAATCAGAGGAAGATCTTAAGAGAGTCTTTAACATGAAAAAAGGAGAGATAAGCACAGTTATAGAGATGACCTTTGGATGGTCAATATTTAAATGCGATGAAGAAGCGGTTGAACCTGATTTTACCAATGAAGAGACGGAACAGGAAGTGCGTAGATATATGGAGCGTTTCGAAGCAGGCATGATAGAAGACTATCTCTTAGAAAAAGCTCGAGATTTCAGGAGTAAGGCAGAGCAGATAGGGTTTGAATTAGCAGGAGAGGTTGGAGGACTTCCTGTGAATGAGACAACCTTTTTCCCGATTAACTACAGTAATCTATTTTTTTTAAAACAGGTAAGAAGTGCCACAGAAGGAACCTCTCTGGGTAATGCCGCATACAGTGAAGATTTTTTTATTAAGCTTTTCTCATTAAAAGAAAAGGAGGTTTCTGAGCCTGTTCTTCTGAACGACAGAATAGTGGTCGCTCAGATGCTTGAAGAAAGGCATCCTAAGGAAGAGGAGCTTGAACAACTGGAGCTCTTTTACCCACAGATAATTAACCAGTTTCGCCAGGAGGACTTAATTATTTATTTCCTCACATCAGAGAAGCTGGAAGACAATTTTGATGAGGTTTTTTCAAAACTTTTTAATTATAACGAATAATGTTTAAGGTAGAGAATCCTCTACTTGTTGACTCGGAAGGAGGATTTTCTGTTTATTACCGTAACAAATTTCTCTATTCCTCCAGAGAGCCCAGAAAACGTGTTGAAAAACAGGCAAAATCCTGTATTTTGCGTGAAAATACTCTTATATTCGCCCCTTCTCCGCTACTGGGTTACGGTTTAGACATTCTCATTAAAAACCTACCTCCAAATTGCCATATCATTAGTGTGGAGGCAGATGAGAAACTCATGAGCTTATCCGCCAAATATATTCCTCAGGATTTAAAAAAAAGTCCCTACTTTACCCTTCTATATACAGACAGTGTCGAGAAAGTGGTAAAAGTAATCCACGATCTTGGTGTCTGGAACTTCAGAAGAGCGGAGATTGTGATTTTATCCGGTGGTTTCACTCTGTATGGTAAAGTTTACAGGAATATCTTCTCTTCTATCCAGAGAGAGATCCAGACCTACTGGCAGAACAAAATGACGCTTATTCACATGGCACGGTTGTGGATCGATAATATCTTCTTTAATCTGTGTTCCTTACCTGAAAGTCACAGCTTAAAAGAGTTTAACATCCATAAACCCGTTCTGGTTGCCGGAGCCGGTGAATCTCTTGAAGACTCACTCCACTTAATAGAGAAGTTTCGAGAAAATCTGTTTATCCTCTGTGTTGATACTGCTCTTCCGGTATTACTACAAAGCGGCATAAAACCTGACCTGATTGTAATTCTTGAATCTCAGTTTATAAATTTACTCGATTTTTCCCTGTGTAATGATCACAGCATCCCCATAGTTTGTGATCTCACTTCCTATCCCGGAGTGGTTCGACTTTTTTCGGGTAGAAAGTATTTTTTTCTTACCAGTTTTGCCGGAACAAAACTTATTACAAGACTTAAAGAAGCAGGGCTTATAAAAATTATATTACCTCCACTAGGCTCTGTGGGTATAACCGCCGTTTTAATTGCTCTATCCATTACCAAAGGATATATCTTGCTTACAGGCCTCGATTTTTCATATAAACCGGGAAAACCTCATGCAAGAGGAGCAGCCTCGCATATTAAGCTACTCTCCGAGTTGAATCGATTTAAGCCGATGGGATTGTACGATTCAGCCATGAAAAGATCTATTATAAAAGTAAAAGATAAATCGGGAAATTACTGTGTAACAGATCTGGTGTTATATTCCTATTCTTCTTCATTGAGAGATATTACCAGAGAAAATCCGAGGATTTTTGATCTGAGCAAAATTGGAATAGAAACAGGCGCAGTAAGATGCACTGACCCGGAAAAATTACTCGCCGGGGTAAACCGTGTTTATACGGAGCAACTCACCGCTGATATAAATTATAGTCTTTCTAAAGAAGAGATAACAGGGTTTTTAAAGAAGGAGATTGAACTTATGGAGGAGATAATTTCTCTCGGAAATAAGATTATCTTCTCTTATGAGAATCGCTTTCCAGATGAAAATCTTTTTCGCCTTCTCAAGGAGTGTGATTACCTGTATCTCGATCTCCCCGACACTCCCCCGTTGCCCAAAAAAGAGGTAAGCTTTTTAGCTCGATGTATTATTTCAGCTAATCACTATAAGGCTCAAATTGATAAAGCTCTATGTATTCTTACTTCTCGTTGAGGATATTTCTCACTTTCTGAAGAAAGTTACTGGCGTTAAATGGTTTTGAGATAAAGGCTGCTCCCGTACTGAATAGATTCTTTCTTTGAATTGTTTTCGAAGGATACCCTGAAATAAAGAGTATTTTTAGATCCGGCTTTTCCCCTTTTAATCTTTCGGCCAACTTATCACCACTTAAGTAGGGCATGATGATATCGGTTATCAGGAGGTCAATTCTCTCTTTATCTTTTTCAAAGGCAAGAAGTGCTTCGCCTGAATTTTTAGCTTCAAGAACATCGTATCCTTTGTGGAGAAGTATCTTTATAATCAGCTTTCGCACTTCATCTTCATCTTCTACCACCAGTATCGTCTCTGTCCCTTTCCATGTCTCATCTTCCTTGTGTAAAACCACCTTGTACTCTGTGGGACTTAGTTTCTGCGGTAGATATATCTTAAATGTAGTGCCGTAAGAGGGTTTGCTCCCAACATCAAGGTAACCCTTACTTTGATTTACTATTCCATAGACTGTGGACAAACCCAGACCAGTTCCCTTTTCGTCTGGCTTGGTGGTAAAAAAGGGCTCGAAAATCTTTGTTAGAAGCTCCTCCTCTATCCCCACTCCGGTATCGGAGATCTTTACGATGACGTAATTACCTTCTGGAATCTTTCCCAGTATAGAATTAATCGGTTCCGAAAGCACCAGATCGCCTGTCTCAATAATCAGTTTTCCCCCACGAGGCATGGCGTCTCTGGCATTTGTGATCAGATTTATCAAGACCTGTTCCATCTGTCCGGGATCTATAAAGACGTGAGGATTTTTAGCATTTAAGATTGCATGAACACTGATATCTTCTAAGATCAGCATTCGAATTAGCTTATCCATGTCTCTTATCATGTCGTTTATGTTGATCACTTCGGGTTTTAAGATTTGATTTCTGCTAAAAGATAGCAGTCTTCTGGTCAGTGCCGCCGCTTTATGTGCAGCGTTCTGGATCCCTTCTATGTCGTTTTCTACAGGTATATCCTCTTTTAATTTATCTTTTATAAGAGAACAGTACCCTGTTATCACCGTAAGTATATTATTGAAATCATGGGCTACTCCGCCTGCAAGCCTGCCAATAGCGTCCATTTTTTGAGACTGCCTGAGCTGCTCCTCCAGTCTCTTCCTCTCGGTTATATCGATGAGATACCCCTTGATTTTCCTTATCTTCTCTTCTCTGAAGGTTCCGACTACGTTTGCAAGCACGCTAATCGGTTTATTTTCTGCTGTAATAAGGGTCATCTCTTCTAGTTCAATCTTTCTGTTTTTGATTATTTTTTCCCAGAATCTCTCCTTATCATCTTTATTCAAAAAGAAATTGTTTATGTTTTCATCACTTGCCTCTTCTCTGGAACTAAACTTAAATATTCTTAAAAAAGAAGGGTTACAGGTTAAAATTTTACCCGTCTCATCTGCAACAAAATTACCCGATAGATCGTCTTCGAAAAACCTCCTGTATCTTTCCTCGCTTTCACTTAAGGCTTTCTCCATTTTAGACTTATACAAAGCCATTTCTATGGATGTTCTGAGTTCCCTTTCATCAAAAGGCTTTATCAAATAACCGAAAGGTTCTGTTATCTTAACCCTTTCTATGGTTTCATCATCAGCATACGCGGTGAGAAAAATAACGGGAAGATTATACTCTTCTCTGATATATCTTGCCGCTTCCACCCCGTCCATCTCACCTTCAAGCATAATATCCATTAAAACCAGATTGGTTTCACTGTCTTTTAACATTTTAAGGGCATCCTCTCCTGTAGAGACAATCCCCGAGACAATATACCCGTTTCTCTCCAGATAACGTTTTATATCCAGAGCGACAATATTTTCATCTTCGACTATAAATATTTTTGTTTTGTTATTTTTCATCGCTTACACTCATGGAATGAATACATTCTCTAATTACTTTGTAGAGCTCACTTTCTTTCCAGGGCTTAAAGACAATATACTCTTCGGCTTTTGTATTTATCTGTTTCAAAGTTCCGATCTCGCCGGATCGCAGTAATGCAATAAATCTCTTCTCGGATAATCTTCCTCGACTTTCGGAGAGAGAAGTTTTAAGTGATTCCATTTTATTTTTACTGTCAATTATAATAATTGCTGTCTTACCGGCAAGGTCATTTAAATCAACTGGAGTAAGGCAATTAAGACCCCAGTTTTCAAGTTTAGAACGAACCAATCTTCTCTCCATCTCTTTCTCAAGAAAAATGTATACCGGAACAGGGCTTAGCCTGCTGTATGTAGTTGCGTGATCCCCGGGAATTTCTATTTCAAATGGTAAAACAAAATAGAAGGTGGTTCTGCTTCCGGGAGAAGATTCGACCCAGAACCGCTCACCCATCAATTTAATAAATCCGGATGCGATTGTTAGCCCCAAACCGGTCCCATCGTATCTGCGTGTAAGCGATCCATTCCCCTGAATGAAGGGCTTAAAAATCTTGTTATAATCTTCTCCGGAGAACCCTATGCCTGTATCTGCTACTGAAAAGATCATTCTTTTTTCTTTACCAGGTTTAAAGGGCTCCTCCTCGCTTACCGATATAACTACTTCTCCTTCATGAGTAAACTTGATTGCATTTTCCACCAGATTTGATAGGATTCGTAAAAGCTTTTCTCTGTCCTCGATTAATGCACATGAGCAGTTATTTTTAATAATCTCGGCCGCCTCAACCCCATCCATATCGCC
>QNBH01000113.1 GCA_003645645.1 Spirochaetota bacterium | reverse complement strand
GGTGAATACACGCTGTCACGACAGGTCTCTCCACTGTTTGAACCTGTCTCTGTTTTTAGCATGGATAGCAAGCCCCCCCATTGTGTAGGACCAGAAAGACTGTACCGGCAACCTTTTCATCTGGGACATGAAGCCCTCGAACCTGTGGATATTATTTGCAAGCTCGTAAAAGGCAATATCTGCTCCGTAATACCCTTCGGATTCACCCTGGCAGTAACTTTTTACACTGAATACCGCCCCTGCAGTAGGAAGCACAGAAATATCGTAGCCCGACATCTCCGGCTGAATAACCTGTACAAGGTTGTTAAGAGCCCTGTAGCCGGATGAGCCTGTGGCAGAAGTGGCCCATCGGAAAGTTTTTACCTCCGCTTCTCTCTCTCCACCCCTTCCGCAAAAACGGAGAAAGAGAGGAAGATGAGAAGCAGGATCGAGATATAGAGTTTCATTTTTTTTGTTATTACCTTGAAAACCGTTGCCCGGACGAGTTGGTAGATGCTGTGCTAATTTCTTATATATGATAAAATTCCTTAATAATTATATTTTACCAGTTTGCCCTTGTCAAGCCTTTTATGACCTAATTGCGCTGCTGGTGAAGTGTAGCGGGGGCTGTCAGCCCCAATTTCTGGTTTAGAATGCTGTGCAGAGCGTAAGGTTTCAATTATTATATTATCCGGATTATATTGACCTGCTATCTACCTTTCTTTATATTTGTGGTATGAAAATGATAATAAACGTCAATACAGAGAGGCTCCATCGAGTAATGAAGCTTACCGGTATCAAAACCAAAACAGAAGCTGTTGATTTTGCCCTCCGCACTGCCGAGCGTCTGGCAGAGAAAACCACCCTTCTCAATACTCGTCTGGAAGCTTCAGATCTTGAAAATGCCGTAGATCCAGCTTACGATCTTACATCCCTGCGCAGAAAAGATACACCGTGGTAAACAACTTAGAGAAATATCATGCTGCTTATAGATTCAACCATATACCTTAACCTTCTTAAATCCCTAAGAGATCCGGTCGAAGTGTTAAAATACTGGATCGAGAGGGATGAAATACTTACCTGTGGTATTATAAGATGCCAGGTCCTTCGTTCGATCATAAACAAGAAAGTTTACAGGCGCATGGAAACACTCTTTAATGTGGTAGTAACTGCACCCATCACAGAAAAAACATGGAAAGTTGCAGCGGAGCTTGCCTGGAAGCTGGACAGGCAGGGGATAATTCTTCCACTCGATGTATTAATTATAGCTATTTGTGCCGGAAGATTCAAAGCAACTGTAATAACAAACGATCCCTATTTTGAAAAAGTTCCCGATCTCCGTACATCCTTCGATTTACCCAACAGCCCCTCACAACCACAATAGTACACAAACTTACCCGTCCATGGTATTATCAAATACATGAGAATCACGGACATAATCTATAAAAAGAGAAGCGGTAAAGCCCTCTCCCCTGAAGAGATAGAGTTCTTCATTCGGGGTTATGTAAAAGATGAGATTCCCGATTATCAGATTTCCGCCCTGCTTATGGCAATCTGGTTCCAGGGTATGAACAAAGAAGAGACTATCGCACTTACTCACTCCATGGTTCGATCGGGTGAAAGAATCGATCTATCCGATATTCCGGGCATTAAGGCGGACAAACACAGCACGGGAGGAGTCTCCGATACAACCACCCTGATTGTTGCCCCTGTAGTGGCTGCTTGCGGGGGTAAAGTAGCAAAGATATCGGGCAGAGGCCTTGGCCATACCGGGGGCACTCTGGATAAGCTTGAATCCATACCCGGTCTTTCGACCGGCCAGACCATGGAAAGATTTAAAGAGATAGTTTCAAAGTGCGGCTGTGCGGTTGTGGGTGCAACCGCCGATCTTGTACCGGCCGACAAGAAATTATACGCCCTTCGAGATGTAACCGTTACAATAGATAATCTTTCCCTCATTGCAAGCAGCGTGATGAGCAAGAAAATTGCAGCCGGTTGTGATGTAATCGTTCTCGATGTAAAGACAGGAAACGGGGCATTTATGAAAGACCCGGCTCTGGCCGTAGAGCTTGCTCAACTGATGGTCGAAATCGGGAAGAGCTCCGGGAAAAAGACCTCTGCTCTGATTACCGATATGAACCAGCCTCTGGGCAATGCAGTTGGTAATGCACTGGAGGTGGAAGAGGCTATTCGTGTTCTTAGCGGAGAAGAGGACGGTGACCTTAAAAAGGTCTCTCTGGCGCTGGCATCACGGATGCTGGTTTCGGCGGGGCTTCATGCTTCTGTTGGAGAGGCGGAAACGAAACTGGAGGAAGTCCTCGCCAACGGCAGAGCTCTTGAAACCTTTGCATGCATGATCGAGGCCCAGGGTGGAAGCCCCGATGTCGTAGAAAATACAAAACTGCTCCCTCAGGCCGAAAAGAAGGTTACGGTTACTGCCGAAAACTCAGGATATATATACGAGATAAATGCCTTCGACATAGGTCTTTCGGCGATGCTTCTGGGAGCCGGCAGGGGGAAAAAGGAAGATACAATCGATCCGGCTGTGGGTATATGGATGAAAAAAAGATACGCAGAAGAGGTGGAAAAGGGAGAAGAGCTTGCAGTATTTCATGTAAATCAAGAGAAAAACCTTGATGAAGCAATATATAAGTTTAAAAAGGCAATAACTATTTCTGGAGAAAAACCTCAACCCAGAGATCTGATATATTCTTCTGTTGAATAGAAGAGGCAGGGGGAAACACGGCGCAAAGATCGAGATCTATATTCTTGCAGCAGCCAGAAAGACGGCATGAAGTACCGTTATCGTTACCACAAAGGCTCTTCTTGCACCCCCGGGTGAAAGGCCAGGAAAGGAGTAATAAATAGCTCCTCTGTTGCACGAGTCTGTACAGTCTCCACATAGAGTACAGGTTAGCCCCGGTTTTTTTCTTTCCAGATGCACTTTCTGCAGGGCATTGTAACGGCACACGTTACTACACTTTCCGCAGACATCACATTCGGAACCTGTTTTAAGTCGCCACGGGGAAATCTTTCCGAGAATATTGGCGACCAGGCCGGTGGGGCAGTAAACGGTGCAGTGGGTCATAGTACCGGTCATCCTTGAAGGGAAAAACATCACAACCAACCCTGTCAACCCAAAACCTGCACCTATCCAGGCAGCCGTAACCTGGAAAGTAGCGTTCCGCCAGCAATATGGGAGGGTCTTTTAACCGTATGTTTAAAAAACCCAGAAGTAATACCGAGATGACGAAGATGATTATCTGCAAAACACCGATTTTTGCTCTTTTTACCAGTTGTATTGCCATTATATATCCAGTACCACCCTTGCAAGGTACCCTGATCGGGTCTGCTTTAACATAAACTGATGAAGGGTAACCGCCTTTATATCCACTCCCAGTTCATATTTCCCGGGATCGATATAATCTCCTGCAATTCTGGCTTCTACACAGAATAGACCGTTATCCGAAGTAACGGCTATATCCCTTACCCTTAAGAACAACCCCTCTGCATCCTTTTGATAGATAAACTCCTGCAAAAAGTCAAGCAGGAGAATCTCCATGGTCGACTCTTCCAGGCGTATCTGTTTTTCCACCACAAGCTCGATGGAGTCGGGATCTTTTACCGAAAGCGCCAGACAGGCCTCCCATGCAGAGGCAAAGACCTCTTCCTCCGTTGCCCCTCTTGCCTCAAAGGCGACATCCGAGCCGGCTATATCATCCAGATATCGATACGCCACAATTTACCCCTTTATATTGCCGATGGGAATCAGTTTTACCACCCGCCTGCTCAATCCTGCAAGTTCCGTCGCCTCTGCAACCTGGTCGATGTTTTTATAAGCCTCGCCAACCTCCTCGGCAAGCCCGGACATGGAAACAGCCCGCACATAGACTCCTTTGTTTTTAAGATAGGAGAGGATATCCTTACCCTTAAAGGCCTTTTTAGCCTTTCTTCGACCTATTCGCCTTCCACTTCCGTGGGCAGTTGTATAAAAGGCCTCCCTGCCACTCTCCATGCCCACAAGGAGATAGGACCCTGTTTCCATGCTTCCGCCGATAATTACCGGCTGACCGGTTTTTCTATACTTATAGGGGATACCCCCCATCCCGGGAGCGAATGCTCTGGTAGCACCCTTACGGTGAATTACAAGCTCCTTCTCTCTTCCATCTATAGTATGTCTTTCCAGCTTGGCCGTGTTATGAGTAATATCGTATATCAGGTTAAGCCCCAGGTCGGAGGGGTCCTTACCGAAGACCTCTGAGAAAACCTCTCTTATTCGGTGAAGCACTAACTGCCTGTTTACAAAGGCCATGTTTACGGCGCACTGCATGGCAGAAAAATATCTCTGCCCTTCCTTCGATTGGAAAGGGGCATAGGCAAGTTCTCTATCCCTTAGATTGATGCCTTCTTTCTGAGCATAAGAGAGAAAAGATTTAAGATAATCCGAGGCTACCTGGTGCCCGAATCCTCTGCTTCCTGTATGAATCATTATCAGTATCTGGTTGGGCATGGTTATGCCCAGTTTCTCCGCCAGCTCTCTGTCAAAGATATTCTCAGGTTTTGCAACCTGTATCTCCAGGTAGTGATTACCCGATCCCAGACTGCCTACCTGACTCAAACCCCTCTCTATTGCCTCCTTGCTAAGTACGGATGCATCCGCCCCCTTCATACACCCATTCTCCTCTGTATGCCTTAAGTCATCTTCATAGGCATATCCCTTTTTCAAGCACCAGTTCATTCCATCTTCGACCATGGTGCAAAACTCCGTCTTCGACAGGCTGAGCATTCCCTTTCCGCCCACCCCTGCAGGAATACGGTAGAAGAGCTTATCTACCAGCTTCTCCAACATAGGTTTTACCTCTTCATAAGATAGAGAGGTATTTACAAGCCGCATCCCGCAGTTTATGTCGAATCCGATACCACCGGGAGATATGATTCCCTCCACGGAATCAAAGGCCGCAACTCCACCTATGGGAAAGCCGTAACCGTAATGACCGTCTGGCATACAGATTGCAAACTCAACAATTCCGGGCAGGGTTGCCACATTGGTGATCTGTTCAAAGACCCCCTCTTCCATTGCGTTTAACAATTTTTCGGTTGCATATATTCTTGCGGGTACTCTCATTCCATTTTTGAAAGATCGGGGAATCTCCCATACGGTATCTGTTATCTTTTTCATTTTATCCGACGTCATATTTTCCTCCCGGCTAGAATTTAATACTCGGTGTCATATCAAACAATAGGTACTCCGATTTTATCCTTAATTATGAAAAGCTAATTATGAAAAGCGGTAAACTCCTTCACAGCGGCCGATTAAAACTATACGATATATAACCCAAGTCCGAGCTCTTTTAATATCCCCTTGTATTCCCCGGAGATTCCGCTGTCCGTTATAACGTAGTGAAAATCCTCAAGCTCTGCAAAATGATCCGATTGCACCTTTCCGAACTTTGAGGAGTCAACCACAAGGTAGCGCTTCAACGATGAGCTTATGGCAGCTCTCTTTGTTTCCCTTTCGTAGGTGTTTGAGCAGGTTACCCCGAGCTTCTCGCTGACCCCGCTTGCAGAAATAAAGGCCTTTGTCGCCCTGTTTCTCTTGATAAGGGCGATCCCCTCGGGACTTTCAAACATGAGAGTATTCTCATGAAACACACCACCCGAAAAAATAATTTTAATATCACGCTTGCCTGCTATCTCCTTAAGAATATTCATGGCAAAGCAGAGTACAGTGAGATTAAGATCGTCGGGCAGAAACCTGGCCAGGTATTCGGTGGTAGAACCGGAATCGATTATTATAATGTCTCCCTCTCCAATCAAACCGGCCGCTTTTTTACCGATTCTCCTCTTCTCCTCTGTTTTTACAGCACCTGCAGTCAGAAGAGAATAACTGCTTTCTCCCTTATCCTCAAAGGATTCCGGTATCAAAACCGCACCACCATGGATTATCCTTACCATATTCTGACCACTTAAAACCTCGAGATCTCTGCGAATCGTCATGTGAGAGACATCAAGCTCACCGGCAAGCTCCTGAACGGTCGATGCGTTGTTCATTTTTAATATACGAATAATCTTTTCAAGCCTTTTTTCTCTTTTTTCCATCTGTTCCTCTTGACATGTATGCATTTAATTGTAATAGTTATAACATGTTTTGTTAATATTATAACAGTATCTTATTCCAATTAAGGATAAAAATTATGAACAACATAGACTTAAGAACTTATATTATCCTCGATTCCCTCCAATTACAAATGGCTTCGTATATTTCTACCATTTCCAAGGGTTATTTCCCAGTAGCAGGGCAGGCAAGCACTATCCTGGAGATATCTCCCGGCATCGAGATAAACAGGCTCACAGACATTGCATTAAAGGCAACCAACGTAACTCCTGGAATACAGATCGTAGAAAGGTTGTTCGGCCTTCTGGAGATACATTCCGACAGCCAGGCCGACGCCAGGCAGGCAGGCAGGGCGGTGCTGGACGAACTTAAGGTAACTGAAGATGCAAGAATGAAACCGACTATTCTTACCAGTCAACTGATAAAACATTTAACAGACCATCACTGTCAGCTTATAAATAAAGTTCGTTACGGCAACATGGTCTTAAGGGGTGATACTCTTTATGTACTGGAACTTCAGCCTGCCGGATATGCATACTATGCGGCCAACGAGGCAGAGAAGGCCTCTCACATCAACATTATCGATGTTCGAGGGTTTGGGAGTTTCGGACGGGTCTACATTGCAGGAGCCGAGGCTGAGGTAGTAGTAAGTAAAGAAATCGTAGAGTCCCGGCTTAACAATATTACCGGTCGTGAACCGGAAGGGAAAAAGGAATAAGGAGTCTACATGATCCTACGGGGCAACCAAAACAAAAAATTACCGACCCGAACAGGGCGGATTAAATTTTCGGAGGAGAGACAATTATGGCGGAAGTATTCGAGAATGCACTCGGTATGATCGAGTGCAGAGGCTTTGCAGCGATGGTAGAAGCATCTGATGCCATGGTAAAGGCTGCAAAGGTGGAGCTTGTTAACTGGGTAAAGACCGGCGGTGGTTACGTAACTGCCGTAGTTCGGGGAGATGTTGCCGCAGTAAGGGCGGCGCTTGATGCAGGCGGCCGTGCGGCCTCTTCGGTTGGT
The DNA here is from genome assembly GCA_003645645.1 of Spirochaetota bacterium. Taxonomy (GTDB): domain Bacteria; phylum Spirochaetota; class Spirochaetia; order SPDA01; family B32-G16; genus B32-G16. The sequence goes on along the minus strand of QNBH01000113.1, from coordinate 5,525 downwards.
GAGGTCATATCTGTACACATCATACCAAGACCCCACTCCAACGTTGACGAAGTTATTCCCCTTGGAAGAGGGCCTTCAAAGGAGTCTGCATGACCTTCTGGGACAACCAGAACAATGAAAGCTTCCCCTCAATCGGGATGCATTAAATTTTAAAGGGAGTAAAGTCTGAAATGGTCCTTGCCAGAGTCGTGGGTACGGTGGTCTCGAGCAGGAAAGAGCCTCGAATAGAAGGGATCAAGTTCCTCCTTCTCGAAAAAATAGACCCCGAAACTTTAAAAGGGAAAAAAGACTACCTGGTTGCCATGGACAGCGTGGGTGCAGGCCCCGGAGAAGTGGTCTTTTATGTAACAGGAAGCAGTTCCAGGATGACCACGGTTACAGAGGGCAAACCAAGCGATGCCACCATTACCGCTATTGTGGACAATATAGATCTTAAGGGCAAAGCGGTTTATCGAAAAGAGGCGGAATGAGGGTTTGTGATGATCTTTGGCAAAGTAGCAGGCACAATAGTAAGCACACAGAGGAGCGATCAGATAGAAGGAGCCAAATACCTTCTGGTAGAGCTATGTGATCAGAAGGGCAATGGGAAAAAAAGCTATCTGGTCGCCCTCGACCCCTTACAGGCTGGAGAGGGGGAGATGGTGATACTCTCGCAGGGCAGTTCCTGCCGGCAGACCCAGCTTACATATCAGAAACCGATCGATACTCTGATAGTGGGTATTGTGGATATGGTAGAGGAGAGGGGGCAAGTTGCCTACCGCAAGTAGTACTCGGTTAGCAGAAACAGTGAGAGAGAAGGGCATTGTCGGTGCTGGAGGGGCAGGATTCCCGACACATATAAAAATCTCTTCACCTTGTGATACGGTGATTGCCAATGGCGCCGAGTGTGAGCCCCTTCTTGCAGGAGACAGGTATCTGCTTTTAAAAGATTACAGGAGTGTAATTTCGGGACTTAAGCTTGTAATGGAATCAACAGGTGCAAGAAAAGGCGTTCTGGCAATCAAGAAAAAAGAAACCGAAGCAGCCACTGTCCTGGAAGAGGAACTCAGAGAAACAGAAGGTATCGATCTCTTTCTACTCGATAATTTCTATCCTGCAGGAGATGAGTTCCTGCTTGTATACGAAATCACCGGAAGAGTCGTTCCCGAAGGAGGCCTGCCCATAAACGTGGGATGTATCGTACAGAATGTAGAGACTCTGCACAATATCTCCAGGGCAGTGGAACACAATACCCCCGTAACCCGAAGGACTCTAACCTGCACCGGAGAGGTAAAAACCCCCTCCGTTGTAACAGCACATATCGGCACCTCTTTTAGAGAGATCATCGGGCTCTGCGGAGGAGTTACAGGAGGAGCTTCCCTGGATGAAGATTATGTAATAATAGCAGGCGGCCCGCTCATGGGAGAAGTAGTAACCGACCCGGATACACCTGTAACCAAACTTACGACCGGTTTAATAGTACTTCCGGCCTCCATGGATCTGGTTGTAGAGAAGACCCTGCCGATGGAAACCATAATACGAAGGAGCAGGTCGGCCTGCTGTCAGTGTACCTACTGTACAGAACTATGTCCGAGATATCTGCTTGGATATGAGCTCTATCCCCATAAAATAATGCGTCAGGTAAACCTGGGACTGGAAGAACCCGAAGAGGCAATACTAAATGCCATTCTGTGCAGTGAATGCGCTCTATGTGAAACCTATGCCTGTCCCATGGGGCTGTCTCCCTCCAGGGTAAACAGGGTAATAAAGATGAAGCTAAAAGAAGCAGGATACAAGCCCCCATCAGGCAGAAGCTCTCCGGTTGCAAGAGATATGCGGGAGTATCGAAGAGTCCCTTCAGAGAGACTCACCGTAAGGCTTAAGCTCCAACAATACGAGGAGATGCGCCTCAGAGAGGGTGTCCTAACCGATCCACGCAGAGTGGAACTGTTAATGAAACAACATACAGGAGAGCCGGCCATACCTGTCGTTAAACAAGGGGTACAGGTAGAAGAAGGTCAACTGATAGGTGAGATTCCTGATAACAGGCTGGGTGCAAGAGTACACGCCAGTATATCAGGTAAAGTAACTTTCGTAGACGGAGCCCGGGTAATCATAACCAGAGAGGCGGGCGGATAAGATGTCTGATTTCACTGTAATCGGTGTGCTCGAGTTCAGCAGCATTGCCGCAGGCATACAGGCGATGGACGGAATGGTAAAAGAAGCACCGGTAAAGATTCTGGACGGCCGCACGATCTGCCCGGGCAAGTTTTTGATAATTATCACCGGAGATGTTGCCTCTGTGGATGCCTCCCTTACGGCGGGAAAGCGAATCGGTGAAGGGTACCTCGTGGATGAGCTTTTCATCCCCCGGCTTCACAAACAGGTCATACCCGCCATATTGGGGGCGCTTGAGTGTGAGATCTGGGATGCCGTTGGGGTGATAGAGAGTTTCTCCGTTACCTCAAGCATAGTTGCCGGAGATCTTGCAGCTAAAGAGGCTCCTGTGGTTATACCGGAAATAAGACTTGCCACTGGAATGGGAGGCAAGTCCTATGTAAAGATTGTCGGCTCCGTGGAAGAGGTGGAAGCGGCGATGAAAGCGGGGGCAGGTTATGTAAAGACAAGGGGGCTCTTGTGCAAAGAGGTGATAATCCCCAGGGCTCATCCGGATATAAAGGCTTTTTTCCTGTAATGGTAGTTCGGATACGGTTTGAGAGGTGGTTTTATTTTAAGAGCCGACTAAAAAACAGCAGGCGAAGGACCCGGCGGAAAATCGGGCTTCGGCGGCTTAATTTAGCAGAGAAAAACACTTTTGTAACAGGAAGTGATGGTTTATGCAGATAGATGAAAGCAAAATAAGGGCGGTGGTGGAAGAGGTAGTAAAAAGTATTAGCCTCGGTAAAGATGACGGAGTGCTGAGCGGAACCTCTTCTGTAATGCATGGAATGGCAGGAGTCTTCCCGGATATAAACGAAGCGGTAAGGGCGGCAAGAGAGGCTCACCGGAAGCTTATGAGCATGACTCTGGAGACGAGATACGCAATAATTAAAAACATGCGCGAAGCGGTTTTCAATCACCTGGAAGAGATCTCCCTCATGGCGGTCGAGGAAACCGGTCTTGGAAGGGCGGAGGATAAAATCGCCAAGAACCGTCTTGCAGCATCGGCTACACCCGGAGTGGAAGACCTTGAGCCCATCTCCTACACAGGCGATCACGGGTTGACACTTGTGGAAAGGGCTCCCTACGGGGTAATAGGGGCAATCGCGCCATCCACGAACCCGACCGAAACGATTATATGCAACGCCATCGGTATGATAGCCGGGGGAAACTCGGTTGTATTTAACCCACATCCTTCTGCCGGGAAAGTCTCCTCCTTCACAATAGCATTTCTCAACAGGGCCATTATCGAAGCAGGAGGACCTCCCAATCTCCTTTCATCCGTGGCCAGGCCGACCATAGAAACTGCCCAGCAGATGATGCACCATCCCGAGATAGCCATGCTTGTAGTTACAGGAGGCCCGGGTGTGGTTAAAGCAGCTCTTAAAACCGACAAAAAAGTAATTGCCGCCGGACCGGGCAATCCTCCCTGTGTGGTTGACGAAACGGCAGACCTGGTAAAGGCAGGTAGAGACATTGTAAACGGAGCCGGATTCGACAACAACATCGTATGTATATGCGAAAAAGAGATTCTCGTTGTATCAAGTGTAGCAGACCAGCTCAAGGGGGAGCTCAAGAGAAACGGTGCCTTTGAGCTTAAAAGAGAACAAACAGAAAAAATAACCCCGCAGGTTATCACCGATCCCGGCAGGGAAGGGCACGAAGGGATGGCCAACAAGGACTATGTGGGAAAAGACCCCTGGTATATCGCAGAGAAAACCCTGGGGCTCTCCATCCCCAGAGATACACGGATTCTGCTTTGCGAGGTAGACCGCTACCATCCCCTGGTGTGGACGGAACAGCTCATGCCGGTAATCCCCCTGGTAAGGATGAGCAACGTGGATGAAGCCATAGATTTTGCAAAGTTTTGCGAACATGGATTCCGGCATACCGCCTCCATGCATTCCACCAACATACTTAAACTTTCCCGGATGGCCAAGGTGATGGACTGCTCCCTGTTTGTAAAAAACGGCTCCAACTACAACGGATTGGGTTTTGGCGGATCTGGCTTTACCTCCTTTACGATTGCAAGCCCAACCGGAGAGGGATTTACCAGGGCACGCACCTTTACAAGGGAGAGAAGATGTGCCCTTATAGACAGTTTCAGGATCGTATAGGAGGCGTCATGTTCATTCAAACAAACCAAAAAGGAAAAAATATCCCGCATATACGATTCCAAGCACCTTCTGCACCTCTGCTTAAAGCCTTAGCTCTGTCCAAAACAGTAAAGATGCCCACCTTCCGAAGGAGCATGGTGATATGAAACTGGGCAAAGTTATCGGTACAGTCGTTTGCGACAGAAAGGAAAGCTCCTTCGAAGGGGTAAAACTCCTGCTCGTTCAACCCCTGGATGAAGATTTAAACGAAGCGGGAGAACCTGTTGTGGCTTGTGATACGGTGCAGGCAGGCCCGGGAGATACGGTGGTATGGGAAGGTGGGCGAGAGGCAGCCCTGGGGCTTAAGAACTGGTTTAATCCCTCCGATGCGACCATCATGGGGATTGTAGACAGCGTGAATAAGGGAGATTTTTAAAATGACTCTTGGAAGGGTGATAGGTACTGTAGTATCCACCGTAAAGCTTGAGGCGCTGAAAAATTATAAAATCCTTATGGTAAAGCCGGTTGATCCGGACGGTAAGGAGAAGGGGAGCGTAATGCTTGCCCTGGATACGGTTCAGGCTGGAATGGGTGATCTGGTTCTGGTGATAGATGAGGGCAATTCGGCCAGACTGATTATCGGCGATCCAATGGGTCCTGTGCGTACCGTTGTAGCCGGAATAGTGGATGAGGTAAGTTATGATCATTAAAAACATAGTAAGCGGACTTCACTCTCTCGGCGATTCACAAACAAAACCGACTCGAGTCGAAGAAGGGAGCTCCCCAAACACTAATGATAATGTCATTAGAGTAGCAATAGGAGCCGATCATGGAGGATTCGAGGCAAAGGAGATGCTTAAACCCTTCTTGGAGAACCTGGGATACAGAGTTGCGGATGTGGGTACCTTCGGCAAGGAGAGTGTTGACTACCCCGATTTTGCCATTAAGGTCGCCCAAAAAGTAGTCAGAGGTGATTGTGAAAGAGGGATTATGATAGACGGAGCAGGTATAGGCTCTTCCATGGTCTGCAACAAGATAAGGGGGATAAGGGCGGCCCTCTGCTACGACGTTAAAACAGCGGTCAACTCCAGGGAACACAACAATGCAAACGTGTTGACCTTAGGAGGCCCGCTCCACACACCGGATGAATTATGCGAAATTGTAAGCATCTGGCTTAAGACAAGATTCGCCGGAGGAAGACACTGGAGAAGAATCAACAAGATGATGGCGGTTGAACGGGACAGCTTGATGGATAGGTCATAGCCGCAATCAAAATAATTCTTTTAAATT
>QNBH01000112.1 GCA_003645645.1 Spirochaetota bacterium | reverse complement strand
TCAAAAAATCTCCGAAGTAACCATCCCTCCCCAGGGCTCCTTCATGGAATCGGAAAAAGCAACCCAGATGGGTATACGTCTCTCCCAGTTTGAGTCTCAGATTGATTTTGTTCTGAGCTATTACCAGTTCGATGTGGATTTTCTGAACATGAACCGGATAAAACTGCTAATATCACTGGTTAAATATTTTCATTGGGATCAGCTCAGCGAATCCTCAGCCAACCTCAACACTCGCACACTTGCCGAATATCTGGGAAAGATAAAAAAGGGAACAGACAGCCTCTCTATCAGTTTGATTACTGATTCGCAGAAACAGCTTGAGAAGGCTTCAAAGCAAATCCTGGCTATTTTAAAAGAACTTACCTCTTTTCAGAGGGAGGTCTATAAACTATATATACGAAAAAATCTTCTCTCCTATATCAATTTAGACAAGTCGACGATGCAGGACGGCCCCGATGCCGCCCTTAAATATATAAAGAGAAAGTTTGCGGAGAAGATGTCGGGAGAGCCTTTTTATCCTGAGCTGATTAAAGAGATTCTCAATGAGGACTACAGTTCGCTTTCGGGAAGTTTGAGGGAGGATCTCTTTAAGAAACTTGCCGTTAGAGAGGAAAAAGCAAAAACGAAGAAAGAGGAGAGAAGCTTTAAATCCATTCTGCTCGACGGGCTGAGAATTCTTTCTACGGCGAGTTTGCACCTCGAAGAAGCAGTGAGAAAGCTTAACGAGAATAACCAGATCCTTTCAATGCGGAAAATATCCCTGGGAGAGCGGTTAAGACGATGGATCAGGCGTTTGGTGCTCGGAGAAGAGGAGAAACAGATCTTTGAGGTGGAATACTTTGATGATAACACTGGTGTAACCAGAACGGAAAAGATTGATTACGACCTGTTCACAGGAGAGGTTTTACGAAGAGCGAAGATACTGGCAAATCTCTCGAGCAAGATGACCACCGCCTACAGCAGATTGGAAGCATCCCAGGAAGACCAGATATATCGGTTTCTCGATACAAATCTTGAGGATATAAAGATTTTTCTAAGACAATTACCCGCGCTGGATACATTTTTCAGGAGCGAGATCCCAAAAGAGCAGAGAAGCAGGGCCAGGGGAATAAAGCTTGAGGTTAACGCTATAAAGAATGCCTATATAAAGGCAAACCAGAAAAAACATGAGTATGTTGCCAGGAAAGAAGAGATAGAGCAACTTAAAAAGCTGGGCATAGATGAAGGGAATGGGTCAGGTCTTGAATTTTGACAGTACCGTTAATATAGTACGGAAAGGGCAGGAAGATTGTGCTTCTGATCAGGATAAATGCTCGTTGGGGAGCCCTGAACGGCCAGGCCGGCCAAAATATATTGTCAAAATTCAAGACCTGCCCCCCGCGGCTCTAGACTCGGTACATCCCAAGAATTCTAAAAGTACCAGCCTCTTTTTTCATATTCTCCACTGCCTGGAAAAACAGATCTCTATTTTCAGGTATCTCAACATCCACATAAAACATATACTGCCATGGGGTACCGGGAATAGGTCTCGATTCGAGTTTTTTCATATTGAGGTTTTTCTCTGCAAGTAGTTTTAAGAAGAGGAAAAGAGACCCAGGCTTATCGGCTACCGAAAACACGAGAGAGGCCTTGTTGGGGTTTTTTACCGCCGGATGTTCTTCTCTGGCAAGGATGAAGAACCTTGTATAGTTTCTCGGATTGGTCTCTATACCCTCTTTCAGTACTTTCATCTTATAGACTCTTGCAGCTTCTATACTGGCTATGGCAGCACAGTGCTTATCTCCCTCTTTGGCTATAAATGCAACAGAACCTGCGGTATCGTAAAAGGGTATCCGTTTCCACTCGGGATGGCTGTCCAGGAATTTGGCACATTGAGCTAACCCCTGAGGATGGGAGTAGACCTTCCGTATGTCCTTCATTTCTGCATCGGGTTTTGCAATCAGGTTGTGTACGATACGTATCTGATGTTCTCCTACGATCTTTATATCGGGATACTGCAGGAGTAAATCGTAATTCTCGTGGATTGATCCGGCCAGGGAGTTTTCGATGGGGATAATACCATAGTCAACCGTACCTTTAAGTACTTCCAGAAATACATCCTCGAATCTTGAACAAGGTAACCCCCGGGCGTCTCCGTTCTGAAAATGCCGGTGAAGGGCCATTTCACTGTACGCTCCGCTTTCGCCCTGAAAGGCAACCTCTATGCTCCTTGTTTTCTCTACATCCCTTAAGGAGTAGGGATAATCGGCAGGAGTGCTCTCTTTCTCCGGTAATCTGGCAATCTCCTTCCCCAATACCGGGGAGAGAGCCTCTATATCCCGCATAAGCTTTTCAAACTGGTCGGGGTAAAGAGACTGCGGGCCGTCTGAAAGTGCCCCTTCAGGATCTGGATGTACCTCCAAAAGAAGCCCGTCCGCTCCGGCAGATATTGCTGCCAGAGACATTGGCGGAACCTTCTCCCGTATACCGGTGCCATGACTCGGGTCCACGATTATAGGAAGGTGGCTTAACTTTTTAACCACCGGAATGGCGGAAATATCCAGTGTATTGCGGGTATATGTTTCGAAAGTTCTTATTCCCCTTTCGCAGAGAATAACATTATCGGCTCCATGGGCAAGGAGATACTCGGCGGCCATCAACCAGTCTTCTATGGTGGCGGCAAGGCCTCGCTTAAGAATAACCGGTTTACAGAGAGAACCTACTTTTTTAAGAAGTTCGTAGTTCTGCATATTTCTTGCCCCGATTTGAAAGACGTCTATGTATTGCTGCATCATCTCTGCATGTTCCGGCGAGACTATCTCTGAGACTGTGGGCATTCCCTCGCTCTCACCTGCCTCTTTCATGTACTGCAGCCCCCTCTCGCCGAGCCCCTGGAAGGAGTAAGGTGATGTTCGTGGTTTGTAGGCCCCACCCCTCAGCATGACAGCTCCCGATTCTCTTACAATGTGTGCGGTTTCGAGTATTTGTTCTCGGGATTCCACTGCACAGGGGCCGGCAATTACAGATATCCTTAGCCCCCCTATTTTTACATTGCCAACTGAGATAACCGTATCTTCCTTTTTAAACTCCCTGGAGGCAAGTTTGTACGGTTTTGTTATGGGTATAACCCTCTCCACTCCGGGAAGAAGCTCTACCTCCCGCATATCGATCTGTACAATACCAACGGCTCCGAGCACCGTCTCTTCTTCTCCTGCTATTTCGCGAATTCGATAACCTTTGGAGGCGAGAAAATTATAAACCTCCCTTTTTTCCGATTCTTTTATACCGTGCTTGAGTACGATTATCATAAGGATTAAGCTATTTTAGTTACAAACATATGTCAAGTAGAGAGTGAAACTGCGGGCGTAACCCATGTTGTTTTTTAAGGGGATAGGCATTCGGCGATCGGCAATATAACAGCCGGAGAGTACGCCAGGCATCGCCCCTTGTTATTTTCTTTAGGGAATAGATATGCTTTTAAAATAAAGATAGTGCGGTACTCTACTTTCTGGCTAAAACTGTGGCGTATTTCATGGTATCGGCAAAATCTTCTTCGATTTTCTTTCTGTACTCCTGTATCTGAGATATATAGTGTAGTGTCTTATACGGGGTCATCCCTTTTTTAACCCTCGTTTTACCTGCATTGTACATGGCAAGCCCTACTATTTCGTTCCCTCCTTCTTCGATACATTTTTTTAGATATTCCAGACCGTATCGTGAGTTGATTTCGGGATCGAAAAAATCTTTTTCTGTAAGGTGAGGAAAGGAGGTTGAGTTTAATTGAAACAGGCCCCGATCTATGGAGTAGTGGTTTTTGTTTACGGCATAGGGTGAAAACCTGCTTTCAACCCAGGAGAGAGCAAAAGCGAGGGAGAGAGGGATGTTGTTTTCATCTGCACTCTTAATAATAGAGAGGGTTACCAGCTCAGAACCTGTAAGCTCGGTGTAAAAACTTATAACCTGGTTTCTGGTAAAGGAGTTGCGGTATAGAAAAAGACCCGGGTCAACATCACCAGGAACAACGATCTGGAAGAGATTGTTTTTAAGTTTGCTTGTATCGGGATTTTTAGAGGTCTCTTCTTTTTCGGGCAAATTAAACTCCGCACAGGTGAGTAGAAACGGTATGAGTAGTACAAATAGCAGCTTTTTTGTTATATCTCTTCTCTTCACCCTGTTTTCCCCTCCGTTTTAAAAACCCCCTGTTAGAAAAAAAGGGGGATAAATCCTCCAGTGATACGGTTTGCTTTGTACTGTCTTTTTAAATAACTAAAAAGAGAGAGGGCTTATCGGAAAAACGATTTTGATTACCATTAATTTAAAAATTAAGAGGCAAAAGGGCAAGTTAAAATGGGGTTAATTCTAGAATTTTGGCAAAATATTCGATCTATTTATGAGTGACACGAAAATCGTGCTTCTGATTAAGGCAATGGCTTGCAAGAAAACCCTCCTGCATCCAGAGCTTTAGGGTCCGGAGACTTACACGATGCAGGGATCTATTTAAGTGCTATTTCTATTCTCTTGTTTATCTTACCCTTACTTTTGTAGTTAACGATTTTAACATGCCCCACTTCTCCGGTGTTTGAGACGTGAGTCCCACCATCTGCCTGAAGATCCAGGCCTGTAATTTCAATTGTCCTTATCTCTTTGATATCACTGGGAAGCAGGTTGATTCTGGTACGAATAATATCGGGTATTTTAAAGGCCTCTTCTATGCTCAATGTCTTAATACGTACTTCCCGTTTTCTCTCAACTTCTGTATTGATTTTATCTTCGATTTCCCGGATCATTTCTTGCTTTAGTGTTTCAAACTCGAAATCCATTCTACCCTTGAGGGGACTCATCTTCCCACCGGTAACCTTTGCATTGTAATCCCTCCAGATTACACCGCAGAGAATATGCATAGCCGTATGGGTTCGCATCAACTTGTATCTTTTATCCCAGTCAAGCATTCCTTTAACCTTTACACCGGTTTTAAGAGCCTCCGGATCAAAAGCTTCTTCTTCTATATAGTGATGGAGCTCCCCCTTTTTATTCTTTTTTAATCCCACTACCGGAAACTCTCTATCTCCCATCAGGATAAGTCCTGTATCGCAGGGCTGTCCTCCTCCTCCAGGATAAAAGGCTGTTCGATCAAGAACAACGGAAGCCCCTTGCTCGTCTACCGAGCCTATTTCCGCATCAAACACCTTTATGTAACTGTCCCTTTGAAAAAGTAAATCCGTCATTTTATCTCCCTTTTTAAATAGTTTTTTACTACGAAAGAAAGCCACCACCTATCAGACTGTATAAAAACTTAGGCGACTTCCCCCCCTCTTACCGGCCTTGCGGGTGGTGGATACAGGCTTTACCCATATCCTTCTCACCTCGAGCGGCAGGAACCCTCGGCTTTGCCGGTGGTTTTTAACAAAAGAAAAAAAGGCGCCTGTAATTATTCCACAGAGCTTACCCTGTGGTTTTCTGTCCCGTTACTTAACCGCAAGATTGAAAACTCCGTCCCAGTTTTGCGGAGGCGGATTCTTCTGATAATCGTTACATCTCTTCAGAAAAGTATTAGTAGGTCCGTCGTCCGGTTTTATCTCCAGTACTTTTCTGAACACCCCTCCTGCTTCATCCCATTTTTTCTCTTCGAAGAGAGTAAGACCCAGGTGAAAGATATCGATAACCTCTTTCATCGAATCCTGCAAACTGCCCTCTTCATCCACCAGCTCGAAGAGCCGCACGGGTTCGTGTATACCCACAACCCGTACTCTATCCAGTCTCCTGGTTATCAGACCATCTCCCGCCGCATTACGGGTCGATTCACTTAAAAGAATCCAGGTGCCGTACTGTTTGTTTACACCCTCCAGCCTTGCAGCAAGATTCACGGCGTTTCCCATGATGGTGTAATCCATCTTTCTGGCGGTTCCCATATTTCCCACCACCATCTCTCCGGTATTTATCCCTATCCTGGTATTCAGGGTAGAGGGGCTGAGCTTCTCTTCTATTATGCGCTGGTTTAGAAGCGCCTCTTTCTTTTTCATCCTTATTGCAGCAAGGCAGGCCCTCCTGGCATGATCCTCGAAATCTATGGGTGCTCCGAAGAATGCTATGATGGCATCACCTTCGTATTTATCTATTGTGCCCTGAATGTCAAGGATGGTATCGCTCATTTCTGTAAGATAGATGTTCAGAAGTTTTACCAGATCTGTGGGGTCAAGTGCTTCGGAGATTGTTGAGAAGCCCTTAACATCTGTAAATACAGCTGTAATGTGCTTTTTCTCTCCTCCCAGGGTCAGCTTATCTGGATTTTCAAGTAGTTCGCTTATAACATCGGCTGAAAGGTAATGGCTGAAGGCGTTGCGTATATAGGTCTTCTCCTTGGCAGTAGACAGGAACTTGATAATAGTCATGGCAAGGAAGGTAACCACCACGGAGAGAAGAGGGGTAAGGATGGGGAAGTAGATTCCCGTTGCAAGGAAGAAAGCAATACTACCTCCAAACAGGGCTGCTATAAAGCCGAGTCCGATTAGGATCGAGGGAAGGGGATTGAGATTACGGATGATAAGGAATGTCAGGAGGGTGAAGAACAGAGCGAAGATCGCCGAGTACCACCAGGGGAGAACATCGAGAAACCTCTGATTGAGTATTGTATTGGCCACCGATGCATGTGTGCCTACATTATCGTAGGTTTCATCAAAGGGATTTACCCCTCTATCGGTTGTGGCTGTGCCTGTCCACCCGATAATACAGAAAGAGCCTTTAAGCTCCTTTTCAAGGATATCCCTGGTTTGTGTTAAATTATCGAACAGCTCCCTGCTCACCGAGAAAATCTCCTTCACATCGGTCTTTATGCGCCTGTAATTTTCCTTGTACTCTTCCGGTACCTGATCGGAAAGTATGAGTCTGTCCAGATCGCTTAGGATTCTGTTTTCAGCATCACCTTTAAGAAAATTACCAGTTTCCTCGAAGAAGTAAGCCCTCACTTCCCTGTATTCCTCTACCCCTTTTGTATCCCCTCCTTCCAGTATCTCATTTTTAAGACTCTCTGCATATTCGTAGGGATCGAGAAGACCGGATTGACCCTGATAGTATCTTAAGTAACCGGCTTCGTTCATTAGCCTTAGATTGTGTAGCAGTGCCTTCTCCTGTTGATCGTGAAGGACCAGGTAATAGTAGGAAAGCTGGCGGAAACTGTCGTCAAACTCCTTTTTAGGCCAGTTTATTATCATCCTTTTCCCTTCATCCAGCGGAATGGCAATATCTTTTACACTGCCGTCCGGTAGTCTGGCTCCGTTAAGCACGATTTTATCCTCCATCACCGTAACTTCCGGAGAGTTAAGCCAGTGAAGAAGGGGGGAGAAGGCAAGCTGAGGGAAGTACCGCCCCTGGTGTTCTATAAGTAAATCCACCCGGCGCCTCACTCCGTCAGGATCTATTACTATGTTGGGGAATCCTGCCCCCCTGCCGTTACTTATTACCGGTAAAATAGCCGGTCTAATATCAACAGCACTTTCGGCCACTTCCCCCTTTACCTCCACGTTTGTTAGAGGAATATTATTGATGGTCCAATCTTTAAGCTCCTGAGGGATATCCTCGTCCTTATCCGGAAGCATGTTAACGGTAAAGAAGGCGTTTTCGAAAAATCTCGCAGCCTGTCCCAGATAAACATCGTTATCACGGGCGATTCCGTTTACCGTCTCCATGAGGCGTCTTCTTGATTCATCTGTAAGGCCTTTCAACTGCTCTACAAAATCCTGAGCTTCGGAAAGGGGTATGGCGCCCTGGGCCAGTGCTTCGAAAAGGGCGGAGATATTCTCCTGTATTGAGGAGAACTCCCTGGTGAAAATCTCGGGTAACTCCTTTTCAAGAAATCTGCTGTTTACCCCCATAGGGCTCTCTTCCGTGTATTCGATATCGAATACCGCATAGCCTGCTCCAAACTCTTTCATAAGAATTAACCCGTCGGCCATAATCGATCTGCTCCACGGCCACATCCCCACCTTGGCTATGGCAAGATCGTCCACGTTGAGAAGAAGCAGGGAATCGTTTTCCCTGATAGGAGGTTTTATGTGGAGAAACTGGTCGTAAATCCTGTATTCTCCCGCACGATAGAAACCCAGAAAATTGAAAGATGTAAAAAGGGCTGCAGCAATAATGGGAATAAGAAGATATAAATTGATACTTTTCTTGATCACGGCATGATTCCTTATCAAATAAGTTTACTTTACTTATTTTAATTCCTATACTATAATGATAGCATAAAAAACAGAAAAGGGGCAGGAAAAAATTATGAAAAAAAGATTTTTACTGGTATTTACCCTGTATTTTTACCTTGTATTTTCCATGCCGGCCCAATCCAATGCCGTGCTGGATTCCCTGCTGGAGGAAGAGAAGGCCACATGGGGTAAATGTTCCTATCTGGTCTTATCTGCTGCCGGTATAATACCGGAAGATGCTTCTGAAGAGGATGCCATGCGCACGATCATGGAAAGGGGATGGCAGAGAAGGGAGAAGGCGACAGATGAGCCTATTAAATTGGGGAGGTATTCTTTTCTTATTATGCAGGCTTTTGACTTAAAAGGAGGTATAATGTACACCATTTTCCGTTCTCCGCGCTACGCTTCCAGAGAACTCGGCTTTAAGGGATTTATCAGGGGAGATTCTGGTGCTTACAGGACTCTCACCGGGGAGGAAGCGGTGAGGATTCTTGGGCGTGTGCTCGAATGGAAGGGGGCAAGCAGATGAAGAAAAAGTTTTCATTAATAATAATTTTATTTGTACTCGGTATCTCTCTTTCATTCGGATTTGATCTCGGATTGAGTGCTGATAACTCTACATCGATCAATACCTACGGAGAGAGATTTTTCGGGCACTGGGATAAATTGGCACTGTGGCTGAGGACAAACCGGGAGAAGCCTCTCTCCTTCTCTTTTACAGGCAGCTACACCTTTTCTCTTGAGCGTCCCTATCTCTTCGATGTGGACGATCTACGCCTCAAGGGTAAGTTTTTATCGGGTTTAAAGGGGCCTGCAAGCTTCGAGTTCGATATAGGAAGGTATCAGTTATCCGATTTTACAGGCCTTGTGGTATCCCATAAAGCCGACGGGTTCAGGTTCGGTTTTCGCTATCCCTTTGCCTACGTAGAGGCATCCTTCGGGTTCACAGGCCTTCTCCTTAAACCAAACTCCACGGTGATTCTTTCCAGGGTGGATGCCCTATCTACGGGTATAGATAAAATAAAACTCGGTTCTCCAAGGTTGATAGGAGAGCTTGCTGTACAGTTTCCGGGTCTCTTTTTAAGACAGAATATAACACTATCGGCGCTTTTCCAGGAAGACCTTCGCAGTACATTCCAGAACGTGAACACTCCCCCGGAGGTAAAATTACTCGAGGAGGGAGAGAAGAGCTACTATCCGGAAAAGGGAGGTAGTGTGGATAGCCAGTATTTTGGTCTGGGAATAGGGGGCCCCATCGGGGGTACATCTATCTACTACGATGCCTTCTTCTATCTCGGTACGGGCAGAACTCTAACTTATATCGAAAATATGTACACATATACGTCGATCTTCTCATATCTTACGGGAGGCGGGGTCAGATACTACAACGAGGCGCTTCTCTTCTCCACTATAGCCTTAAGTGGAGCCTTTGCCAGCGGTGATTCCGACCAGATGACTTTTTTCGAGGGAAACACTCAGGGGAAAGCTACCACCTTTACACCCGTTTCAAAAAGTACTCTCGGCCTTATTTTCTCACCCAGACTGGGAAACATCTTCTACCTCCAGGCAAGTTACGGCTTAAAACCGCTTTCGATTCTTAAAAATGACCTCTTTAAGGAATTACAGGTATCTGTTAAGGGCATTCCCTTTTTCCGCACAACCACAGGAAGCATATCGGAGGCGGGGATAGATAAAACATCCACAGATAAATACCTGGGTACAGAGATAGACGGTTCTGTAAGTTTCAGGCCTTTCTCCGACCTGGGAGCAGGCCTATCGGTAGGGCTTTTTATGCCGAACGAGAAAGTCTTTATAGAAGAGATGAGCGGGCTACGGTTTCTTTTAAGGCTGGATTTTTCTCTTTTGTTTTGAAAAATTATTTTTTTGGGATATATTTAAGATATATCTGTCTTGTTATAAAGGTGACAAAATTGCCGCCGTAACGATAGATATAACGATAGACGGGAGGATTTAAATGAGAAAGGCTATTCTTTTTTCGATTTTATTTTTCCTGGTTGTTCTACCAGGTTTCACCCAGCAGAGCGCGAAAATAACCGATATAACGGGAAAGGTGGAGCTAAAGTCGGCAGGAGCTGACTGGTTGCCTGCAAGGGTGGGGATGGAGGTCTCCGTAGGCACCATCGTATCCACGGGTTTTAACTCTTCTGCAGTCCTGGATCTGGGCTCTTCGGTTATAAATGTAAAACAACTCACCAGAATGACCCTGGAGGAGCTTATCCAGAAAGAGGGTACAATTAATACAAGCCTGTTTCTTCGGGTAGGTGAGGTTAAGGCAAATGTAAAATCGGTGGAAGGGCTTACACACGATTTTACCCTTAAAAGCTCAACCTCTACAGCATCTGTGAGGGGTACGGAGTTTGAGTACGACGGGTTTGTTGTTAAGGTAGTGGATGGTGTAGTAACCCTGTATGATGTTTCGGGAGTCAGGGAGCTCGTGCTCAGAGGAGAACTCAGCGGAGGTGAGGAGGCAAAGAGTGCCGTCTTTACCGTTAATTCATACACCACAGAAGAGGGAGCTCTGAGCGGCGAAAAAGCTGGAGCTACCGAAGAGGCTGGGGTTAAAGGCGATCTTGTTATCTATTATTGATGGGAGGAGAACAATGAAAAACATAAAATACTTATTATTTCTGGTTCTGACGGCGGCGCTCCTTACATCCTGCTTTTTCAACCCCGCTGTGGAAGATACCGCCTCTATCAGTTTAAAGCTTAACCCGGGTGCTTCATCACGCGCACTTAACGGTGAGATAACCCATGCGAGGGTTTTTCTTCTCTCCGATGGGTACTCTCTGCTTAAATTTCAGGATGGAAACTACCATTTCGAGGCTGAAAACTCTTCCGGAGAGATCGTAATAACAGGAGTACCTTCCGGTAACTGGAATGTGCTTCTCTCACTGGGTAAGCTCTCCGAAGGGGTTTTTGAGGAGATAAAGTACGGAGAATCCGGTGAGATTTTCCTCTCTCCGGGGGTAAAAAACGAGGTAAACATAGCGCTTAAAGAATCACCCTTTACGGTCTCTGCTACACTTTCGGGAAAGAATGTACGGGGCGTGGTTGGGGTCGGCACAAAGGTCTATGCAACCTCAGGCAATATTCTGTATGAAGGTGCCTCTTCTGTTTATCCCATGTCAGAAATACCTGCACTTCCCGAAGGCTACAGCATCAATTCCCTTTCAAGGGGTATGTGGTTTGATAATGGCTCATCCGCTTCCGAGCTGTGGATAAACACGACAAAGGGTATTGTCCCGTACAGGGGCGGAGTTTACAAGACCGATTTTCCGCAGGAAAATCCTGTATCGGTGCTAAAGTCCGGAGCCATGTATTTCCCGGTAGATGAAGACAGGGAGCTTCCTGCAATCCTTATCTACTACCGAAGGCCCAAGGGGTTTGGCGGAATCTATATAGATACCGAGAACCTCGATCCTGCTAATTGGGAATGGACAAACGTAGACCTTTCCGAAAGCCTTGCTGGAGAGCTTATCTACGATTTTACAATACGCAAGGATTACGGCTATTTCGCCTCTTCCATAGGAGCCTTCAGGCTCTCCGAAGCTGTAATGAGAGAGGGGGATTCCGATATTGTTGCACAGGCGGAGTTCTTCTCTATAAAAGAGGGGGGAGAGGAGGTTGTTGTATTTTCTCTCGACTTTGATGAGGAAGCAGGAAGACTTTACATAGGTACGGAGAAGGGTGTTTACAGTGCAACTCCCCATGATACAGAAGTACTTGCAAACATAACCCGAATAGGAAATACCGAAGGCTACCCATTTTTCAGGGTTTCTGTAAGTAAAAATTATGCTGCTTTTTTAACAGTATACGATTTATTCATCCTGGATAAGAGCACAACCCCGGCTAAACTTTACAAGCTCAGGTTTAACTCAGGTTTCCCTGGAAGCATTACAGGCATGGACTGGATAAACGACGGGGAGACCCTGGTTCTATCGGGTGCAGGAGACAGACCCCTTGTTCCATTTGCAGAAACAACCGGGGCAAGTCCCATCGGAGAGGGGGGTCTTGTATCCCTCGATATGTCAAAACTGGAGAAGCTGGAACCTATATATTGAGCTTTGTGGAGATTCAAAGGCGGGGTTTTGCCCGTAAGGGCTGATCCCGCCCGTAAGGGCTGATCCCGCCCGTAGGTGGCCGATCCCGCCATACCGAGCAGTGTAGCTCTTATTGGTCGCTTCCGGGCTTATAGGCGGGGCTAAACGTAAGGGTTAACGCCGCCCGTAGGTGGCTGATCCCCCGGCCGTAAGGGGCTGCCCGTAAGGGTTGACCCTGCCCTTGCCTCTAAAGCGGTGCTGAGACCGCAAGGGTTAACCCCTTGCGGTCTCAGCACCGCTTTAGAGTCAAGGGCAGGGTCAACCCTTACGGGCAGCCCCTTACGGCCGGGGGAGCAGCCATCTACGGGCGGGATCAGCCCTTACGGGCAAAACCCCGCCTTTGAATCTCCACAAAGCTCAATATATAGG
>QNBH01000111.1 GCA_003645645.1 Spirochaetota bacterium | reverse complement strand
TGTCGACGATGATGAATGTGTTCCTGCAACAGGTGTGCGAGTAGCCACAAAAATGGCCTCCAATCCAGAGGTGGTTGCCTGTGCGTCTCATTACTGCAGTATGGTGGGAATCGCCACCAAACCCGTGTTTACTCAACATAAATTACCATCAATGATCTGGGGTGCGGTTTTACCGGATATCACCATTCCTTCATCAAAGTATATTACACGGATAAACGGAACTCAAAGAGAACAGAATGCCTTTCATGCAGAGTGGTCAAGAGAAACCATCAAGAAAGTCTACGGCAAGGCTCCCGAGACCTATGTTGTAATTCATGATATTACCGATTATGGCAGAGGCCATGCCGAATATTTTATCAGCTCTGTCGAAAAGCTTGGCGGGGAAATACTCGATAAAATCGGTATAACCATAGGTCAGAAGGATCTGTCTGCAGAACTCACCAAAGCAAAGGCTTTGAATCCAGATGTAATATTCTTCGGAGGCCTTACTCCCGAAGGAGCAAGATTGCGAATTCAGATGGAAAAAATGGGTATTAAGGCTGGCTTCGAAGGTACATCGGGTATCTTGAATGAAGATTTCATTAAAACCACTGGTCCCGATGTTGCAGAAGGAAGTACTTGCTTCGGAGAAGGAGCTCCCTTCGAGAAATTACCAGGTGGCAAGCAATTCTATGAAGCTTATAAAAAAGAGGGCTTTAAGGAGGAACCCGAGTTTTATGGGATTTTCGCCTATGTGGCGGCACAATTAATCATGGACGCCATCGAAGAGGTCGGTCCCGATCGTGAAAAAGTTGCTGATGTTCTTGCTAAAAGCAGAAGAGAGACCTCACCAATAGGCCCGATAAGATTCGATGAAAACGGTCAAAACATAACCCCCGTTGTTACAGCTTACGTAGCCCAGGATGGTAAATGGACGGTGTGGGAAGACTCGGAATATGCTACAGGCAAGAGAGTCTTACCGACTATCCAGTATATGCAATAAAATAAGCTCTGCTGTTTAAACAGGGGGGATCTCTATACCCCCATATACCTTGTGATTAATGGCGGTATTTGTTTATGGAAACAATTATTAACCAGATTATCCACGGGCTCATGCTGGGAGTAATGTACAGTCTTGTAGCGGTGGGATTCACCCTGTTTTTTGGTGTACTGAACATTATACAATTTTCACAGGGTGAGATATTCATGGTGGGGGCTTTTGTGGGTCTTATCATCATAAACCTTTTAACTCAAATAGTCGGTCTTAATAATCCGGTAATACTGCTCGTTGTCATATTTATAGGATCCAGCATACTAACCGCATTTATAAGCATACTCTTCGGCAGGGTAACTATCAGGCCAATTTTATACGCTCCCCCGATAATTGCATTGCTAACCACATTGGCGGCAGGTCTCTCCATTCGTTACAGTGTTATGGCATTCTACCCGGAAGGTTCTGAACCCAAGAGATTCCCGGCACTGCTTCCCAACTGGCAGACGGAGATAAACGGGGTAATCCTAAGGTTTGACAATCTGGTAATATTCGTACTGGGCGTGCTCCTTATAGTGGCCACTTATTTGTTTATAAATAAAACAAAGCTGGGAATTGCCATGAGGGCGGTAGCCCAGGACAGGGAGACTGCCGCCATGATGGGGGTTAATATCAATAAAGTTGTCGACACAACCTTTATGGTAGGAGGAGTTCTGGCGGCCTGTGCAGGAATATTCAACGGACTCTATTACAGAGAGATTATATTCGATATGGGAGCCCTTTACGGAGTGGTAGGTTTCTCTGCGGCTGTTATAGGGGGCCTGGGTAACATTTTCGGAGCTATCGTTGGAGGTTTCCTGTTTGCCTTGCTTGCCAGTTTTACCTCTGCATTCATTCCCGGTGGCTCGGCCTATAAGTTTGTAGTGGCATTCGCCTTTCTAATTGTATTTTTGGTCATCATGCCAAGGGGTATCCTTTCGGCAAGAAAAGAAAAGATGAAGAGATGAAAAATACAACATCGCCTTTAAAGGATTTTTCTCTAATACTTGCCTGCATAGCAAGTGCAAGCGCTCTAATTGTGGTTTTCATTAAAATAACCAATTTGTCTGTTCTTCTTGCTGTCATCCTTGTTATAATCGGAATCATCTACTTCTTCAATAAAGCAACAGTCATTAGAGACCCCGTAACGAGGGCTTTCAAACAAAGGAAAGACTTTGTCCTATCCTGTATTATGGTTGTTATTGTTCTCTTCCCCGTGATACTGCGGAGCTCTCCCTATTGGATATTTATCTTGACTCTCGCCATTCTGTGGACCATCGTGGCATTGGGTATTAATATCCAATTCGGTTCGGCCGGAATCATCAATCTGGGGGCTGCTGCCTTTTTTGGTGTTGGTGCCTATACAGCAGGAATGCTCTCTACAAGACTCGGTTTTCCTCCTCTTCTTAACCTTCTTCTCGGAGCTGTAATGAGCATGATCGTAGGGGCTCTCCTTTTTATACCTATTTTAAAAACGAGAAGTTATTATTTAGCCCTTGTTACCATAGCCTTTATAATGGCCCTGCATACCCTTCTAAACAATGCAGAGTGGCTGGGGGGCGCACAGGGCATTGTAAACATCGATATAATGTCTATAGGAGGATATTCATTCTTACAGGAGATAAACATACTTGGCCTTAAATTGCCATCCCAGGCAAACTTCTATTATCTTGCACTGGTGCTGGGATGCCTTTTGCTTATAGCCAATTACAGGATCTGGAACTCGTGGATTGGACTCACCTGGAACTCATTCAACGAAGACACGGGAGATGAACTCCTGGCTCAATGTATGGGAGTAGAAGTAAAGAAATGGTCGATGATTGCCTTCACCGCTGGTAACTTTTACATAGGATTAGCGGGTGCCTTTTATTCACACATGACTACATATATCGCCCCTCCTGACATTACCTTTTACCTGTCACTTCTCTTTCTCAGCGCGGTAATCCTGGGTGGCGTAGACAGTATACTGGGTGTAACGGTTGCTGCAGTGCTTCTGGTTATAATGCCGGAAAAATTAAGGGCACTTCAACAGTACTGGATTATTATATTCGGCATAATTCTTGTTCTAATGTTAATATTCCGCCGTCAGGGACTTATACCGGCAAGAGTCAGAACTTATGGCCTGAGGTTCTTTCAACCAACGGGAAGTTCTCCGTCCGGAGGCGGTATCAAGACTCATGAAATAACAAATCCTGGAACCAATACCAAACTTTTTCGCAGTGAAAACTTAAGTAAAAACTTCGGAGGTCTTACTGCCGTATCGGGGGTCACCTTCCATATATCTGAGGGAGAAATACTCGGCCTGATCGGTCCTAACGGTGCAGGTAAGACTACCCTTTTTAACCTCATTACTGGAGTATATAAACCCGATGGTGGTAGGTTTTTTCTTAAAGATGAAGACATCACCGGCCTGCAGCCTTATATGATCAAGAAAAAGGGTATCTCCCGCACGTTTCAGCAGTCCAGGCTTATCCTGGGAGCAAGTGTCTATGACAATCTCTTTATTGGAATGCTTGAGAGCTTCCGCACTGGATTCTTCGATGCCCTGATCAGGCGCAAAGCATTCCGAAGGGAGCTTGACCAGGCAATAGAGAAAGGAAATGAGCTGTTAAGACAGTTCAACGAAGAACTGGTTCAAAAGGGATTCGAAAGAACCGGCGATATTTCTCAAATTGACAGACGACGGTTGGAGATATGCCGTGCTCTTGCTACAAAACCTGCTCTGCTGCTGCTGGATGAGCCTACCGCAGGCATGACACCGGAGGAAAGTGTAGAGCTCATGGAGGATATCAAGCGTGTTCAGAAAAACTACTACCCCGACCTCGCAATTATACTGGTTGAGCACGATATGATGGTTATCGAAGGCATAACCGACAGGGTTATAGCACTTAACTTCGGTCAAAAAATCGCCGAGGGGAGCTTTGAGGAGGTTTCACGTAATAAAGAATTGATGGAGGCTTACCTGGGAAAATGAGCTTTCTTAGTATATCAAATCTTACCGCCGGATATGGAAAGGCCGTTATCCTGCATAGTATTAACCTGGATGTTGAAGAAGGTGAGATTTCTGCTCTGCTGGGCAGTAATGGTTCGGGAAAAACCACTTTGATAAAAACCATTCTTGGCCTGGTCAAACCGAATGAAGGCACTATAGTCCTTGAAGGAAAACAAATACAGGGTATGGAGACCCATAAAATGATCGAGGTAGGTATCTCCGTAGTACCAGAGGGGAGAAAAATATTTCCGGAAATGAGTGTGGCGGAAAACCTGAGGATGGGCTGTTTTGCAGAGGATCAGAAAGACGTAATCGAGGAGAGGATGGAAGAAGTTTTCCGACTCTTTCCCAGGTTGAAAGAGAGAAGAGAACAGATGGGCGGTACCTTAAGCGGGGGGGAGCAGGGAATGCTTGCTATAGGACGTGCCCTGATGGGGAAGCCCCGCTTGATGATTCTCGATGAGCCTTCGCTGGGGCTGCAGCCAAACCTGGTAGAGCTCATGTTTGAAATAATCCGGAGGATAAACTCAGAGCGTGGCACCACTATCCTTCTGGCAGAGCAGAATGCCAAAAAGACCCTGGAGATCGCCCATTCGGGATACGTAATGCAGAAGGGCAGAATAATTAGCAGCGGAACTGCAAGCGAAATAGCGGAAAATGAAGTTGTAAAGAGAGCCTATCTAAGGTGGACATCCCATTGATATGCGTTGACAGGAGAATTGCACATTTTCCAACACCGTTAGGCCGTACTGTAAAAAAGTAAAATTTGATCTTCTATTTTTATCTTTAATCTGTTACTATATGATCTTCAATGGATTTTTGTTTACCTTGCGGATATTGATGCAGGAGCTTTTACTTGTTAAAACGCTTAAAAACAATTTTACAACAACTCTTTTCAAGGAGGATTCATCATGAAATTTATAGACCTTACCATCCCTCTGGGGATAGGCACACCGCCCTGGCCTACTTACGAACCGCTGCAGGTTAAGTACTTTAAAAGGCTTGCTCCCAACGGCGCAAACGGGCAACTGATTACCACATCAAACCATGTGGGCACCCACCTGGACGGAGAAATCCACTTCTACACACCCGGGAAGGATATCGCCAGTCTGGATATGGATTTTCTGGTTCACGAGGGAGTTGTAGTGGATCTTTCCGATTGTACCGAAGACTACGATATTTACACCTCAAAGGAGGTGGAAGAACGGGTGGAGGTAAAAGAGGGAGATATTCTTATAATCCACACCGGATATCACCATTACGGATGGGATCAACCCACCGCAGATGAGATAAAGTATATGGTGATGCACCCGGGCCCGGACAGGGAGTTCTCTGTGTGGGCAAAGGAGAAGAAGCTACGCTGGATAGGGGTGGATTGCGGAAGTGCGGATCATCCGATGAACACGATTATTCGAAACTGGATGCCAAGACAGGCAAAGGAGGCCGATGCCTATTTTCGCAAAACCTTCGGAGTCGGACTTGAAGAGCGGTTTACACCCGACAAATACCAGCTCATGCATATAGAGATGTTCAACCGGGGTATCATACATGCGGAATGTGTGGGAGGTGATATAGACCTTCTGCTTAACCGCAGGGTAACTATCGGCTGTTTCCCCTGGAGGTTTGTCGATGGGGAGTCCAGCATCACCAGGGTCGTGGCCATGGTAGAGGACGATCTTTATAAAGAGCTGATGGAGAAAAAAAAGAAGGCAAAACTTACCCGTTTCGGCGATGTGGCAGGTTCAGAGAATCCGTGGCTCCATGATGAAGGCCGAAAGAGAAAAATAAAATAGAGAAATTTCGCTTACCGGCAGGCTGGTAGACTTTCTTCCTGGCGGATTCAGATCGGTTACCCCGTTCCGGGGTGCCAGCACTCAGTAAAGATTTAAGTTCTTTTAAGGAGAGAGACAATGGCAATTGATGAGATGGAGAAAAACTTAAGACCCCCTGAGATAGAGTTAAAACCCTATCCTCCCAAAATAATTACCCTTGCCAACGGGGAGAAAATGGTGGTGAGGGAGGCTAAAAGAGAGGAGGTTGGTGTTCTCCTGGGTACTATCCACCCATTAATGGGGGTGGTTAGAGATTTCTACGATTTGGTGGCTTCAAGATTGTATGCCGAAATACTCGGATGGTACAGGTACAGGGTTGCAAATGAGTTTGTACTGGTCGGTGCTATAAACGGGGAAATCGTTGGAATTGTTAACAGCAGACTTGTTGACAGGGATCTGGGAATGAGTTACCACACCATAGCAATTAAGCGGGGGCTGCGTATAGGCGCCCAGCTCTTCGCTGCAAAGATGGAACATCATATAGAAATACTCGGGCAAAAAGAGGTCTACATAGTAGCAGAGAGCCCCATAGGTTTTAAGAGATGGATGATCGAGTACGAGCTTGAAAACCGCTCTCACCTTTTCCCCGAGTTAAGGCATGAGCTGGGTGGTGTTCCAACCTATGTTCTTACGAGGGATCTGTACTTTGCAGTGCGTGATCAAAAAGTAACAGGCACCAGGCCGGTAGATCCCGAGTTGCTTAAGAGCGCAGAGAAACTTAAGATGCCCGAAGAGTATGTACAGATACCCGGATTCAAAAGGAGCAAAAAATGAGGCAGATAGGGATTTTCGGAATCGGCCATACGGTTTTCGGAAACTTAAGTGATTTCGACCTGGTGGATATTATGAGTTTCGCCTCTGCAAATGCCCTTGAGGATGCCGGCATACTTAAAGATAGAAAGATCATCGACCAGGTGGTGGTTGCAAACATGGGCGGAGGTATCATCAACCATCAAACCGGAATAGCTTCCGCCCTTGTCAGCAGGATCGATTTAGAACCCGCGATGGCGGAACTGGTCGAAAACGGGCCGGCCAGCGGAGCCAGTGCGATTAAGATGGGTTTCGCCTCCATAGCGAGCGGGTTGGCTGATGTAGTTATGGTAACGGGCGGAGAGCTCATGCGTACGGTTACCGGATGGAAAGGGACCGATTTTGTTGCCACCCTACTCCATCCGGAAGCCGAATATAAACTGGGTTTGACTCTGCCTGCCTTCGGGGGGATGTTCACCCGGCTCTATATGGAACGCTACGGACTTACCGAGAGAGAGCTTGCACTGATTGCGGTAAAAGACCATGAAAATGGTGCAAAAAACCCTTACGCTCATGTCCGCATTCCCTGCACCATCGAGGCCATACACGATGGGGAGAATGCCCATGTGGTAAACAACTATATTGCCGAACCCTTAAGGCTTTACAGTACCTGTCCCGTCTCTGATGGTGCCGCATCTCTCATATTATGTGCAATGGATTCGCCTAAAATAAAGTATTTTACCAGGAAACCTCCGGTTCTCATTACCGGAATAGGGGCTGCAACAGATACACATTGTGTACATAACCGCAAGGATCCTCTCAAGCTGGATGCAGTACGGCTGAGTGCCGAAAGGGCCTATCAGATGGCTGGATTAAAGCCTTCGGATATCTCCTTTGCAGAACTGCACGATGCCTTTGTGATTCTGGAGCTTGCTATCGCAGAAGAGGTAGGGTTTTTTGAACGCGGTAAGGCTAGAGAGGGTCTAGTAAAAGGCGAAACACGAATTGACGGCAGGATTCCAATAAACACATCGGGCGGTCTTAAGTCCAAAGGGCACCCTGTAGGTGCTACCGGTGTATCACAGGTGTTCGAGCTGGTAAAACAACTCAGAGGCGAAGCCGAAGAGGGACGTCAGGTTAAGAATCCCAGGCACGGAATGGCCGTTAACTTTGGCGGTTTCGGAAACAATGTTGTAACCATTATCTGCTCCAAGGAGGGAGTATGATCGATTTCAGTATATATGAACAGAAAGAACCTAAGGTATATGCAAGGAAATGCCCGGAGTGCGGTACTCTCTTCCACCCTGCTCCCATGATATGCAAAAAGTGCAGCACGAGACGGGACCCATCTGGTTACTATTTCTCCCCATGGGAAGAAGTTTCGATTGAGGGAAAGTGCAAGCTCTTATCCTGGACCAGGGTGTATGCCCTGCCGGAAGGCTACGACATAAAATATCTGCTTTTCGGAATTGTAGAGTTGGAAAACGGGCTCAGGGCAAGCGGAAGACTCTTAACGGATAACCCCGAAATTGGAATGGAATTGATTGCCAGAGCAGGTGTTGTGCGTGAGGAGAAGGGCGAGGAGATCTACGGTCTCGTATTTGATGTTCAATGAGAGAGGCGATTCGGCCTCTCTCATTTGCTTAACCACATGTGTTAAACAGTGTAAGTTTCATGAAGCGCTTACTTAAGACCATATATGAACTCTCAAAAACCTGGTAAATTGCCGGGCGTTAAAATCGTTGTGCCTATTTAAAGGTCAGGTTTATAGATTCTACACTCAAAGCTTCTTTTTCAAATTCTCTTAACTCGGTTTCCTTAAACACATCCTTCTCAACAAGATCTACAAATACTATATAAATCTTCGAAAACTCTTTGCCTGGAGTTTTTCTCAAAATTCTACCCATCCTCTGAATCCACTGCCTTACGCTACTTGTTCCGGCTACTATAATACCTACATTAGCTTCAGGAACATCAAAACCCTCATCAAGAGCCCGGCAGGACACAAGCACGTTAATATTTCCTTTTCTATAATTTGAGATATTTTCAAGCCTTTTATCTAAAGGTAAGCAAGCATGATATATCCCTACTTTGAAGGACCTCTCCTTAAGGTATTCATAAATCTTCTCCGCTACTTCAATCCTTTCATGGAAAACTAAGACTCTTTCATCTATTAGATTTTCATTGGAAATAAGCCATTTTAAAGCATCGAGTTTGGATCTTGATGTGTGAATTATCCCTTTTCTTGCATTAAGCAAGGAAGTATATCTAGCGATTAAATTATCTTGAGTCTTATCATATAAGGAACCCAATTTCTTGAAAAATTCCAAGTGTTTCGCTGCTTCTAATTCAGGGTACCTCGAAAATAATATTCTGCTTACTTTACTGATCTGTTCGGTATATTCTTCATACTGGCAATACTCTTGTTCTGTGAGTTTTACTTTCATTCTCAGCAGTTTATAAGGTGGAATGATTCCGTCTCTCAAGGCATCATTGTATGAATAGGTGTAAATTATCTTTCCCAAATTAGGAACTATTCTCTCTTCAAAGCCAAGATCCCCGTATCTCTCTGGAGTAGCAGAAAGACCAAGGGTGTAAGAGTATTTAACTTGAAAGATTTTTGCATTTTCTTTGCTTCCGTAGCGGTGGCATTCATCGGCTATTAGAAAGGTGTCATTAACGGTGAGGTAGCTCTGATAATGTTCTGCAATGTGATCCCTGGCTGAATTTACAACATAAAGGAAGATAGTCTTTCCATCCAGTTTTTCTTTTTCACGCCCGTAAAAAATGCCTATATTTTCTCTTGGTATATGTAATTTATCCACAAGACCCATAAGCCACTGGTCAAGAAGTGCAGAGGTAGGGACGATTATTATTGTCATGAGGTCGCCGTCTTTGTAAGCGAAAGAATTATAAAGGTCCGAGATTATGGAAAAAGCAAATACAGTTTTCCCGGCTCCTGTTACTACCTTTACAATTCCCCTTCCGTTGTTCTCCCACCAGAGTT
Organism: Spirochaetota bacterium; assembly: GCA_003645645.1. Lineage (GTDB taxonomy): Bacteria > Spirochaetota > Spirochaetia > SPDA01 > B32-G16 > B32-G16. Next base: position 3,096 of record QNBH01000111.1, on the reverse strand, counting down.
TCTTTGCCTCTTTCTGCCATCGGTAGGGTTCTACACTGAGTCTATATGGCTCGTATTGGACAGTCTCGGAAAGATAATTTCGCTTAACCTTCTCGCATACTGGGCAATTTATATCCTCACAGGTTTTATCAAAGTCTTTTATTTGAGCCAGACGCTTAAGTGATTTTTCTAAAACAGAATAAAGCGAATGTGGGATTTGTTTATCTTTGGTTAAATGCCAACCGGATTTTTCTAAAGCATCGATAAGATGCTTTGAGATGCCGAAAACCCTTGCCCTCCTTGCAAGATGATGAAGGTGCCAGCTCTGACATTCTTCTTTCATGATTGCAGATTAAGGGGTGAATGGAAGTGTTTTAAATCCAGACGCTTGACCCTGCCTATTACAGGATATAAATGGAATTCCTCATTTTTGTAAACCACCCTTGGTCTTTCATCACTTTCCACAACTTTTATATCACCTTCGATTACAATTTGAATTATGTAATTTCCGGAAACAAGATGATTGGCATTATCCTGGAGAATGTTTCTTATATATTTTGATGTCTCATCCCTGTCTTGAGCATAATAAAGAAAAGCATCTAGCCCATATACAGCAAAATCAGGAGGGAATCTTCTGGCTTCATTCAAGCCTTTGAGAAACTGGATAATGCTGATTTTTTCTCTGAAAATATCAGGATTACTCTTCTCAATAATATTGAACCCTATATCCATTTTTATTTCCCAAATTGTTTATCGGATTCCAAATAATCCAAAAATTTCCCGATATCTTTCTTAAAATCATCAAACACCTCTATCAATCTTGCCTTATCCATAAATCAATCTTCCTTCCCTTAAGGTTTTTTCCCGCAGGCTTTGAAATGCATCTTCAAAAGGGATGAGATTGACCTCTTCTTTCCACTGAACTAAATCACTCAAGTCCACCAATGCCTTTATATAAATTTCGGGTGCAAGCCCTTCAACCACAATGTCTATATCTGATCTTTTCTGAACAATTCCATAAACCAGAGATCCTATGAGAAAGACCCTTCTTACCTTATATTTCTCCTTCAGTAATTCTGCACATTTATGGGCTAATTCAAGCAAAAGCTGTTTTCTATCTTCCTTAATCATTTTTACCACCTGTCTTTAATTAACTTCATTATGTCAGTGTAAGTTCTCCCATTTTCAACTTCTTTTAAATATTCGAGTGCCTTAAAGAGCCGTTCGTTTTTCCACAATGCCTTTTCACTCTCAGAGAGTTTCTTTTCAAATGAGAAAAATTTATCATTTTTAAAGAGCCAGAAAAGATAATGCACTCGGTCAATTACAGAGAGGTTTTCTCTGCGTTTGGATTCAAGCATTGTCTTTCGTTCGGATGGTGTTAAAACAAGCAATTGATTGCCCTCTCTTTCCACAAGCCCTGAATCTATTACTTCTTTTACATCAAGACTCCTCATCTTTAAGGCCTTATTTAACGACTCATAGGAGAGGCTTGTTTTTCCGGCAAGATAAAAGAGATAAATTGCGGTCAGGATGTCAGTTTCTGAAGCAACCTGATTAAATCTTGTGCGCATCAACTGGGAGTCCACAATCTCTCTTATGGAAGAAAGAGCCTCGTCAATAGAGACTCTTTTCTCACCCTTATAAACCTCTGGATAATGTTTTGAATAAACTTCGAGGCATTTGCCGATGGTTACTACAAAGACGTCCTCTGAGGATAGGTTCTTTTTATGCTTCTCCAGCCTTTTCAGTTCATCTTCAACTTTAAAGTAAATCTGGTCTTCAAGTGTTGCCCAGTGCTGTTTTTCCGGTTCAGTTTCCCTCTTTCTACAGACCACAACCATGTCGTAGCGGACATTGGCTTTCTGGAAGATGTGGGGATTGACACTTGATTCAGATTGAACAGGATAAATAGAAGCAACGTAAAATCCACCATTTAATACTGACTGCAACACCGCACCCCATGCCTTTTCCTCCTGGTGATGGAATGTAAAAGCCATTATGCCGTCTTCTTTTAGTTTTTTACCGGCTTCTTTAAAAACCGCGGTCAAGCCTTCAATGAAGTCCTTCTCTTCTTTTTCTTGTGCACTATTAACTATTACCTCTGCCGTATTTGGCACATGCCCACCCTGGAAATATTCATATTTATTCTTTAGTGCCAGACGAAGCCAGGCATAATAGAACTCGGAAAGCTCCGAATACATCACATTGCCGTAATAAGGTGGGTCGGTAATTACAGCGTCGATTGAGCCATCTGGAATTGAAAGATAGGAAGAGTCACCGCATGAGATCATTAAATCTCCGGTTTTACCTTCTATTTTAAGTTTTGATGACTTTTCTATGGTTTGGCCGTTATTTACATATTTTTCGAAGGGTGCGATATTGAAATTCTTTTCTAATAGTAACCTTTTAATTTCACCTTTAAATACTCCCCTTCCACCTTCAGTACCTCCCCATAAGTTATTTTCAACCGGGGCAAGATTAGGATGAAATACATGAGTCCTAAATAAGTTATACAAATGATTTTTAGGTCTATTGTAATCACATAGCATATTATGAAACTCTAAAATCTTTGAAAACGTAATCACCAACAACTCCCTCACATTTTCAGCTGCCTGTGCCGATGCTTCGGCAGGAAGGTCCACATCCAGTTCCAGTATCGCCTTCAAAAGCTTTCCCAATGACAGAAGCTGGCGTTCGTTGAACATATCTTTCCAGTATTTGTAGCCATAGTTAATCATTTGCTTGGTATTGTATCCCATAGGAATGTTTGTATTCGGAATATACCTCCCTAGCCATTAAGGCTCAACTTTTATATACTCTTCTTTAGCCTTCTCAAACAAAGCCACATCAAACTCATCCGCCTGTCTGTAGCCTTTCTGGTTGCAGGAAGGACAGTAATATTCGACTGCATAAATCTTCTCTGCTGGCTTTCCTCTTCTTTGAATTGTTTCTACTATCTTGCTTTTCTGACCGCACTCAGGACATATATAATATTGTCCCTCTACATTTCCATCCTTATCAGGGTTGAACTCTCTTTTGCATTCAGGGCATTTGGTATCCTTTCGGTAATCCTCTACCTCAAAAAGATTCCCACAATCCGGGCAAATAACATGG
>QNBH01000110.1 GCA_003645645.1 Spirochaetota bacterium | reverse complement strand
TTGCGGCACTGGGTGTGTTTATGTTGTGGTTCGGCTGGTACGGATTTAATGCAGGAAGCACCCTCTCAGGGCAAAGTTTTCACACCAACAATAAAACTGTGATGAGTAAGTATATCTAAATCACTTATAAAATCAAACCCGGAATCTGTTAATTCTTTTTTGATTATCTCTTTTGATACTCTCCTGTGCAGAGGAGGTCCTGGAATTGAGTAAAAAGAATGTTCTTCTTTCTTCCAGTCAATAACGGCTGTCCTCCCATTCTCTTTCAAGATACGGTATGTTTCTCTTAACATCATCTGAGGATTCTCAAGTTCATGGTAGACATTTATCATATATACAAGATCCGCTATACAGTCGGGAAGGTCCACCCTGCTTTCTTCTGTTTTGAGGGGCACTATCTTCTCAAGGTCTTCCTTAGAAAGATTGTTCTTCATCCATGATACCATTTCTTCCGAAACATCGCAGGCATATATTTTTCCGTTTTTCATCTTACGGGAAAAGGGAACTGCAAAAAAGCCGGTTCCGGCACCTATATCTACAAGAATTTCAGGATCTTCAAGTTTAAGTGTTTCCCAGATAATATCCGGATCGAGTAATTTCTTTCTTTCTGGATCGTTTAATTTTTCAAGTTTATCGGTATCAAACTTATGTGCCATAGGCTGCATTCATTATACCATTACTCAACTTATTGTAAAAGGGTCGAAGTTACAGCTTGAGGGGCTATTAAATAGAGCCTATAAGAATCCATTGAAAAAACTATCAATAGGTCTCCCTCAGATGAATTACGGATAAATTTTCTTTAAGCCATTGAAAATCAATCTCCTTTTTTGCATCGACCAATATTTTTCGAGGTTTATCAGGAAGGAGAGTGAATCCGTTATCGGAGAATCGTACATACGGGTCGGGTGTATCGAGGGTAACGAAGAAGGCGGGCCGGCTGGTGGTTAATAGCAGTACGATGCTGTTATCCTCAACAGAGAAGTCCACATTTACCCTGGCCTGCCCCAATTCACAGTATTTCGGCTTCTCCAGCAGAAGAGAAGCATAGATCGATTCCGCGCCTGCTATTTCCAGCTCTCCTGTTAAAAACAAACTGCAGGGATCACCGGGGATATCATTCCTTAACAATTCTTTAAAGAGTTGGGATGAATCCGGCTCTACCCCCACCTGGAAGGATGACTCCTCTTTTACCGAGCCATCAAAATCTAGAAATCGCAGCCGGAGAGTTCCGCTTACAGGATTTGCAGTATCGTTTAAACCCCACACCTGTATCTTACCTTCCGGAGTATTTATCAATGCAAGGTGAACAGGACGGTAGAATCTTCTTGCTGCATAGTGGAGGAGTTTCCATCTACCCGAATATTCTATCGAAGACCATGAAGCGCAGGGCCACACATCGTTAAGCTGCCAGTACAGTACTCCCATGCATACGGGCCTGCAGGCTCGCCAGTAATCTACTGCCATTTGAATCGCCATGGCCTGCTGTACTTCGCTTAAAAACAGGAAGTGTTCGAACGACTGGGGGAAGCGAAAGTACCAGGAGAGTGTGGTGATTATAACCGAGTTGCCCCTTGGACTTCTCTGATGGTGATCCATTAGAGGTGACGTAACATTCCACTGTTCGGGAGGCGCAAAGGATGCCGTCGTATGGCGAGAGGGAAAAGACTGGAATCCGAACTCGGAACAAAATCTCGGGATAACTTCGTAATAGGCTTCGAAAGGTTTGCCCTCGTGCCACACACTCCAATAATGCATATCTCCCCTGGAGTCATCATGCCAGTTATCGGAGTAATCTCCCGCTCCTGCCGATGGTGAGCTGGGCCACCAGGCTCGGCCGGGATCGAGGCGTCTTACCTCTGTTCCTATTACTCCCTCATTTAGTCTGTCATAATCGATGATATAACGGTCACGATTTTGCCTGGAAGCCTCGAACCAGGTAAGGGCTCCGATATCTTCGTTATTTCCGCACCAGATGGCGATACATGGATTACTTTTAAGTCGCTTTACCTGGTAGCGAATCTCCTCTCTTACGTTATCGAGAAACTCCTGGTTTGCCGGATAGAGACTGCAGGAAAACATGAAATCCTGCCATACCAGAAGTCCCAGTTCATCGCACTGAGAGTAAAACTGATCAGACTCGTACTGTCCGCCTCCCCAGACTCGTATCGTGTTCATGTTGGCGGAGACTGCATCTTCGAGCAATCTCCTGGTTCTATCACTGCTTATTCGTCCGGGAAGGGCATCTGCAGGAATCCAGTTTGCGCCTTTTGCGAAAATCTCCCTCCCGTTTATTTTTATTGTAAAACTGCGGCCCACGGTATCTTCCTTATTGATTATCTCGAGGGAACGAAAGCCGATTTTTTTTGTAACCGAATCGTTAGGAGTCTTTACAGTAAGCTCGTACAGACTCTGTTTACCGTATCCGGCAGGCCACCAGAGCAGAGGATTTTCTATTATAACCGTCTCCTTCAAAATATTTGTACCCCTTCGGAGAGCAACAGGCTTTGCTTTCTCCTTTCCTGCCAGTTTGATCTTAAGCTGTATTTTCCCTGCTTTCCAGGAGTAAAGCTCGACAGTAATATTAACTTTCCAGTTATTTCCACTCTGACTCATATCGGTGTATACCGCATCGATACGTTCGAGTTCGGTAGCGCCGATATACACATCACCATATATCCCGCTTACCATAAGACAGGGTCCCCAATCCCAGCCGGAATGGCACTGAACCTTGCGAATGAGATTCCGGTGCGGGGATTGAACAGGGTAGATAGTGTGGGGGACCTCGTAGGGCAGGGAATCGTTCTGTTTGCATGCTTCAATCTCTGCAGAGAGAATTTTTACGGTAATTTTATTTTCTCCAGGCACAAGGGCTTTTTTGCAGTCAAATCGATATTCTCGGAACATATTGCGAGTTTTCCCCAGCAATTGTCCGTTAAGGTATACATCAGCACAAGTATCAAGCCGGTTTACATAAAAAAAGATGTTTTCTCCGGATACAAACTCGGGAGTGGCAAAAAAACTCTTCTCTAATATCCAGTTTTTTCTCCCGATCCATTGTATATCAAGCTCATTCTTACCAAAGTAAGGATCGGGAATGACCCCTGCCGAATAAAGTGCAGTGATGTTGTCACCGGGAATGGTTATGGGATACTCTTTAATTTCATCATCGGCTCGTAGTGTCCAGTTTCCCCTGAGATCAATTTTTTCCATAAATACTCCTATTAGTTGGTTTATAAACCAACGATATTTTAATAATGATTATTCCACAACGATAAAACCGTGTCAATTCTTTTTAGCAGGGGAAAATCGGGCAATTACGTGTAAAACGCATCTTTAAAACTGCATTATGAAGACAATTAATGGGTAATTTTTTTTTAAAAATTTATTGAATCACTATTGACAACAGGCAGATATCGTGCAAAAATAGATGTTAGTTGGAATAAAAACCAACCAAGTTCTATTTATCGTTTTTATTCTAAAGTCGACTCTATAGGGTTGCAGAAGAAGGTTCGAGAAAAGGAAGAACATGGCTGTAAAAAGAACCAAGGTCATCAATACTTCCAGAATAATGCGGGAGATCTGGACTAACCGCGAAACTACCCGCATAAACATAGCTCGCAACCTCGGGCTCGATAAATCTACAATCTCAACAATAGTAAACGATCTCATCGCTCTTGGTGTAATTAAGGAAACCCGCGAAGGAGAAGCAGGACCTATGGGCGGGAGAAAACCGGTACATATCACATTAAACGATAAGTACGGGTGTGTTCTTGGCATTGAATTAAGACCGGAATCCTATACCGCAGTGGCCGTGGATCTTCTCGGAGAGGTGGTGTTTTCCAAGTTTGAAAAGATGGAAATCGCAGAAGGAGAACTCCCATCTTGTCTCCATGAAATAGAACAACGGGTTGAGAGAGAGTTGAGTAACTGTAATCTTCCTCTGCTTGGTATCGGCGCAGGGCTTCCTGGAGTGATAGATCCGGTTAAAGGGATTATTAAATATTCTATACCTCTTAAAATAGACTCTCCTCTTAATTTGTATGACCGGCTCGGGAAAAGTTTCGGTGTGCCTTTTTTTATAGAAAATGATGCAAATGCCTGTGCATGGGGAGAGCTGGCATTTCACAGGCAGAAGGATTTACGGGATTTTATCTTTACACTCGTTGAACTGCGGGATATCGAAAAGACAGTACATATACATGAGAAGACGGCGGTAGGATTCGGAATTGTTATCGATGGCCGGGTACACTACGGTTACCAGCACTCTGCAGGTGAGTTCAGAAGCATTTTACGTGGACCTGAAAACAAAGGGCAGTTCTCTCTCACAGATGAGGAGGCTTTTCGCATCGAAGAGGACCCCTCCATCATGGCTCGCTTCATCCATGAACTGTGTCTTCATATCGCCCTGTTCGTAAATACTTTTAATTTAAGCCATGTATTCCTGGGTGGCAATTTGGACTGGAGCGGTAATAATGTTCACGATGTGCTTTATCATGCGATCCAGGAAAACTGGCCCTACCCCGATCGAGTAAATACTCAGATTGCCTTCTCTTCGTTGGGTGAGCGTGCTGTGGCTTACGGTGCTGCCGGAATGGTACTTGAGCGATTATTTGCAGATCTCGAGCTTATGGAGGGAGCACCGGAGATTCGTTCAAACAGTGGTAGTCCTCTACCAGGATGGCCTTCTATATGAATATGAGAGATCAAATACTTCCCGTACGGGAAGGGGAAAATAAAGTTTTTAAGGAGGAGCTACATGAAAAGCTTCAAAAGTATCGGTATGGTACTGATACTGCTGCTAGTTTCTGCTTTCCTGTTTGCAGGAGGAAAAGCAGAGACAGAAAAGGCTGAAAGCGCCGAAAAAATCACCCTCACCATGCTGGAGTATCAGGATGTTACTGATGAATCGGAAGTAGGTACGTGGAAGGTTCTCTTAGAGACCTTCTATGAAGAGAATCCGAATGTGGAACTAAAGATCGATACTCTCTTCGACGAAGCCTACCACAACAAACTGCAGGCAATGCTTGTAGCCGATCAACTTCCGGATATAATGTTTCTCTGGCCGGGGAAACGAACCGGACAGATAACATCGAGCGGAAAGATCAAGGACCTCCGTCCCTGGCTCAAAGGATATGAGAATGATTTTGCAGACATTGCCATTGCACCCCAGGGTCCCAATGGAGAGATATGGGAACTTCCCGAACAGGTTACAGCAACCCATGTAATGTACACCAACGAGCGGTTACTCAATGAGCTGGGTCTCACCTATCCAAAAACCCTGGATGAGCTGATCGGGCAGGGGAAAAAGATCAGAGACGCCGGTTATATTCCCATTGCCATGGACAACGGCGGAGGATGGCAGATGCAATCGTGCCTGTTAAGCGCTCTTGTGGAACGTACAGGGGGGATGGATTGGCTTGAAAGGGCTATGATAGGGAAGGCGAAATTTACCGATCCTGAGTTCGTAAACTCCCTGGAGGTGATCGATGTTCTTGCAAAAAACCAGATGTTCTCTCCGGGAATAAACCAGGCTCAATATGGGCAGGCTCTCACGGACTTCGTAAACGAGAAAGCCGTTTACTTTATAGACGGCGGCTGGAGGGTTACAAGTCTGGTCAGCGAGCTTGCCGAAGAGCAGAAGTCCTACGTTAAACTCAATGTGTTCCCGGAAGTTCCCAACACCAGGGGGCAGAGAGGTTCCACTGCTGCCGTTGCAGGAACCGGTTATGGTATGCACGCAAAACTAGAAGGGGCTAAAGCCGAAGCTGCATGGAAGTGGATTTGGCATTACTCGGGTCCTGTGGGATCTAAGATTCGCCAGGCTGAAGGAGCTGTTCCTGCGTATAATCTCGAGGTTCCGGCAGATACAGATATTCTGGTCAAGAGGCTTACCGAGTTTACCTCAAATGTTCCGGCTGGTTATGTACTGGATGCAAAGTTAAGCCAGGAGGGCATGGGCGTGCTTCAGCCTGCATTGCAGGAGATGATTTTCGGTAACAAAACACCGCAGCAGGTAGCCCAGGAGTACGAGAACTGGGTAGCCAAGAACGAGCCCACGCGTAAGTAAAAAGGGGCAACACGGGAAGTCCACCGCAAAATCACTGCGGAAGGACTTCCCGCTCGCAAGTAGAATATACGAGGTTGGACTATGACAGTCAAGGGAACACGAAAGTTGAGTTTCGCCACGCTTACAATCCCTGCTGTACTGATTTATACATCGGTAATAATATTCCCGATCATTTTCAACATAGGTTTGAGTTTTACAAAATGGTCTGGTCTTGGAACACCCCAGTGGGTATGGTTTGATCAGTACAGGCGCATATTAGGCGACCCCGTTTTCTGGCATGGTTTGAGGAACAATCTCCTTATAGTAGCCGTATCGGTTTTTGGTCAAATCCCCCTGGGATTCATTCTGGCATACATTATTTACAGACGCATGGTTACAGCGGGCAGATTCTTTGAGGTTATGATCTTTCTTCCCATCACCATAGCACCCGTGGTAGTGGCCATTCTATGGAATCAGATTTTCTCACCGGCAGGCATTGTTACAGAACTTGTTCGAATAATTCGTAATGATCCCAGATATGTATTTAAAATTTTCGAGAATAAACAACTGGCAATTTTACCTATATTGTTTGTGATTATCTGGATGTACACAGGTCTTTATATGGTAATCTATATTGCAAATCTACAAAAAATTAATCCGGAGTTACTGGAGTCTGCCACCATCGACGGAGCTTCTGAGGGACAAATTCTCGTCCGTGTGATTATTCCACTCATGGTGCACATCATCTTTACCACCACCATATTTGCCGTAACTGGAAGTCTTAAGAGTTTTGACCTTATATGGGCTTTTACTCAGGGTGGTCCTGCTCATTATACAGAGGTCATTGCCATATACATGTATCTAAATACCTTTCGTTATTACAATTACGGTCTGGGAGGAGCCATATCAATGGTAATTATTTTACTGAGCATAATAATTATATTACTAACTCTATTCGTGTATAAACACTTTGAGAAGAAGTATGAATAGGAAGCGTTATATATGGATGCAATAGGTGGTGTAAAACATCGATCATCACTCTGGCTGTTACCTGCCTGCATGATCATGTTATTCTTCTCCTTTCTCACCCTGGCACCGCTTGTATGGTTGCTTTACAGTTCTTTTAAGCCCCATCAGGCAATTATCAGAAATGTCTTTTCGCTGCCCGAAACAATTCATTTTATGAATTATGTTACTGCATGGGAGAGGGGGAATTTAGGCCTGTATTTTGTAAACAGCATTACCTATACTTCGACTGCAACGGCAATTACCACTTTCCTTGCGCTGGCCGCCGGATACGGACTCGCCAAGTTCCGATACAGAGTAACCGGGATAATTTATGCTTTCTTCATTATGGGGTTGCTTATAACACCTCACTCTGTGCTCGTACCGTTGTTTGTGCTTGAAACATCTCTAAACATCGATGATACCAGAATCGGAGTTATTATTCCTTATGTAGCCTTCGGCCTTCCTTTTCTGATATATCTTGCCACTTCTTATATAAGGGGTTTACCGGATGAATTGGAACAGGCTGCCCTGTGTGACGGGGCAGGCTATCTGCAGATATTCTGGCGGATAATCATTCCCCTGTGCGCTCCTGTTACCTCCACCATGATTATATTTGCATTTATAAGCAACTGGAACGAGTTCGTCTTCGTATTTGTCTTAACCAGCAAGGTGGTGTTAAGAAGTCTTCCCGTGGGTATTAACTCCTTTGCCGGAGGGCTGACCAGGGATTACGGTTTGCAGTTTGCTGCACTTGTGATCGGAACCCTTCCCATGATCATTTTTTACATTTTTTTCCATGATCAGATTGCCAGGGGATTTGCAGCAGGAGCGATAAAGGGCTGAAGATAAAATACCCGTATACTCGTGTGTAGAAAAAACTTGTAATTAAAAGGAGCAAAATGATGAGAATCCTCGTTAATCATGTTGGCTTTGAAGCCTCGGGAGTAAAACATGCTCTGGTTCAGACAGATACGGAAAAATCGGTATGGTTAAACCACGACATTCCCATGAAATTTGAGATCGTGGAGTATGGTACGGGCAAAGTTTGTCTGGCAGGATTTTGCGAAAACGTTGGATCTGTTGAGGGATGGAAGAACTGGGAGTTTTATAAGCTTTCTTTTAATGATTTTACAGTTGCCGGAACATATCGAATAAAGATCGACTTCTCTGAGGAGACTGTGCAATCCTGGCCCTTTGAAATTAGAGAAAACCTGTTTGTAGAAGAGTGCTTATCGGACATTCTATTTTATCTAAAAGGGCAGAGGTGCAGCGGAGAGGTGGATAATCATGACTGCAACATCCCTTTCTTCGGTAACCGTAAGGACAGGGTTGATGTGCACGGGGGATGGTATGATGCCTCCGGTGATTACAGTAAGTATTTAAGCCACCTCTCCTATGCAAATTATCTTAATCCCCAGCAAACTCCGGCCGTGGTATGGGCATTACTGCAGGGACTTTCGTTTATCACTCAAGATACCCGACCAACCCACTTCTTTCTTAAGTCCCGTATACGGGAAGAGGCCGCATGGGGTGCAGACTTTCTGGTTAGAATGCAGGATAGGGAAGGGTATTTCTATATAACTGTTTTCGACGGGTGGTCGCATGAGCCCGAAAAAAGGATGATTTCGAGTTTCAAAACACAGGAGGGGATAAGGGGTGATGATTACCAGGCAGGAATCAGACAAGGTGCGGGTATGGCAATTGCTGCACTGGCACGGGCATATTCTTGCGGGCTTAAAGGTGGGTTTCCCGCAGAAGTGTACCTTAAAACTGCTGAACGAGGGTATGCCCATCTTAAGGGAAAAAACACGGAGTATCTGGATGACGGCAGAGAGAATATTATCGATCATTACTGTGGCTTGCTCGCGGCAACTGAGCTTTATAAGGCAACAGGGAGTAAGTCATATCTCGACGATGCAAGAGAGAGGGTGAAGGCTCTTGCCTCCTGCCAGAGAAGATTTAGCGATAGTAGTAATTATTGGGTGGCCGATAGAGAGACAGGACGGCCCTACTACCATCCTGCAGAAGCAGGGCTTCCTCTTATTGCTCTTCTTCGTTATGTGGATGTGGAAGAGGATATCGCGCCATTCCGAGCAGCCGTGGAAGTCCTTGGTCGTGCGGTGCAGTTTGAGCTCGAAGTAACCGACGAAGTCAACAATCCCTTCGGTTACGCGCGCCAGTATATAAAACCTTTAAACGGACATGTTCATACATCCTTTTTCATGCCCAGGGATAACGAGACCGGATACTGGTGGCAGGGAGAAAATGCCAGGATCGCTTCCCTGGCAGCAGCGATGTTCTGGGTTGCAGCAAATTACCAGAATGATCACCTTGAGGCCCCTTTGAATCGGCAAACCGTACCTTCACTCATAAATTATGCCACGAACCAGCTAAACTGGATTCTGGGGTTAAATCCATACGATACCTGCATGATGGACGGCCACGGGTGGAATAATCCCGAGTACGAGAAGGATTTTCCCAACGCACCGGGAGGGATATGCAACGGGGTAACCGGTGGCTTTTCGGATGATACAGGAATCGATTTTTTACCGTCTTCTGCAGGCACTTCCCGGTTGCACAGGTGGAGATGGAGTGAGCAGTGGCTACCCCATGCAGCCTGGTTTTTCCTTGCGATATGTGCAGAATATCACTGTCGGAGGGGAGGAGCAGAAGATGAAGGATGATTGCAGGGTGCCCTTGCTTGTGCCCAGACCAAAACAATTTGAATTGACAGGTGGTATTGCCGATATAGATTCTGCTGCAATTGAGCGGATTTTCTCCGCAGAGATAGAACTGGATTTGATACTGCACAGAGCGCAAGGTCCAGGTGTTCTGGCGAAGCAGCTTGACTCTTTTCGGTTTAAGGAGATACCGGAGATAAGCCCACAGGGTTACCAGCTCTCCCTTTCTCCAGGGGAAGTTTCCATAAGCGCTTCCACCAGGCTCGGATTCTGGTATGGGATCATCACTTTGAGACAGCTAATTTGGTATTATTCTTCGAGTTTTAAAGCCGAAAAATCAGGAGATGAAAACGCCATGAAAGGCACCATCCAGATCCCGGCCTGTACAATCGAGGATAGACCCGATTTCCCCGTCAGGGCCATTCTTCTCGATATAAGTCGTGACAGAGTGCCCCGTATGGAGACCATATTTGGGCTTGTGGATCTTTTCTCCGCTCTCAAGTACAACCAGTTGCAGCTCTATATGGAGCATACCTTTGCCTACAAAGCACATAAACGTGTATGGGAGAAGGCATCTCCCTTTACAGGAGAGGAGATAGGAGAACTGGATACGTATTGCACCAAGCGCGGAATAGAGCTTGTGCCAAATCAGAACTCCTTCGGTCACATGGAGAGATGGCTTAAACATCCCGAGTATCAACATCTTGCAGAGTGTCCGTCAGGTTTTACAGATCCGTGGGGTGTATACCGGCCCGTAGGTTCTTGCATAAGTCCTGCTGTTAAAGAATCTCTATTCTTTGTAAACTCCCTCCACAGAGAGCTAATACAGTATTTCTCAAGCCGCACACTCAATATCGGGGGTGATGAACCCTGGGAGCTCTGCCAGGGCAGAAGCAGACCCCTATGTGAGAAAAAAGGATCGGGAGAGGTATATCTGGAGTTTCTTTTAAAAATGCACAGGATGGTATCTGAGTTGGGCTGTACCATGCAGTTCTACGGAGATATCATCACCAAATATCCCCATCTTGTCCCTGGAGTTCCCGATGATTGCATAGTTATCGAGTGGGGCTATGAAGCCGACCATCCCTTTGATGAAAAGTGCAGGCTGTTTGAGAAGTCCGGCAGAACTTTCTATGTGTGCGCAGGAACATCTTCCTGGAACTCCATAGCTGGGCGGTGGCAGAATGCGCAGGTAAATATTTTGCGTGCGGCGGAGAACGGTCTCCGACATGGTGCTTCAGGATATATGATAAGTGATTGGGGCGATAACGGCCACTGGCAGCAACTGCCAGTTTCACTACCCGGATGGCTTTACGGTGCCGGTGTTAGCTGGGGGATTGAGGAGAATCGCAAACTGGATATGATTGAGGCTCTTGCAAGGTATGCCCTGCCTGTACCCGGAATATGGGATGGGCATTTAAGCCGGACGATTCCTTTTTGCGGCATAAACTCAACTACTCTCGATTCTGCTCGAAAAACTGCAAAAGCTATTCTGCTTCTATCGGAGGCTTACTTGCATGAACCGGTTAGAATTCGTAATGCCACTCTCCTTACAGCCATCTTGCTCGAGGCATCCAATCCTTACTTCAGAAAGGCACTTAAGGCTTACCCGGGAGCGGACTTAAAGGCTGTAGAAGAAGAGATCAAGGCGGCAAATAATCTTCTAAATGAAGCGCAGTCCCTTCAACACCTGCATGGAGATATTCTCATTAAAGAGATCGATTTTACCACCAGACTTCTTAAGTTTGCCTCCGAGTATGGGCGAGAAAGATTGAGAGAGGGGGTAAACGAAATAGAAGATATCCCTTCTTCAATCCGCAAAGTACTTTCTGACCGCCTCGGTGGATTAATTGAAGATTACAGGGAATTGTGGCTCAAACGCTCTCGACCCGGAGGACTCTCCGACAGCACAGGCCGCTTCGAGGCATTGCTGGATAAGTTATTATGAGAGAAACATTATGGGCAAATAAGGTTTCATTATCAAAAAAATCCCCACGGCGCAAATACTTTTATTCGGCCAGTCTTGTTTGCCAGGATCAGGAAAAAACTTTAACCCTATTACCGTTTCCCCCTCTCTATAGGGGTAGAATACCAGAATTACACCCCCTTTTGCCCAGTACGGCTCGCAGTTTAATATCTTCGAGCTGTCGGGCAACATCCGGTAGCCCATCCCCGCTATACCAATTCTTCAGCCCACGGTAAAGGGTGGGATGATCCGATTCGACAGCCAGGATCAGGAAGACCCCTACCGGTGGGATCACAACCACTGGTTCGGGGGGTGCAGGCCTGGTTATAGCCCACCGGTTTGCCAAGAACTCCGAGATAGGAGGGGAGCTTACAGGTTCCCTTACCCAGTCGGTGTTCAAGAACCTGGTGCCGGAGGAGGGGACTGTAGGAGCTCTTAATCTTATTGTAGAAGGGGGATTACGGATTGCGCTCAATCCCTCCTTTAACTTCAGCGTGGATGTGCATCCGAGCATAAAGTACTTCCACTCCTTCATCCCATTGACCGACTTTAACGGGTTTATCTTCGGGGTGGGTTTCTCGGGGAGTTTCCGCTTCGGAAAGGACCCTGATGCACCGGAGGCGGTTATCCGGAGTATCAAGTTCGGGGAGGTGAAACTTCCACCTCTTTTTGCGGCCATGCAGAGCTTCTATGCTAAAAACCCCATAGGAAAAGTTACTATCACCAACACCGAAAAACAGGGGATAAGTGATGTAAGAGTCTCGTTTTTCCAGAAGGGCTTTATGGACTCTCCCACGCCAACGGAGACCATTCCTGAGCTTAAAGGGGGAGATAGCAGGGAAGTGAAGCTTCTTGCCTCCTTTAACCAGGAGGTATTCAGCACGGAGGGGATAACCCCTCTAACCGGAGAGGTGATTGCAACCTACTCATACGGGGGCAGGCCTTCTGAGCAGAGGCAGTCTGTATCCTACGACCTGTATGATAAGACTTCGGTTACCTGGGATGATGACCGGAAGGTGGCGGCCTTTATAACCCCGGCGAACAGCGCTTAGAGGAACTACTCATCCT
>QNBH01000109.1 GCA_003645645.1 Spirochaetota bacterium | reverse complement strand
TGCCATGGGAAATCCACCTGGAATATCCCTTGTGGATGGGCTTACATCCGGCCTTGGTTACGCCTATGTGCTGCTGGCGATGGCATTTTTCAGGGAGCTTCTGGGGCTTGGAACCCTCTGGGGAGTACCAGTACTGGGTGATTGGTGGATAAACTGGTCGATAATGGTGATGCCTCCGGGAGCGTTCTTTATGCTTGCAGTCTTTGTATGGGTGGTAAAAGGAGCTGTTCTAAAAACAGCGAGGGAGAAAAAATAATGGAAAGTGTTATAAACCCCTATACCGTTTTCTTTGCCGCCGTATTTACCAATAATATCCTCCTCTCCAATTATCCGGGAATGTGTTCCTTTCTCTCAGTATCCAGGGAGATAAGAACACCCCTGGGACTTGGGTTTGCAGTAACCTTTGTCATGGCCACCACCAGTGTTATCAACTGGTTTGTCTATAACTATATACTTTTACCCCTCGATCTAAACTATATACGGTTTATTGTTTTTATCATAGTTATTGCAGCCTTTGTAGAGCTTGCAGAAATGGTAATCGAGAGGCTATCCGAAGCCCTTTACGCAGCTCTGGGTATATTTCTTCCCCTCATCACGGTAAATTGTGCTATCCTCGGGGTGAGTCTTTTTATGGTTATAAGAGATTACGGTTATAAGAGATTACAATCTCGTTGTTACATTTTTCTTTGGCCTTGGTAGCGGCCTGGGCTGGTTTATGGCAATTCTCGCCATGTCGGGGATCCGGCAGAAAGGGGAGAAGGCAAGACTCCCCGGAGGGCTGGAAGGTGCAGGAATTACTCTTATAATTACCGGTATGATGGCCATGGCGTTTATGGGATTTGCCGGAATGATTTAAAACAGGTTAGAGGGACAGAGAATGGGAATGCTGAGAAGTTTTTTCTTGAGTGCAGGTGCCGTTGCAGCCGTTTCGGGTGTACTGGCTCTGCTTCTTGTTATTGCCGACGCCACTATCGCAAATTACGGAGAAATTACTATCACTATAAATGAAAAGAAGGAGCTTAAAGTAAGGGGGGGAGCCTCCCTTCTCTCGACATTGATGGGGCAGGGGATATTTATCCCATCCGCATGCGGGGGCAGAGGCTCATGCGGGCTCTGCAAGGCCAAAGTTATAAAAGGAGCAGGGCAGTATCTTCCAAAAGAAATAGAATTTACGGCAGGACACTTTATTCAGTTTATGGCTCCCGGGTATGAGCTAACCGAGGAGCCCGTATATCGTGCTTACTCTGTCGCCTCTCCCCCTTCAATAAAGAATCGAATAGAGCTGGAGATCAGGCTGGTGCCCGACGGAATATGTACTACTTATGTGCATAAATACCTGAAAGCGGGAGACGAAGTACTGTTTAACGGTCCTTATGGAGAGTTTTACCTTAGAGAAAGCGGCCGTGAAATTTTCTTTATCGCAGGAGGCTCCGGGATGGCTCCTATAAAGGCAATTCTCATGGATATGGCAGATAGAGGGATAAACAGAAAAACAAGATACTTTTTCGGTGCCAGATCAAAGAAAGATCTCTTCCTTCTGGGGGAGATGAAGAAACTCGAGGAGAGGCTTGAAGACTTTAAGTTTATCCCTGCACTTTCCGATCCCCAACCGGAGGATAACTGGGACGGAGAAACGGGGCTTATAACCGATGTTGTATCCAATTCCCTTAAATCAGGAGAAAATGTGGAAGCCTATCTCTGCGGAAGCCCGGGAATGATAAATGCGTGTGTAAAGGTTCTTACAGAGAGAGGAGTTCCGGAAGAGAGGATTTTCTACGATAAATTCGGATAAGGAGATTATTATTATGAAACAGACAACACAATTACAAAAAGTACAGGAAAATATGAGACCGGGAGTAATCTCCCTGCACGGTTTTCTGGGAGATGATACGAGAAATCTTGTGGATATTCTTATAGAAGACAACGCAGAGGTAAAGAAACTCGGGGTTACCCACAGGAGAATATCGGATAAAATGCGTGAACTCAGAGAAAACGGATTGTCCGGTCTTGGGGAATATATAAATGTCTCTCCCCATTTTGAAGTCAAAGTGGAAGATGCCAGGGGGAAACTTCCCTGTCCATTTGAACATCCGGGGCTTTTTCCAAAGATAAACACCACGGTGAGAAACCTTGAGAAGAATAAAGAGATAATTTACACAGATTTAAACATTCACCTCATAGAAGCACATGGCTTCTATGAAGGCAGGGGTGCCAAATACAGGCTTGAACCTGCCGAGCTTGTGGATATACTTGAGGTATAACCGTCTCTTTTCCTCTAATCGGGAAAAAATCCTTGACAGCTTAAGTAAGTCGAGTTAGACTCAATAATTAATGTGGCAAGAGGCATGGCAGTACTTCCTTAAAAACACCGATAAGATTCTTAAGTGGACCGTACAACATATCTACATTATAATAGTGGCCAATGTATGTGCAGTAATTATCGGTGTAACGGTAGGGATCTTTATATCCGGTAAAGGCAGGGAAAGAATTGCCGAGATGGTCATCTATTTTGCCAGTATTATGATGACCATACCCTCTCTCGCCCTCTACGGTATTCTCATGGGTATTCTTGCCTCACTCTCTCTTCCTTCCATCGGTTTTCTTCCGGTAGTTATCGCCCTTACCCTCTATGGTCTTCTCCCCATTATACGTAACACCTATACCGCCATTAGGGAAGTAGACCCTGACATGATAGAGGCTGGCAGGGGAATGGGTATGGGTGAGACACAAATTCTTTTAAAAATAAAACTTCCTCTTGCAGTTCCGGTTATAATGGCCGGTATGCGGCAGGCTATAGTTATGAACATAGGCATAGCGGCTATCGGTTCATACATAGGAGCAGGGGGGCTCGGCCAGCCCATATTCAGGGGTATAGCCAATTACCGTACCGATCTTATAGCGGTGGGTGCTGTGTGTGTATCCCTTCTGGCTATAATTGTGGATGTGGTTATGGGAAGGCTCGAGTGGCTTACAACACCCAAAGGAGTAAGAATAAGGTTGAGGAGGAAGAGTTGATAAGACTGGAAAATGTTTATAAAACCTATCCAGACGGGACCGAAGCAGTTAAGGATTTAAACCTGGAGATCTCAAAAGGCGAGTTTTGTGTGTTTCTGGGTCCTTCCGGCTGCGGTAAAACCACCAGCATGAAAATGATAAACCGTTTAATTTCACTGACTTCCGGAAAGATATATGTTGACGATAAAGATATAATGAGTTTCAACCCGAATGAACTCAGACGCAATATCGGTTATGCGATTCAGAATATCGGTCTTTTCCCCCATCTCACCGTATGGGAAAATATCGCCACGGTTCCCATGCTCAAAAAATGGTCTAAGCAAAAGCAGCTCGACAGAGCGGAAGAACTTCTCGAGCTGGTAGGTATGGATCCATCGGTTTTTATGTACCGCTATCCAAGCGAGCTCTCCGGCGGACAACAGCAGAGGGTTGGTGTAGCCAGATCACTTGGCGCAGATCCCGACATCCTCTTAATGGACGAGCCTTTCGGAGCCATAGACCCGATTACAAGAAGCAAGCTGCAGGATGAGTTTTTAAAGATACAGGCCAAGATTAAAAAAACAATTGCATTCGTAACCCACGATATTGAAGAAGCGATAAAGATGGGCGATAAGATAGCCCTCATGAAGGCCGGAAGACTGGTACAGTACGACGATCCGGCCACTCTCCTCACCTATCCGAAGGATGAGTTTGTACGAAATTTTGTGGGTGCGGACAGAGTTTTAAAGGGGCTAAGACTGTACAAGGCAAAAGATGTTATGAAGGAGCCTCCCGTTACCGTAAAAATAGATGAAGATCCTGCCAGGGTCAAAAAACGTATGGAGGAGTCCAATACCAAGTGGTCCATGGTAACGGATGAAAAAGACCGCTTTATAGGATGGATTGCCTCCGACGATATAAAGGGTTCAAAAAGTATTAAGGAGATATACAAACCCCCTACGGTAACCGCGGGTCCCGATACCCCTTTAAATGAAGCACTCTCCATGATGATAAACAGCACTATCGGCACACTTGCGATTCTGGATGAAGATGGCAAAATGCTGGGTGTGCTTTCCTTTGACATAATAAGAGACATGCTGGGTCAGGAGGAAAGTGAGCAGCAAAAAGAGACGAAAGCTTCAGGAGAGAAAAGTTGAGGCGGTATGTAATTCTTTTTACCCTCTTGGTCCTCTTTGTCGGAGTTACTATCTGGATGACTGCCATTCAGCAGGTGGGGATGTTTAAGATGTTTCCGCCGGGGAAGGTGGTGAGAGAAACCATCAAACACCTTCAGATTGTAGGTGCTGCTGAGGCGATTGCAATAGGAATCGGAGTTCCGGTAGGTTTTATCGCTACCAGGCGGGCAATGAGGTTCGTATCTCCCGTTTTGGTCGGAATTGCAAATGTAGGGCAGACAGTACCAACACTGGCATTTATCGGAATAGCAGGTGCAGTTCTGGGCATGGGGTACAGGGCAGCGGTGGTGGCTCTGTTTATCTATGCAATGTTACCAATAATTCGCAATACCTATGCAGGCATCAACTCCGTTGACCCTGCAGTAAAAGAAGCCGCGCAGGGTATGGGAATGTCAAGAGCACAGGTTACTTGGAGGGTGGAGCTCCCCCTGGCAAGGCCTGTAATTATTGCAGGTATCCGCACATCCACCGTGGTTAATGTCGGTACAGCAGCAGTAGCCGGTATGATAGGTGCGGGAGGTCTGGGCGAGTTGATAGTTACTGGCATTGCGGTCAGGGTAACACAGCTTACAGTACAAGGGGCGGCTCCCACAGCGGCCCTTGCCATAATCCTGGACAGCCTGTTGGGGGAGGTGGAAAACGTTCTTACACCTCGTGGTTTGAAGGTAATGAAAGAAAAGCAGTGGCAGCAGTAATATATGCATGCAGGTGTGAAACATATTCACACTTTTCACATCAATCGAAAATATTTCACATATAATTAAAAAGGTTAAGTCTCCAAATAGGGAAAAGACTATTTTTACACCGTTTTATGCCAAATTTAACTCGAAAAACATCGAATTTGCTGCTCATACTCCTGATAATTGGCATGGTTTATGCAATATAATTAATGCAAAACAATTTCAGGAGGATGTGATATGAAACACATTAACAAAAAGAACAAGATTTTTATTGTTTCTTTGTTCCTGCTCATAGGTGTTCTCGGAGGACTCTTTGCGGCAGGGCAGAGTGAGTATCCAGCGGTACCCTATGGACCGCGTGGGGGTTATGTTTTTCAAACCCCCTGGGAGAAAATCACCGTAACCGGTGAGATCTACTTTGTAGATAAACTCCATCCGGAAATTAAAAGCGGTGGGAAAGAGTACGAACTCTTGATACCCAGGTTTCTCTATTACGGAATCGATGTAAAAGAGGGAGATGAAGTAACCGTGGAAGGATATGAAGTTCCTGCACCTTACCACGAAATGGTTTACGGAGAGGAAGGTGATGAGATACACCTCATGGTTACAAAGGCCGATATAAACGGCAAGGAGTACGATCTTTCCAGAACTGAAAACTACGGTTATGGTTATGGGCCGATGATGGGAGGCGCCATGATGGGTCATCCCGGTTACGGTGGAAGGTTCGGCGGAAGACGCTGGTAGATATCTTTAACGGGCTGACAGGAATCGATGCGGCGCTGGAAGCCGTTAAAAGTCGGGCCGACCTGGTCAGCACAGAACCTGTCTGGCGTAACCGAGCAAGCTAAATTGCCAGGCCCAGTTTGCCGGACGGGTCAAAATACGACAACCAGTCAAAGAAAAGCCCCTTATACGGATGTCTGTAAAGGGGCTTTTTTTATTAAGTGTTGCCGCTTGCATGACGCTGCCTTTTAGGAGGTAACACACCTCAGGTTCAATTCAGGGCATAAAAGGGCTATTCGTTGATTTAAGCTATTTATGCCGGGAAGACTCAATCGTTTTATATAATTCGTCGACCTTCTCCCATGTCTGTTTCTCCAGATCAATCTTTTTTTCTTCTATTTGAATTATTTGATCGTGGATTGCTGCAAGCTCTTTTATGGAGCCTTCAACCTGATCGAATATACCTGATTCTTCAGCGGCTTGTCTAAGCTCTCGTAATTGGCCAAGTTTACCCCGCTTTCTGAAGAGTACTTCCTTCTGCATCTGTGCTAATCTAAGGGCATGGTCTGTTTCTATTGCCTTTTCTATGTTCTTCTCCTCAATCAACTGTAAACCCTCTTTGGCTTTCTCGATAATTTCTCTACTCTTTTCGGCGATTGCATCGAGTATTACTTTTTCTTCTTCGGTGAGCTCTGGAAAATTTATCTCTTCCCTTATACGCTCCAAATCTTCTTGTGCCATCTTGAGGGTTTCCTCGAACATCATCATGAAATGAGGCGGAAATTCTTCTACTGACTCCACAGATTCTTCCTCATTTTGTGCAAATCCGAATAGAGTAAAAATACCAAACAGCAGAGCTATTATTACCACTTTTTTTAGATTCATTTTTCCTCCTTGATGATAAATGAGGAATTATAGCATGTTCGATAAGTGGTTACAAGGAGTTGAATTTTACAGAGCAATTTATTAAACCGGTCGTTGATACCAGCTCGAATCGAAGATTTGAATGATCATCTATGCGCCCTTTCTTTAAGCATCAGGTAAGCCTCATCAAGGTCGTCTATAAGGACAAGCAACTCTTCTGTTTTGCACGATATTCTTTTAACAAGCCGGTCGAAGCTAAATGAAACATTGTAGTCTTCCATCACCCTCTTCCCAGGCTCACTTAAAACTCCTGCATGAACATGTCTTATGTCGAACTTTACCAGTAAAAGGGCGGCGGCCTTACCCACAATCTTATCCTTTACAAATAGAGTAGCCGGATCGAGGTTTTCCTTAAGAAGAAACTCTTCAAAATCGAAAAGAGGATGAAGCCATTTACCGTTACTGTAAAATATGAGCCGGTCGTTCAGATATACTTCAAAGGTAGCTTCCATGACAGCAATTAAATATTATACCGGAGCGGAAAAAAGGCTGCAACCTCTTGGCAGTATTGACAGCTTAATAAAACCAGTTTAAAATAGATTGATCAATCAAACAAACAAAAAGCTTAAGGCGAACCGGGAGATGGGAAGAAAGAATAAGGCCGAAGTAAGGCGCCGTCAAATCGTAGAGAGCTGTTATCGGGTAATCGCCGAAGAGGGGTTTGAAAAGGCTACTCTGAAGAGAATAGGTAAAGAGATGGGGGTGGCTCCTAGCCTGCTAATGCACTACTTTAAAAGCAAGGAGGATCTTATCCTTGCACTTGTTGATTATATGGTTCAAAAGATGGATAAAACCTACTTCCAGGCAAGCAAGGGTGCAAAGACGGCCAGAGAGAGGCTAAGGCTGTATATTGATAAAAACTTTAACTTTGAGATTCCCCAGAGTGTGGCAGACAGGGTTTTCTATGGGTGTTTTTATATGGCCATTGGAGATGAGAGGATCTGTAACAGCTTCAGGAAGATGTACAAGCACGATCACCGTCTGATAGTAAAGCTAATAACAGATTACATGGAGGAGGAGGGGATTGGTAATCTGTTGCCCGATCTTCTTTCAATCCAGATTATCTCTTACATTGAGGGTTTTTATCTCTACAGAGTGATCCATGGAGATACTCAAGAGCTTAAAGAAGCGGTTGAGGGTTTCAAGGAGTTGCTCTGGAAAACCCTGGAGGGTAAAAAAGTCTGAGGAATGCGGATGAAGAAAAAGTTAGTTCATATTGTATGTAATTAAATTGATTGATTGCTCAAACAAATTAGTAAACAACCACAGGCAAGCCTAAGGCTTTGCGAGCCCTGTAAGGGCTCGTAGTTTCCGCTTAAGCGGAAACTACTTAGGCGGTTGTTTGCTCCGAAAGAAAGCCAGCAGGCATTGCCTGCAGAGTGTCCCCCAGCTGTAAGACTTAAGGACCCCCGCCATAGGTGGTGGCTTTCTTTCGTAGTAAAATAATAAAATTACGGAGGGAAAAATGGGTTTTTACGAAGATTACATTTCCAGAACTCCTGCTTCGGCCAAGGAGGCAAAGAGAGCACAGGCCGTGATTCCCGGGGGAGTGGGGAGTGCCATACAATTCTGGTCTCCCTATCCCATATATGTGAAGGACAGTAAGGGTGCCTATGTGTGGGATATGGATGGCAACAGGTATATAGACTACTGCATGTGTTATGCCGCCATGGTGGCAGGTCATGCCGACCCGATCATAGCCGAAGCAATAAGTGAACAAGCCAGGCACGGTACCCTTTACGGTATGCCTGGTCCGCTGGCTGCGGAGTTAGCAGAGGAGATAAGAAGGCGATATCCTGTGATTGATATGCTGCGCTTCACCCAGTCGGGTGTGGAGGCTACGATGTATGCGGTGCGTCTGGCCAGAGCTGCTACAGGCAAGATGGGGGTGCTTAAGGTGGAAGGTGCATACCACGGTGCCAATGATGCTCTGCTTGTAAGCACTGCAGTACCTACAAGCACTGCAGCCGGGCCGGAATGGATGCCTTCGTCGGTAGTGGAAAGTGCGGGTATCCCGGAGGGAGCGTGGAAACATACATATATAGTACAGTTCAACCATATTGAGAGTCTCGAATATCAGCTCAAAAAACACGAGGGCGATATAGCCTGCTTTATACTCGAACCCTGCATGACAAACGGAGGAGTGATCCCTCCTGATCCAGGGTACCTCGAAGACGTGCGCGAGATAACCGTAAAGTACAATGTGCTTCTTATTTTCGATGAGGTGAAGGTTGGCTGTAGGATTGCAGAGGGGGGTGCCTGCGAGAAGTATGGTATTAAACCCGATCTGGTCTGTCTTGCAAAGGCAATTGGAGGGGGGACACCTCTGGGAGCATTCGGTGGCAGGAAGGATCTAATGGAGCTTATCTCACCCCTTGGTCCAGCGGTACACTTCGGTACCTACAATGCTAATCCTTTGACCATGGCCGCAGGACTGGCCTGTCTTAAAAAGGTACTTACAGCTGAAAAGTACAGGGAGATGAATCGGCTTGGAGAGAGGTATGCTGCAGGATTAGAGGAGATTATAGAAAGGGTAGGACTTCCTGCATGTGTAACACACGAGGGTCCTCTCGGAGGCATACAGTTCGTACCGGAGAAACCTCACACCTACAGGCAGGCCAATAGTTGCAATAAAGCGATGTGGAGAGAATACTGGTACGGAATGCTGAGCAGAGGTGTGATTCCCATGGGCAGCGGGTGGTTCGAAGAGTACTCCATCTCCGCTGCACATACGGAGGAAGATATAGATGAGACACTAAATATTACTGAAGATGTGCTTAAGGCGATTAAAAGTTAGCGAAAAAAAGCAGCAGATAAGCCGATTCGTCGGTGTTGCTGCAAAGAAATATTGAAGGAGGAAAAAATGGGAGAGCGATTTTGGGAGACATTTTTTGTTATCATCTATTTCGTAGGTATGATTGTGATTGGAATCATACTGGCCAGAAGAGTAAAAAGCAGCAAAGACTACCTTGCAGGAGGAAGAAACCTTCCTCTCTGGCTTGTAACCGCAACCCTGTTTGCAACCTGGTGGGGTGGTGGTACTGTGCTGGGTGGCTCTGGAGAGGCATTCCATACAGGATTCCATGGAGTGATGTACGACCCCTACGGTGCAGGATTAACACTGGTTCTTGCAGGACTTTTCTTCATGAAAATTGTGCATGACGCCAAGGTAAATACCGCTGCGCAGTTTTTTTCCTGTCGTTATGGACCATGGGCTGCCAGTTGGTCTGGTCTCCTCATGGTTCCAACCTACTGTCTGTGGGCTGCAGTCCAACTGGTTGCTATCGGAAAGATCTTCGAGTTTCTGCTCGGTTGGCCCTATGCAGTAACCATATTGGTAGGCACGGCTATTATTCTCTTCTATATGGTGCTCGGAGGGATCCTGGCCGTTGCCTGGACGGATTTTATCCAGGTAACCCTTGTACTGCTCGGCTTGATAATCGTGCTTCCTCTTTCAATTAAGGCAGCCGGTGGTTGGGGAAACGTAGTGGAAGCCACTCCCAATCATTTCTTTGCCTTTTTCCCGGCTGAAGGCTCCGAGCTTGCTCCCCCTACTTTAAGTGGGTGGGTGTGGTGGTTTGGTGCCATCCTGGGAGTAGGGCTGGGAACACTTGCCGCTCCGGATCTTTACCAGAGAGCAATCATAGCCAAATCCGGAAAGACGGCAAACAATGCAGCTCTTATAAGTGGTTTTGGTTACTGGGCACTGGGTGTGGTTCCTGTTTTTCTGGCATTTACTGCCATTGCTCTTATCAGTCAGGGAGTATTAAGCGGAGATATTATAAATGAAGATAGCGAGAAGCTGATCCTTGTGATTACCCGATTGGTGCTTCCGCCGGCTCTTTCGGGTATCTTCATTGCTTCACTGCTGGCAGCGGTAATGTCTTCGGGAGACTCGGCAATATTCGCGCCCGCTGCTGTACTTGCCAACGACTTGTACAAACCGATGTACGAGAAATCGGCCGGAAAGAGCCTCTCCGACGATGGGCTCATGAACGCCTCACGTGTATGTGTCTTGATTGTAGCCGTTATATCACTGCTAATTGCTTTCTTCTATGCGAACATGTATGACCTGCTGGTAGTGGCGTTTCAACTTCTATTTCATGTGCTCTTCTTTCCGCTGGTGCTCGGTACCTACTGGAAAAGGGCCAATGCTCCGGGTGCGGTAGCTTCGATGATTACAGGATTCGTTCTTTCTGTGGGATGGATGCTCCTGTCGGGTACAATGTTTCCGGGACCGGAATGGGTATGGGCTCTCGGTCCAGGAACCGTCGGCGGTGTGGTTATGGTGATTGTTTCCCTTCTTACACAAAAAACTTACCCGCCAAAACCCCTTGTCTCTACTGAGGGTGAAGTGCTCAAATGGGCTGAGCTGGCCAAATAACATGAAAGCATAAAAACTCGTTCGGGGGAGGTGCCGTCATGGGATCGGCATCCCCCTGATATTTATAATCTCCTTAATGCAGGGTAATCAGGAAGCAAGATCATTTGTAATGATAAAAAATCGAGGGAAAAAGGATGTATGCAGTAACAGGCAATTTAATTTCTGTGGATTTGACCAACGGTAAGACGAGGATGGAGAAGATTCCGGAGCAGATATACAGGAATTTGCTGGGGGGCTACGGTCTTGGAGTGGCATTGCTTCTTAAGCGAATGGATCCCTCCTGCAATCCCCTTGGCCCGGAGAATATTCTCGGAATGGCAGCTGGTTATCTGACCGGAACTGGAGCATACATAGCATCACGATATATGGTCTTTGGGAAATCTCCGTCAACAGGTGGCTGGGGTGATTCCAACTGCGGCGGTTACTTCGGGAAAAAGATGAAACAGGCCGGGGTAGATGTGATTCTCTTTAGAGGCGTATCTGCCGAACCGGTTTATCTCTATGTGGAAGAGGGAAAACACCGGATATTGGATGCAAGCCCGCTCTGGGGCAAGGACTGCTACGAAACCGAAGACCTCCTTAAGAGCCGGCACGGAGAGGACTGCGAGGTTGCCTGTATAGGGCCTGCGGGCGAAAGGCTTTCTGCAATTGCCGGAATCTCCACGGATAAAGGGCGGTTTGCTGCTCGCTCCGCACTGGGTGCTGTAATGGGCTCGAAGAAACTTAAAGCAGTTGTGGTCAAAGGGGATAGACAGATCGAACTGGCCGACCCCGACAGAATGAAGAAACTGAGGAAAAAATATCTTCCCGTGCTTAAAAAGGATCTGGGGGAAGGGCTTTCCACCTACGGCACACCCGTTTTCTATGACGGCTCTTTCCTCTCGGGTGATATACCTGTAAAGAACTGGTCTTCTTCCTGCGAGGAGCTGAAAGATCACCCAATAAAAACAGAAACACAGCTTAATTATCAAAAGAAGCGCTACGCCTGCAGTGGTTGCCCTGTGGGCTGTGGTGGTCATGTAAGAGTTGATGAAGGGGAGTTTAGAACACCCCATCCGGTACACAAGGCCGAATATGAAACCATGGGGATGATGGGGCCGAATCTCATGAATAACGATATAGAGGCTGTGATAAGGATCAACGATTTATGTAACAGATACGGGATGGATACCATAGGCTGTGGGGGCCTGTGCGGATACGCCATCGAGTGTTATGAGAGGGGATTGATCGGCAGAGAGCAAACAGGCGGATTGGAACTAAAATGGGGTGATTCATCTACCATAGTACATCTTGTAGAATTGATAGGAAAGGGAGAGGGGATAGGGGCCGTGCTTTCCGGTGGATTCGAGAAGGCTATCAGCACATTCGGAGAAAAAACAAGACCCTATGCAATTGCTGTACGGAACGAGGCACTTCCAGCCCATGATCCCAGATGGAACGCAGGTCTCGCCCTCACCTACTACTTCGACCCCACTCCGGCAAGACATACCCAGGGTTCAACTACTTTTCCCCTTGCAGAATACAATATGCCGGAAATACCTCCCCACGAAGCATCGGGAAGGGGTAAGCACCACCATTATAACGTCAACATGACTCATGTGCTTAATTCGGCAGGGCTGTGCCTTTTCGGGTATATACTCATTGATTACAGATCTCTTCCCGAATATTTAAATGCCGCCGACGGAAAAGATTGGTCCATGGAAGAGCTCGAAAAGATGGGATTTAGAATAACCGTTTTAAGACAGATATTCAATGTAAAATTAGGAATTACTCCGGAAAAGTACGACTTTCCCGAACGTGCTCTGGGCAACCCGCCCCTTGAAACCGGTGAGAACAGGGGTGTAAGGGTCGACCTGGGTACAATGCTTAAGGAGTACCTGGAAGCAGCCGGCCTCGATCCTGAAACAGGACTGCCGCCGAAGAGTGTGCTAGAAGAGCTCGGTATTGCAGAGTATTTGTA
>QNBH01000108.1 GCA_003645645.1 Spirochaetota bacterium | reverse complement strand
CTCATATTTTATCATAATATTTTTTTTCGGTCAAGGAATCGATTATCTTTTCTGCGGTATACCTTGACATTAAGAATGAAACTGATATAATTTATATGAAGATTTGATTGCATTCAATGTTTCTCGTTCTGATATTGAGAACGGTTACAACAGAATGCAAAAAAAATAAAGTAAATAATTAAAAAGAGGAGGAAAGCATGAAAAAGACACTCTTTATTTTGCTTCTTGCATTAGTTGTTGTGCTTTTTGGATTTGCGGGAGGTAAAGCAGAAAAGAAGGTTCTTCACATCTATACAGCTTTCGACACCGAAGAGGCAAAGCTTTATATCGAAGCTTTCGAGCAGGAAACTGGGATAGATGTGGAGTGGGTAAGAATGTCTTCTGGAGAGGTTCTTGCAAGGGTAGAGGCAGAAGCCGGTAATCCGCAGGCAAGTGTATGGCATGCAGGCTCAAATACATCCCATATCAATGCTGCCATGAAGGGGTTACTGGAGCCTTATAATCCGAATATAGATTTCGAGTTGGCTCCGGTTCTTCGCGCGAAGGATTGGGCATGGACAGGTTTTTATACCGGGGCAATAGGATTTGTATCCAATACCGATTTTCTTAAAAAGAACAATGTTGAAGCTCCCGATTCGTGGCTAGACCTTCTCGATCCTGTTTTCAAGAATAATGTGGCAATGGCCTATCCCTATACTTCCGGTACCGCTTACACAACCTATGCAACTTTAGTCATGATGTACGGGCTGGAAAAGACTCTGGATTACTGGGAGCAGTTTGACAGGCAGAGCATATTACAGTACACAAAATCCGGAACCGGCTGTATTCCCATGGTGGGCCTGGGAGAAGCCGCAGTGGGAATCGCATTCTCCCATGATATTCTATCAAAAGGTGTAAAACAGGGGTATCCCGTGGTTATGACCTTCCCCAAGGAAGGTACCGGATATGAGGTCGGAGGGCTATCTCTCATAAAGGGCGGTCCTGAGCCGGAACTGGGAAAGCAGTTTATAGACTGGTGTTACACCGTCAAGGCGCAGAATCTCTTCCAGGAGTATAACCGCTTACCTGTAAATCCGAAGGCGGAAGTTGCTCCAGGATCGGTTACTCTCGACCAGGTAAAACTGATAGATTACAATCATATCTGGGCAGGAGAAAACAAGGATAGGTTGATCGAGGCATGGAGAGATAGAATCGGTAAGTAATTAGAAAAACAGGCTTAAAAGATAAGCCGCCGTCGGGCACAGACCCGATGGCGGCATTTTTCTGTACTGTCATGCGTTTTCTATTCCAACTCAGGCAGGAAATTGCCGCGGGTCGTGTATCATTCACTGAGGGCAGAGTACCCCATGTGCGAGGAAAATGAGAAGTTTAACAAGAAAAAGCGGTGAGGTAATCGCAAATCTGCGGCTAATCTGGAAGGAGCCGCTTCTTTTTACATCAATTATCGCAATTTTCTACTTTTTGATTGTATTCGTGGCGTACCCCGTCTTCGGGGTAATAAAAACCAGCCTGGTGGTCAAAGGCAAACTTGATTTTTCCAATTATCTGGCAGTCTTCTCGGCTCGTTATTATTTTCAACCATTTCTAAACAGCATGTTTCTGGGTATTTGTACTGCTTGTATAGGTACCTTTATTGGTTTTATCTTTGCATTCGGACTCACCCGCACAACCCTGCCTTTCAAGCCTTTTTTCCGGCAAACTGCCACTTTTCCTATTATCTCACCGCCCTTTGTGGTTTCTTTGGCAGCTATCCTTCTTTTCGGAAGAGCCGGCAGTCTAACCCCCTATGTAAAAGAAGTAATCGGAGAATATTCGATCTACGGACTTGGGGGGCTCATACTTGTAGAAACCATCGCATATGCTCCTACTGCATTTCTGGTTTTGTATGGAGTGCTAATGGCCATAGACCCTGCACTTGAAGAGGCCTCCATGGACCTTGGCGCATCAAGGGTAAAGGTATTTGGCACTGTAACATTACCCCTATCTTTCCCGGGAATTGCGAGTGCCTGGCTTCTTGTTTTTATCCAATCCCTGGCCGATTTCGGTAATCCCATGGTAATATCGGGAAACTACAGAGTGCTCTCTGTACAGGCCTTTCTCCAGATAACCGGTATGTACGATCTGGCGAGAGGTTCAACACTGGCTATCCTTTTGCTTATGCCAACTGCAGTGGCGTTTTTCCTTCAGAAGTACTGGGTTGCCAGAAAATCCTATGTAACTGTAACCGGAAAACCCACAGGGGCCACCATAAAAAATGTAGAATGGTATATTAAGCTTCCAGTTTACAGTATCTGCATATTGTATACAGCCGGTGTATTTCTTTTTTACGGTACTATTGTATACGGTTCTTTCCAGACCCTCTGGGGGGTCAACCCCACACTTACCTTAAAAAATTACGTGCAAATGTTTCAGGTAGGTAAAGACTATATCCTGGACTCTCTTACCCTTTCATCTCTGGCAACTCCGATAAGCGGAGTTCTGGGGATGTTTATAGCCTTTCTCATAATAAGAAAGAAGTTTATGGGTAGAGGTCTTATGGATTTTATCTCAATGCTTACCTTTGCAGTTCCCGGCACGGTCGTGGGGATAGGATATATTCTTGCATTTAACAGGCCTTCCCCGATTTTCCCTATTGTGCTCACCGGAACCGCCTGGATTATCATTTTGCTGCTCGTGTTCAGGAATATGCCTGTGGGGATTCAGTCCGGAATTGCCGCGCTTCACCAGATAGACCCCTCGATTGAGGAAGCTTCCACCGATCTCGGTGCAGACAGTAACACAACTTTCAGACGCATAACCCTGCCAATGATAGCACCAGCCTTTTTCTCGGGCCTTGTTTACAGCTTTGTAAAGGCAATGACAGCCATAAGTGCTGTAATATTCGTTGTATCGGGAAGATGGAATCTTATTACTGTCGCAATTCTTGGGTTTGTCGATAACAGCCAGTATGCTCCCGCCGCTGCCATGAGTCTTCTTCTTATTGCCATTGTGTTGATCGCCCTCGGCATCATACAGATGATAGTAAACAGAATAGGCAGGGGTACAAGAATAACGAGTATAATAGGATAAGGAGTAAAAGATGGGGTTAAAGCCTCACGGAAGGGATAAGGAATGAAGGAAGATTTTCTTGAGTTAAGAGAGCTGGTTAAAATATTCGGCGGAGATAAAAACGAGGTAGTGGCCGTAGATCGTGTCAATCTCAAAGTTCACGAAGGGGAGATGGTAACCCTCCTGGGTCCGTCCGGTTGTGGGAAAACCACAACCCTGAGAATGATAGCAGGATTCGAGCATCCCACTTCCGGAGAGATAATCCTCGAAGGAGAGCGTATTAAAAACGTTCCTCCGAATAAAAGGCCTACCACCATGGTCTTTCAAAACTACGCACTTTTCCCCCACATGACGGTTTATGAAAATATTAGCTATGGTCTTAAAATACATGGCCGGCCTGAAAAAGAGATAAAAAGAAGGACAGAAGAGGTCATGCGCCTTGTGGGACTTACAGGAATGGAGAGGCGCTCTCCTACTCAATTGTCAGGGGGGCAACAGCAGAGGGTGAGTCTGGCCCGTTCTCTGGTAATGGAGCCCAAGGTTTTGCTTCTCGATGAACCCCTTTCAAACCTCGATGCGAAGCTCAGAGTAGCAACCAGGATGGAAATAAGAAAGCTCCAGCAGAGGCTTGGTATAACTTCTGTTTATGTTACCCACGATCAGGAAGAGGCGATGACTCTCTCCGACAGAGTGGTAATAATGCATGAAGGAAGAATCCAGCAGGTAGGTACTCCCAGAGAGGTGTATGGAAAGCCTGCCAATAGATTTGTGGCGGACTTTATCGGAAAGGCAAACTTTATTAAGGGTAAAATTTTAAGGCAAACATCCGATGGAGAGACCCAGGTGGAGGTTCTGGGAAAGACGTACAATATTAAAGTGGAGCGCGGAGCATGGTCGGCCGGAGATGAAGTGGTAATGGTAATAAGACCCGAATCGATAGTGGTGGGTCCTGGAAGCTTGGAGGCTCCAACTGGAAAAATAAGACAATCGGTATATTTAGGCTCTCAAATGGTTTACGAAGTGGAAGTGGGTGAGTATATATTAAGTGTAGAGATTGCCAATCCCGGGCATGAACGTGTATTCGCAGAGGGTGAGGAAGTTTCTCTGTCCTTTCTTGAGAGAAGTCTCCACGTTCTTCCACCAGAAGATAAATAGTTTTGGAGGGAGATTACATGCAACCTGCTGTCTGTATCGAAATGCTGTTTCCGGGTGATGATGAAGCAACTAAAATAGAAAAAATAGCCGGATCGGGTTTCCGGTACATAGAGTTCTGGGGTTTTAAGGGTAAGGATATGGAAACCGTCCAGAGTGTCTGTAAAAAGTTTGGGGTACAGGTTGTTAATATGAGTGGCCATCGCAAGGGAGACCTCATCAACAAGGGCACTCATGGAATATTTTTGGCCGATCTAAAAGATACAATTTCCGCTGCAAAGAAACTTGGTTGTACAACCCTGATGTTACTCACCAACGAACTGGGAGAAGGGGGAAGGGTGCTTAATCCTTACCCTGAGCTCAGTGAGAGTGCAAAGAATGAAAACCTTAAGGAAGGACTTCGTAAGGCCCTTAAAGAAGTACCGGATGAGATGAAACTGGTGCTGGAACCACTTAATACAAGAATAGATCATCCGGGCTATTTTCTTACAGATATGGAAAATGCCGTAAAGATCATAAATGAAGTGGGTAGCCCGCAACTTAAAGTACTCTGCGATCTATATCATCTCGGTGTTATGGGCCTGGACCTTAAGGAGATTATCCGACGGCATGTTTCCTCAATCGGGTATGTTCATATTGCCGATATCCCCGGAAGACATGAGCCTGGAACAGGCTCTGTCGATTGGCCTTCTCTCCTTCAATTGCTCCACGAAAAAGGGTATAACGGTTATGTGGGGTTCGAATATGAACCACTTGGTGATTCTAACGAATCGCTCCACAGGATAAGAAGGATGTGGGACAGCTTAAAGATATGAGTGATCCCTGCGATATAGTTTTTATAGGCAATTACACAAAAGACACTATAGTAACCAGCTCCGAAGTTAAAACTGTTGACGGCGGTGCATTCCGATATGGTGCATACGTGGCTGCAGCGATGGGGCTAAAAACTGCTGCAGTTACACACCTGGCAGAAGAAGATTTCCATGTTGTTGAGATGTTACGTGAATTGGGGATAGAAGTGCGCGTATTTAAAACTCCTAGCTCAACCAGCTTAAGATTGGAGTATCCCGGCGATGATGTGGATAATCGAATTATCAGGGTAATATCGGATGCGGGCGCTTTTTCTTCCGAAGAGGTAAGGGATATCTCTGCGAAAGCAGCGGTTTTCGGAGCCTCCTTTCGCGGGGAGATCGGTTTGCCGGTTATCGAGCTTTTTACCCGGAAAGGAGCTCGTACTGCCGTTGATTTACAGGGATTTCTTCGTGTAGTCCGGAACGGAAAGCTTATTTTCGAAGAGTGGCCAGAAGAAGAGGAAATACTATCGGTTGTGGATGTTGTAAAAGCGGACGCAGTGGAGGCGAGCTTTTTAACAGGAATTGAGGCAACCCCGTGGGGGATGAAAGAGGCGGCGCGGATTATAGCGGAAAAGGGTAAAAACAGGGATGAACCTTCTGAAGTTCTCATTACCCATAAGGATGGCATGATCGTCTATTGCAGGGGCTGTTATTATGAAGAGAAGTTTTACCCAAAACAGCTTTCCGGAAGAAGCGGCAGGGGAGATACCTGTATCGCTGCATATATGTCTGCACGGCTTAATTCACCCCCTCAGGAAGCAGTGGTGTGGGCAGCGGCAGTTACAACTCTTAAAATGGAAAACTCCAGCCCTTTTTCTCGAGGTATTGAAGAGGTAAATAGGCTTATAAAGGAGAAATATTCTTAACTTATTCCATTACCTGTTTTAAAACTGTCAACCTCCCCACCGAGTTTAAAGATAACTTCCCTGTTTGTAATGCTTAATTCCTTTATTTTTTCAACAGCTTTGTTTATTTCCCCGGCTCCGTAACTTATGGTATTGATACCTTCCAGATTTTCATTGGAGATATCTTTTATTCTTGTTAAGCCCATGTTAATCTCATCGGCATCGGTGTTCATCTCAAAGGCGCCGTTTTTTATTTCTTCGGTGATAGACAGGAGAGTTGAAGTTGCCTTCATAATTTCTTCTGCGCCTCGGGCAAGCTCATCGGTGCCGTTTTTTATTTCGGTAAATGCATTTACCACTTCACCGACTTCCCTGTTTATTTCTTCAAAAGATTGCCCGCTTTCTTCGCTCGAAAAGAGAGAACTGTTTATATCATCGATAATACCTTTAAGTTTGGAGGAAATCTGCTTTGCGTTCTCACCCGTATCCTCTGCAAGTTTCTTTATCTCCTCTGCAACTACCGCAAATCCTCTACCATAGTCTCCCGCATGTGCCGCCTCAATAGCCGCATTCATGGAAAGAAGATTGGTCTGTGCAGCAACAGAATTGATAACAGAAATCATCTCCAGCATATCATCAACATTCTTTGAAATTTTATTAATGATTTCGTTTGTATTTTTCACTTTCTGCCCGCCATTGCGGGTTAGTTCAAGAAGCACATCCACGGATTTTTTCCTCTCTGCGGTAATACGGGCAACACTTTCTATGGAGGCGGTTATCTCTTCCATCGAGGCCGAGGTCTGCTCAACGGCGCTTGCCTGGTGATTTATCTGGTTAACAAGATTCTTTATGCTCGAAAGGATCTCTTCCAGAGCCGCAGAAGATGAGGAGATGCTTTCGTTTAACCCTTCACTGTGATTTCTGAAATAATTAATTTTCTCTATTATCTGGGATAGGGCCGAAGAAGCTTCTTCAACATTTTTAAGAAGCTCTTCTCCGATCTGACGGCTATTCTGCGAGGTTTGCTTTACGCTCTCCACTATTTTCCCCAGACTCCCCATTGCCGTATTAAAATTATCCGCCAATTTCCCTATCTCATCCCGTCCTCTTAAAAGCACACGACGGGTAAGATCACCATGAGCAATACCATCGGTTATCATAATCATCTTTTCGATTTTACGGGATATGGAAGAGCCGATTAAAAAAGAAATTACTATAATTAAAGTTAAAGCTACGATGAAAATACCTGCCAGTTGATACATTATTCCGGAGATGGTTCTGGTAATTTCCTGATTGCCCTTTACATTAATCTCGTTGATGTATTCTCTAATGAGGTTGAAGGCTTTATTAGCTTCTGTATCCTCTACAGCTACTTCCCGGTCC
Organism: Spirochaetota bacterium; assembly: GCA_003645645.1. GTDB lineage: Bacteria > Spirochaetota > Spirochaetia > SPDA01 > B32-G16 > B32-G16. The sequence goes on along the minus strand of QNBH01000108.1, from coordinate 5,727 downwards.
ACTTCCCGAATGCTTCTGCCCGAAGCAAAAAGGTCCTTCGCCTTCCTTATATTCATACTGTAATTGTAAAATGTTCTGATAATAGTTCCCAGGTTATCCTTCTCCTCTTCCGTTATATCCGGAAGGGCAATGTACTCATTTACCGTTTCCATAAATTTGCTGTGGCTTTCCTGCATTTTCACGATCAGCTCTTCATCCTGGCGCAGGATATAGTTTTTAAAGTGGTGAATTACTCCGTTAAAACCGAGATAAGACTCCATTTCAGAGAGAAGCCGCTCTCTCTTATCCACTCTGGCCTTATATCTCTCCCAAATATCGGAGATCTTCAACAGATTGAGTAATACCAGGGCTCCTGTAACAGCAAAGCTTATTACAGTCAGTACTGAAAGCAGACGCAGTTTCCACTTTACGCTAATCCCTCTTTTCTCAATACCTCCTTTTTGTTCCATCTGTGCTCCTCCTTTTAAGTTGTTTGATGGATGTTCTCCTCCCTCGGTAAATTTCAAGTAGCTCTATTATATATATTATATTAACACCGGTTAGCAATAATTACAATTATTGGAGATGCCGGTAGAGGCGGAAGGCAGTATATATGGTTTGACAGTGGATAGTGAGGTAATATTCATTGACTTAAGGGATTTGTTTGTGTTAATATAAATATAAGTGTAATTTATAATTAAAAAAGTGTTTGCTCACATTAAAGTCTTCGCAATAAGGAGGTTGTAATGAATCCTACCAGAGTATTTGTCTCTAAAGCGGCAATTAACGCAATCAGTTCATTGATCAACGTCCCTTTTCTGCGAAGGGTGGGATACTATCTTGTGGATAAAAAGATCCAGGAGAAGCTTCTTAAAGAACAGCAAAAGGGCGTGCTTCCCAGGATGATCCTGGATCAGGGACAGATGATCAGGAATATGATCAAGGCTTTTGACAGATGGGTGGGCAATAAAAATGTAAAAAGAACATCTGTTAAAAAACTTATCAGGAGCTTTCTCAATATGGGCAGCAAAGAGAATAAAACTATAATGGAAAACTTTGAGAGGCAGTTTGGATTCTCAACTCCGCGTTTCATAACCTTGAGTCCGACTAAGAGGTGTAATCTTGAATGTATAGGCTGTTATGCATCGAGTGATGCGGAGAGTTTCAATCATCTCGACTATGATACCATAAACCGGATTGTACGGGAGCAGAAGAATCTGTGGGGCTCGCACTTTACCGTAATATCCGGCGGAGAGCCTCTCGTTTATAAAAGCCAGGGTAAAGACATACTCGACCTGGTAGAAGAAAACCCGGATACTTTTTTCCTCATGTACACTAACGGTACCTTAATAGATAAAAAAACGGCGGAACGGATGGGTGAGCAAGCAAACATAACTCCCTCTGTCTCTGTTGAGGGTCTGGAGGAAGAGACCGACTGGAGAAGAGGCAAGGGTACGCATAAGAAAATACTACGTGCCTTCGACAATCTTCGCGAAGCCGGTGTTCTATATGGTATATCCATAACCGTAACCACGGAAAATGCAGAACTGGTCTTCAGTCCCGAGTTCATAGACTATTACTTCGGTCAGCAGGGAGTGTACTATGCATGGATTTTCCAGTACATGCCGATTGGGCGAAGTTACGATCTTAAATTGATGGCTACTCCTGAACAGAGGGTGGGAATGTTCAGAAAAATGAACTACTGGGTATATGAGAAAGAACTTTTTATAGCAGACTTCTGGAACAGCGGTACCGCCTGTAATGGATGCCTCTCAGCAGGAAGAAAGGGAGGCTATATCTATATAGATTGGAATGGGAATGTTATGCCCTGTGTATTCAACCCTTACACGAGTCATAACATAAAAGAGGTTTATGCCTCTGGAGGCGATTTGAATGATGTACTGCTATCGCCTCTAATGAAAAAGATAAGAGATTGGCAGAATGGCTACTACGATCATGGCAATAACGGAAATGAACGGGGTAATATGCTTGCTCCATGTCCCATTCGAGATCACCACGGAGAGTTGCGGGCTATTCTTGAGGAAACCGGTGCAAAACCTGCAGATGAATCTGCAGAAACCGCACTGGAAGACAGGGAATACTACGAAGGGATGGTAAAGTACGGTAGAGAGGTGGAAGAGATGACAAAACTTATATGGGAAAAGGAGTATCTCGGAATCGAGGAGAAGACTTTAAAGGAGGCAAAAAGCAGATAGTTATTTTACAACGATATATTCATAAGGTCCTGTTAGATTGAGATCCACTACCTCGCCGTCGGGCTTGGTGAGTGTACCCTTGAAATCCCCCAGGTTACGAAAATATACTGGACGATTAAAGAAGAGTTTTATTATTGCCCTCAGGATAGGTGGGATTTCTGCAAAAACATCTGTATAATCGAAAAATACCCTGGAAGTATATACACCCGAAAGTTTATAATCATTCGCCTCGCTTTCGATCCGTACCCTTTTTGGGTAACTGTAGGGTATACCTTCGAGAGAGCCGTAATCGAAAGGCTCGATGGTATAATCGGGTGTAGTAAAAACCCACTCTCCTCCTCTGGCAACAATCATCCTGGGGATACGTTTTGAGTTATACTCGGGATGGGCTACAGATTCAAGCACATGAATATGCCATCGATCTTTCCATGGCACATCTTCAGTACTGTAAACTCTAATAGCGTACAATAGCGGGTTGAGTTTAGTTATGGGATTTATCACAAGAGATTTCTCCCCGTAACCGTATCCATCATTGATATAGATTTTTTCCCCATTCATGTTGATAGTCCCCTTCACTTTTGCCCAGGGGGATATAACTACGCGGAACTCGAAGAGGTTTTCCTCTTTATCGAGATAGACATAACCATCGTCTCCCTTCCAGGAAGGAAGAACATTTTCGAAAGTAAGATCGCAGGAGAAATTATCGAAATTACAATCGAGCTTGAATACATCCTCTCTGCCGCTGAAAGTGTTTTCCCCGTCGGTTATATACAGATAGTCTGTTTCAAAAACGATCTTCCTTCCGTCCATTTCATAAGTGTACCAGCGGGAGTTCCCTTCAGGGTCGGATACCAGAGCATATATGCCCCACTTATCGAATAAATTTGATTTCATGTGAAAGATGTTGATCATAAAAACCCATCCTCTGTTGAAGTAGGACATGAAATAAAGACCATCATTTTTAAGATGGGGATATTCATCTTTAGAGAAAGAAAGTTCACTATCTTTAACTTTTACCCTTTCGGGGTTATTCCACATGAACCTGTCATAGACGCTATAATCTTCCTGTGCCGGTAAAAATTCTGCAGCAAGAATCAAGAGTAAAAGGAATGCCCTGCATTTTGCATAAGTTTTTTGTGCCTTCATTTTGTCAACATCCTGATTTTTTTCTTTGACTCATATAAAATATAGAAAAAGAATACACAAAATTGCTTAATAATGGAAGGGGAAAGGGAAAATGAGGAATTTTCTTATTCTACTGGGTATTTATATCGCAGCAGGCACTGCCATTTCTCTCTATGTAATGCGGGTAAAACAATCTCAGGAAGATTATTTTATCGGGGGCAGGAAAATCGGTGCCGTGCTTTCAGCCCTTACCTATGCCTCGACCACGTATTCGGCTTTCATGATGGTGGGGCTGGTAGGACTTTCTTATGCCCATGGGATAGGAGCCTTTATCTTTGAAACCTCCTATCTGGTAGCAACCATAATTCTTCTTTCTGTTTACGGAAAGAAGATCTGGCAACTGGGTAAAGAGCAGGTGCTAATTTCGCCCATGGAACTGTTCTCTGCAAGATACGGTCATCTTACCTCCCTAATAGGAGCTATAATCTGTTTTGTAGCTCTTATCCCATATACTTCCGTACAGGTAATAGGGCTTGCTAAAATACTTTCAAAGTTCGGCGAACCTCGTATTACATTCGGTACCGGGGTTATTGTTGCCACTCTGGTTATCTGTATCTGGGCTTTTATAGGGGGATTGAGGGGTGTTGCAATTACCGATGCTTTACAGGGTCTCTTTATGCTGGGGATTGCAGTATTCGCCGTTTTCTGGACAGGGAATTATATGGGAGGAATAGAGATCTCCCGCTTTCCCAACGAATTCTGGACTCCTGCAAGATTTATCAACCTTACCCTTCCCTGGTGTTTCTTCGCTTTAACCAATCCCCAGGTGTCACAGAGGCTTTTTATTCTCAGGGACAGAAATGCGCTTAAAAGAATGATAATTCTTTTTGGTATATTTGGTTTCCTCTACACTCTTATCGTAACTTTGATGGGATTTTCTGCTAAATATGGCACAATAAAGGGTATATTCCCACAAATTGCAGATCGTGATTCTGTAATAATAGAGGTGCTGGATTTAATGATGTCAAGGTTCACTACATGGATTGCTTTGCCTCTGGCTTTGAGTATAGTTTTTGCATCTGTATCGACGGCAAACTCAATTATTCTCTCCCTCGCATCGATGTTCAGCCGGGATGTTGCATCTCAGAGAGAGAATGTCTGGTGGGGAAGAATATTCATCATCATTTTAACTGCGGTGGTAGGTATTTTTTCTTTGACAAGGCCTGCTTACCTGGTAGAGCTTTCCGTTGCTTCCTCAAAAATTCTCCTCTGCTTCGTGCCCCTATTTTTCGGTCTTTTCCACTGGGGGAAAGGCGGAAGATATACGGGAATCTTTGCTCTTGTAGGCGGGGCGTCTGCAGGAATTGTTACAAGTTTCTTTGGGCTAAGCTGGGGTTCTGTATATACAATTATAATAGCCTTTATCTTATTTTTCCTGGGTAATGTTGTAGATGAGAGATGGGGTATTGAAAATGGAGAAACCGGCTGAAGTTTCTCTTCTTTGTATGAAGAATATAAGCGTAAAGTTTGGAAGTATAACCGCATTGGATGGAGTTGATTTCTCCGTGGGTGAAAATGAGGTAGTTGGACTATTAGGGTCGAATGGAGTCGGGAAATCTACATTAATAAAAACATTAATTGGATTTCATAAGCCTTCTTCGGGAGAAGTTTATTTTGAAGGCGAAAAAATATATTTTGATTCTACATGGTACGCACGATCAAAAGGAATTGAAACGGTTTTTCAGGATTTCTCACTTGCAGAAAATTTGAGTATCTATCAGAACTTTTTTATTGGAAGAGAACTATTATTGGTAAATAAATTTTTTAAATTCCAGAACAGGAAAAAAATGCACCACCTTGCGGAAAAGTATCTCAGAGAGATTGGCCTGACAAGAAATATAAAACTTGACGAAAAGGTAAGTTTACTTTCGGGGGGTGAACGACAACTCCTATCTATAGGAAGAGCCTGCTATTTTGTAGAAAAATTACTTATTCTTGACGAACCATTCTCTGCTCTATCAGAGTCATCGGTACAGAAAGTTTTGAGGGCAATTGAAAATGTAAAGAAACGGGGAATATCTATTATTTTTGTTACCCACCATGCTCCTGAAGTTTTTGAAATTGCAGACAGGTTCGTCATTTTGGAAAACGGTAGGAATTATGCAAATCTTAAAAAGGAAGATACAGACATAAAAGAATTAGAAAAATTGCTTATCTCTTCCCGCTTAACTGTAGTCAAAGAGATGGCTGCAGGAATAGCCCATCAAATAAGAAATCCCCTGGGTATAATGAAAGTTTCGGCAGATGTGCTTAAAAGAAAAGTTTCCAGTTATAATAAGCATAAAGATGAAGTTGAAAAAATTATCAACGTTCTATCGAATGAAATCAATACTCTAAATCATATTAT
>QNBH01000107.1 GCA_003645645.1 Spirochaetota bacterium | reverse complement strand
TTTGCAGAAATTACTCAGGTGGTTGTATGCTCCGAAAGAAGGTAGACGGGCTTAAGCCCGTCTCTCCACCGATCTTACGACCGGTGGACCACCACCATAGGTATGGCCTTCTTTCGTAGTAGACTCTTATTCCTGGGTAAGATCATTGATCCGATCTCTGAGCTGCGCTGCTCTCTCGTAGTCTTCTTCCGCTACAGCCTCTTCCAGCTCTTTTCGGAGTTTATCCACAGGACCTTCCTCTTTTTCCTTTACCTGATTAAGGGCCGCCTTTAAGTAATTAAGAGATCGGGCTTTTTCAAACTGGAATGTGGGGGAGTCGATTTCCGGTATTTCGTTTATGGAGTTGATTGCCGATTCCAGAATCTGCTGGGCCATGGCTTTCAAGTTTTTATGCAGGGAAATCATTGCCTTTGATATTGCGTTCATCCTGAGAATATAGGGACGATACTGCAGTATTACCATAGGATCATCATCTTTTTCGCAGTACTTCTCTGCCAGTTCACAGATTTTAAGGTTATGTTCCGTATCCCTGATTGTACGTTCGTAATCACCAACCTGAAAAAGATGGAGATAACGGTAATAGAACATGATACCCTCGTTTTGAAGCATAACAAACTCGTCGTGGCTTATTTTAAACCCTTCGTCCGTATTGTACTTCTCCTGGTGCTTCATTAACCTGCCTTCGATCTCATCAAGCACGGTGGGCTTTCCGAAAGGCCTCTTCCCATCGGGTCTGCCATCAAGCTCGTACTGCTCAATCCCGAGAGGCTGACGTACTTGCATTACCTTATGCCCGTCATCGGCCAGGATTATTCTTATAGCGTTATCCGGATCGTATTTCCACTCTCTTAGTATATGGGAAATATCTCGACTCATGTTAATAATATATATTAAAAATTATAAAAAAGTAAATAACCATCGGTAAAACCGCTGGCTTTGCAACTCCTTTAAGGGCTTGTGATTTTCGCCTAAGAGGAATCGCTTCCACATTCTAATACCCTCCGTTTTAAGACTAAAATTACATCTAACATAAATATATTCCTTAAAAAAATACATACAAAAACCTCTTTCTGCAGCTATATCGAACTTATAATTCTTTCAAGGTTCTTTCTGTAATCCTTTATATTCTCCGACACCACTCTTGCAAATCGAAGCTTAAAACTCTATATTTTCATCATGCAAGAGGTAACCATAATTTCCCTGGGCGGTTCAATTATAGCTCCGGGGGAAGTGCATCCAGGGTTAATAAAAAGCACTCAGATAAAAAGCACTCTGCGGACGGTTTACAAGGGCGAATCTTCCCCTTCAGGCTCTATTCCTCAGTGGCTGAAAATCATAGATATAGAGCTTCTGCGCGATTTCACCGGTGCAATAAAAGAATATCTGGAAAACAACAACAAAAAAAAAGTAATAATTGTAACGGGCGGTGGAGCTCCTGCCCGGCATTACCAGCAGGCATACAGAGAAATTATGGGAGAGAGCTCTCTCCCCGAGCAGGCAGATTGGATAGGCATTGCCGCCACCAGGTTGAATGCCCAGCTTCTTAAAGCCGTCTTTCATCCATACTGCAGGGAAGAGGTTGTAAACGACCCTACAACAGTAGATCACTTTTCAGGCAGAGTGCTCATCGCTGCAGGATGGAAACCGGGTTTCTCCACGGACTACGATGCGGTAATTCTTGCAGAGCGGTTTTCCGCTGGTGTTTTGATAAATCTCTCCAATATAGAGATGGTGTATACGGATGATCCAAAAACAAACCCTTCTGCAACCCCCATAGATAAAATAGATTGGAATCGGTTTATCGGTCTAATCGGAGAAGAGTGGAGGCCGGGGAAAAATGTGCCCTTCGATCCTGTAGCCGCCAGGAGGGCCGGGGAGATTGGTCTTAAGGTTATAGTTGCCTCGGGTAAGGATATAGAAAATCTCAAGGCTATCCTTAATGGTGAGATGTTTAGAGGAACTGTGATCGGTTGACTGAAACTTTTAAAGATTATTTAAAACATATTTGACAATAACTGTATGCTTCTTCTATAATACCAGCAATTTTAAAAAGGTGGTTTGCAAACCGGCTTAAGAACCGGTTTAAAACACAGGGCCTGGAGACCTCAAAAAGCAGGTGCTGTAATTTCCACTAAAGGGAACTTACAGCAAGGGAAGTATTTTCAAAGAAAAATTACTAAAGGAGAGAAACAATGAAAAAAACGCTGATTTTGATGGTGGGATTGCTTCTTTTTACCTCACTTGCATTCGCAGGCGGAGAAAAAGAAGCGGCAGAGAAGAAGCCCATCAAGGTGGGAGCAATTTTTGCTGTAACTGGGCCGGCATCGTTCCTGGGAGCACCGGAAGCTAAAACCGTGGAGATGCTGGTAGAAGAGATAAACGCTCAGGGAGGCATTCTGGGGCGGCCCCTGGAGGTAATCGTAAAGGATTCGGCAGCGAGCCCGGAGAAGGCCATATCCTTTGCAAAGCAGCTTATCGAAGAAGAGAAAGTCATTGCCATACTGGGTCCATCCACCAGTGGGGAAACATTACAAATAAAGGAGCTATGTGAGAGTGCACAAACCATACTCATCTCATGTGCTGCTGCGGAGTCAATTGTAGATCCTGTGGCAAGCTACGTGTTCAAGACTCCCCAGAAAGACAGTTATGCTGCAATAAAGATTTTCCAGACCATGAACGAGATGGGGATCGAGAGAATCGGAGTTGTTGCAGCCAACACAGGGTTCGGAAATGCAGGAATCGGACAACTTAAAAAATATGCACCCGAACACGGTATCGAAATAGCAATAGCGGAAACTTACGACAGAGCTGCAACCGATCTTACGGCAGTTCTTACCAAGATAAACGCCCAGGGTATAGAGGCGGTAGTAAACTGGTCTATCGTACCGGCACAATCGATTATCCCCAAAAATATGAAACAACTGGGTATGAATGTGCCTCTGTTCCAGAGCCACGGTTTCGGAAACATCAAGTATGTTGAGGCTGCAGGCAGTGCGGCTGAGGGAATAATTTTCCCATGCGGAAGGCTTCTGGTGGCGGAACTGCTCCCGGATGATCATCCTCAGAAAAACGTCCTGGTTACCTACAAGCAGAATTATGAGTCCCGTTTCAACGAAGATGTAAGCACCTTTGGAGGCCACGCCTACGATGCACTACTCATATTAAAGAAAGGAATAGAGATGGCAAACAGTACCGATAAGGCTGAAACACGTTCTGCAATAGAGAATATAAAGGATTTTCCGGGTACAGGCGGAGTTTTTTCCTTCTCCCCTGCAGATCATAACGGACTGGGGATAGATTCTTTCGAAATGCTTACCGTAAAGAACGGAAAGTTTGCCCTGTACAAAGAGTAATGGTTTTAAGAGAGGCGGGAGTCGAAGCTTCCGCCTTTCCTGTGTAGAGCCTTCCGCCAGAATGAGTTTCGAACAGGTTTTACAGTACATATTCTCAGGCATTACCGTAGGCAGTATCTACGCAGTTGTGGCAATCGGATTTAATATAATCTACAATTCTACCGGAATAATCAATTTCGCCCAGGGAGAGTTTGTTATGATGGGCGGTATAATAGCACACTCTTTTACACCGACAATGCCCCTGTTTCTTGCCGTGGTTCTTGCGGTGGTAATAACAACCGCCGTGGGATCCCTCATAGAGTTAGTCTTTATAAGGAGTCTTAAGAATCCATCTGTACTTAGAATGATCATTATTACAATCGGTCTTTCGATTCTTATAAGAGAAATTGCCCTCCATATATGGGACGAAAAGATAAGAGCTCTTCCCTTTTTTACCGGCAGTGAAGTAACTTCTATAACCATCTTCGGAGCTCATATATCACCGCAGGTTCTGTGGGTACTCGGTATTACAGCTTTGATTGTTGTGGCGCTTCAATTCTTCTTTTACTTCACCTTTACAGGACAGGCCATGAGAGCCTGTGCGGCAAACAGAAAGGCTGCAAGTTTGTGCGGAATCAATACAAGAAAAATGGTAAATCTCTCTTTTTGCCTCAGCGCAGCAATAGGGGCTGTTGCAGGTTGTACTGTTTCGCCGCTGACTCAAACTCACTACGCAATGGGCACACCTCTGGCAATAAAGGGTTTTACAGTGGCAATCTTAGGCGGGCTTGGAAACAGTACCGCAGCAGTACTGGCGGGTTTATTGCTCGGTTTACTCGAATCCTTCAGCATCAGCCTGCTTCCCATGGCGTACAAAGATGTAATTGCCATTTCGATTCTTCTTCTGATTCTGTTTTTCAGACCTGGCGGGTTGTTTCAGAGCAGACAAATCGTTGCACTAAAAAGTTTTTAACCAGGGAGATCAGGTTTTAATGGATTTAAAACGTTACTACCCGGTAGTCGTTCTCATTTTGGTTGTAATCCTTATTCAGATTCTCACATCCCTCTTCGGCATTACCTTTTATTTAACCCAGCTCACCATGTCTGCCTACTACTCCTTGTTAACAATCGGTTTATGTATGTTGATGGGATACGCCGGCCAGATCTCTCTAGGACAGGCTGGTTTTTTTGCCATAGGAGGATATACTACGGCGTTCTTAACCACGGTAAACCTGATAGATAAGGCGGAGGCACCTGTTCTATCCCTTTTTAAATCTCTGGGCATTATGGTGCTAAGGGAAGATCTCTACGGTAATAAAATTCTTCACCTGTCTCCATGGGTTGCCTTTTTATTTGCTGTGATAATCACAATATTCATTGCCTTCCTGATCGGCGTACCGGTACTGAAGCTGAAGGGGCACTATCTGGCCATGGCCACTCTGGGTTTCGGTATAATAGTCTACCGGGTTGTACTGGGCACACGTGCCTTTGGTGAGGCCGACGGTATCACCCGTGTGCCGGGCTTCAACCTTCTGCCGGGAATTAGAGTGAGCGGAGATTTTGCCAACAGAGTGGAGAACTACTACATTGCCTGGGTTCTTGTAATCATCGGTGCTATCCTCCTTATCAATCTTGTAAACTCCAGGGCAGGCAGGGCTCTTCGCTATCTTCACGGAAGTGAGGAGGCTGCATCAACCATGGGAGTCAATGTATCACGGTATAAACTTAATGTATTCGTATTAAGTGCAATATACGCTTCTGTGGCGGGAGTATTTCTTACCCATTTCAATGCAGGTATAGGTCCATCGGAAGCAAGTGTTATGAAATCGGTGCGCTATGTGGCCATTGTGGCTGCAGGGGGAATGGCCAACCTCTGGGGTACATTAATAATGGCCGTAACGCTTAACTTCTTAAGCTTACGAGGCGTATTCGGCACATACGATGATGCTGTTTTTGCCGTTATCCTCATAGTCATAATGCTCTTTGCGCCCAGAGGACTGATAAGAAAGGGAGTTATAAGCGAAATCGAGTTTGCCTTCAAGAAGCTTAAACCGGGCGGAATTATAAAAGTAAAGAGAGAATCATGAACCGGCCCTATATAAGAACGCCTGTTTTACTGGAAGTAAAGAATCTTAATAAATCGTTTGGTGGGGTTCATGCCGTAAACAACGTGTCATTTACCTTAAATTCAGGAATTATCAAGGCTATCATAGGACCAAACGGAGCGGGAAAAACCACCTTGTTTAATATAATATCGGGGATTCTTAAAGCCAACTCGGGTCGTGTTTCATTTAAAGGAGAAGATATTACAGGATTGAATCCCCACGAGATCGCAGAAAGGGGTATAGTTCGCACTTTTCAGAACATAAAACTTGCAGGACACATGAGTGTTCTGGACAATGTTATGATCGGAAGACATTCAAAAACCAGAGCCGGGTTCTTTGCGGCGGCTCTCTCTTTGCCTTGGACTATAAAAGAAGAGGCACGAACTAAAGAAGTATGTATGGAAATAATGGAGATGTTTTCCCTTACCGATCTGGCAAATGAGGAAGTCTCAAATCTGCCTTTCGGCAAACAGAGGGCGGTTGAGTTCGCCAGGGCTCTTGCTGCAGACCCCGAATTGCTACTGCTCGATGAGCCGGCTTCGGGACTAAACATTTACGAAACAGAAGAGCTCGCAGAAGTAATAGAAAGAATTAAAAATAAGGGCATCACTATTCTACTCGTAGAACACGATATGTCTCTTGTTATGGATATCTCCGACGAAATTCTCGTTCTCAATTTTGGAAAAGAGGTGGCTTCGGGTCTTCCCGAAAAGGTGCAGAAAAATCCGGAGGTTATAAATATATACCTGGGTGAAGGATAATGATCAGAATAAGAAATCTCGAGTCAGGATACGGGAAGCTGCGAGTCCTTAAAGGCATTTCCATCCATGTAAATACGGGAGAAATAGTAGCTATAATTGGAGGCAATGGGGCAGGTAAAACCACCCTGCTTTACACCATAGCAAATCTGGTAAAACCTTTCTCGGGAACAATCACTGTACTCGGCACCGATTCAACCGGCCTTTCTCCAGAGAAAACGGTTGCTCTTGGATGTTCGCTCGTTCCCGAAGGGAGACAACTCTTTCCTACCATGACCGTCCGGGAGAATCTCATACTTGGTAGCTATCCTCTTATGAAAAAAAGAGAGAAAAGGAGGTTGCCTGAAGAGATGGAGCGAATCTATTCTCTCTTTCCACGATTAAAGGAGAGGGAGAATCAACTTGCAGGAACACTTTCGGGAGGTGAACAGCAGATGCTTGCCATAGGGAGAGCCCTCATGTCGGATCCCCAATTTATCATGATGGACGAGCCATCCATGGGGCTTGCTCCTATCATAGCCAGGGATATATTCAACAAAATCGAAGATTTAAGAAACCACGGCAGGACCATCCTGCTTGTTGAACAAAACGCCAGGGCTGCGCTTAGAATTGCCGATCGCGGATATGTAATGGAAACGGGAAACCTTATCATTGAAGGGTCGTCGGAAGAACTTATGGATAACCCGGATGTAGGGAGGGCTTATCTTGGCAAAGACTTTAAAAGAATAAGCGAATAGGCATTTCGCCTAAACGGGTCACTCCCCATGCACACCTATTCCTGGAAAGAGAATAAAAGAAAAAACGAATGAAGGATAGAAAAAATGATATACGAGAGAGAAAATGAAACCAGGTCAAGAGAAGACATGGAACAACTGCAGATAGAGCGTCTTCAAACCACGATGCACAGGGTTTACAGGAATGTAGCATTTTACAGGCACTCCTTTGATTCCTGTGGTGTTAATATAGAAAGAATAAAAAGTATAAATGACCTCGCCTTTCTTCCCTTCACTACAAGAGAAGATCTGCTAAAAAGTTACCCTTACGATATGTTTGCAGTACCATTAAGAGATATAGTGCGTATACATTCCACATCCGGTACAACGGGTAAACCTATTATAGTTGGATACACCCGAAACGATATCAATATCTGGACTTCCCTTGTAACCCGCGTGCTGGCGGCAGCAGGAATCACCAACCACGACTTTATCCAAATCGCTTTCAAATACAACCTGTTTACTGGTGGATTCGGTTTCCATTACGGAGCGGAGAAGATCGGTGCATCGGTTATTCCCGCTTCCACGGAAGATGTGGAAAAGCAGATCACAATAATGAAAGACTACAAAACCACTGTGCTGGTCAGTACCCCCGGGTATGCGCTGCATATCGCGGTTGTACTGAAGGAGCTCAACATCCACCCGGAAGAACTCTTTCTTCGCACCGGACTGTTTGGTGCAGAACCATGGAGTGAAAACTTAAGAACCCAGATAGAAGAATCTCTTCATATAAAGGCTTACGATAATTACGGTTTGACCGAAATAATAGGGCCGGGCGTGGCTTTTGAATGCGAGAAGCAATGTGGGCTTCACATAAACGAAGATCACTTTATCCCGGAGATAATTGATCCGGAAACTCTGGAAACCCTGCCGGAGGGAGAGAGGGGCGAACTGGTATTTACCACCATAACAAAGCAGGGCTTTCCGCTTATAAGATACCGTACGGGAGATATATCTTCGATTGTAAGTGAACCCTGCCAGTGCGGCAGAACCCTGGCAAGAATGGAAAGAGTATCGGGAAGAACAGACGATATGATTATCGTGGAGGGAATAAATGTATTTCCCTCTCAGATTGAGGAGGTTTTGCTCAGGATCGAGGGGATCGAGCCTCACTACCAGATTACACTCGATAGGAAAGAAGGTGTGGACACCATGGAGATAATGGTCGAGGTGGAAGAGGAGTTTTTCTCCGATGAGACAAAAATTCTTGAAAATTTAAGAGAAAGAATAGAGAGAGAGATAAGCTCTCATCTGGGGATAGGGGCAGAAATCACCCTGGTGGAGCCAAAAAAGATATCCCGCTCGACAGGAGGAAAGCTTAAGCATGTTATTGACAGAAGGGATGTCTTAAGTAAATAGTGTTTAGAAGACTGCTCCTCTTATGAAACTATTTCTTCTCCCTGTTCCAGTTAAGTAGACTGTATATAATACATCCGACTACAGAAGCAAACAGCAGGATATGAGCTAACAAAACGCCCAACTTTAGGCCCTCCGTGTAATAAAATTTTCTCCTGTCCACATTTAAATTTTAGTTTCGGATTAAGAGACGGACTGTTTTACTATTTTATCATACTTTTAAAAAATTGCAAGCAGAAAAATTTTGATTATCAGCCAACAGCCTCTATTGCCCTCTTAAATCCTTCTCTCGAACGCTCTATAACTGCATCATCGACACAGTAGGCGATGCGGAAATATCCGGGCATTCCGAAACCGCTGCCTGGAACGGTGAGGATTAGCTCCTTCTGCAGTCGATTTACAAAGGCAACATCGTCTCCTCCGGGAGCTCTGGGGAAAAGATAAAAGGCCCCTTCAGGCTTTAAGAATTTATAGCCTGCTTCTTCCAGAATCGCACAAAGCTTATCTCTTTTGCGTTTGTATTCTTCGATATCCACACACTCACCCTGAAGCCTTGCCACAATATGTTGCATCAAAGCAGGGGCATTTACGAATCCTAAAATCCTGTTCGCAAGGATAACCCCGCCTACAAGCTCATCTGCATCATCGGCCTCGGGGTTGACCGCGAGCCAGCCAATCCTTTCTCCTGGAATGGATAGATCTTTGGAGTAAGAGCTAATTATTATACTGTTTTTATAGAGCGGAAATATTGAAGGCACTTCTATCCCATCGTAGACGATCTTCCGGTAGGGTTCATCGCTTATAAGATAGATGGGGCGACCGATCTCTCTGCTCCTGTGTTCGAGCATTTCAACAAGCACTCTTATGGTCTCTTCAGGATAAACCCTTCCGGAAGGATTGTTGGGAGAGTTTACAATAACCGCTGCAGTTCTGTCGGTTATCCGGGCTTCCATGAGTTCAACATCAATATCCATATCTTCTCTGCACGGCGTTATATCAAGGATACCTCCATGGTTATCTACATAGAATCTGTACTCCACAAAATAGGGAAGATTTACCAGAACCCTGTCGCCAGGATCAAGAATCGCCTTGAGGGCAACATTCATCGCCCCTCCTGCACCACAGGTCATAACCAGATGGTCGCCGGTGATTTTTATTTTTTGCTCCCGGCAGAGGAACTCCGCTACCTTTGAGCGCACATGAGGATATCCGGCGTTTGGCATGTATCCATGTTGACCGGGCTCCCGGCCTGCAACCTCTTTAAGTGCTTCGGTAAAACTTAACGGCGGCTCGATATTGGGGTTCCCGAGGCTAAAGTCGCAGACCTTATCGGGGCCGTGCAGTTCTTTTAGACGTGCACCTTGCTCGAACATTTTACGAATCCAGGAGGCACTTTCCATCATTTTTTTTATTTTCTTTGATACGGCCATAACTCCTCCTCTGTTACCTTCGCGGCGCAATTATAACGAATCCGATAAAATGAAGCAACGAGCTAACTACCAGAAAAGAGCTTGACATAGTGCTATTAACAATCCATAGTAGACAGAGATAGTAGGAATATACGGTGACAGACGAAGAAAAACTACGTGAGATAATCCGTCTCGGCTCTGAGCTCAACAATATTCAGGATCTGGATCTTCTCCTCGAGAGGATACTACTTGAAGCACGTCTATGTGTAAACGCAGATGCAGGCACAATATACCTGAAGCAAGGTAATGACCTTGTATTTACCCATGCTCAGAACGAAACACTGCAAAAGCAACTGCCGACCGGGCAAAAGCTTATCTATTCGATTTTTAAAGTACCCATGGACAACCGCTCTATTGCAGGGTATGTAGCCACCACCGGAGAGATACTCAATATACCTAACGTATATGAGCTACCGGAGAGTGTACCCTACCGTTTTAACCCTTCTTTCGACAGGCTGGCCAACTATCATACAGAATCTGTACTCACAGTACCCCTTAAAACCCCAATGGGAGATATACTCGGTGTATTCCAGGTAATAAACGGTCGTAATGAATCCGGTAAGATCGTTAAGTTCGAAAAGGATCATGAGCTGTTTATCTTAAGTTTTGCGAGCACCGCTAGCATTGTTCTTCAGAGAGCGCAGATGACCCGTACCCTGCTTCTTCGAATGATGCAAATGGCTGAGCTGAGGGATCCGAAGGAGACCGGGGCTCATGTAAATCGAGTTGCCTCCTATGCAGTGGAGATTTACGAGCGGTGGGCTTACAATAAGGGCATCGAGCAAAACGAGCTCGATTCAAACCGGGACATTTTAAGGATGGCAGCCATGCTTCACGATGTGGGGAAAGTTGCGATCTCCGATCTCATACTAAAAAAACCTGGCAGAGTTACTCCCGAAGAGTTCGAAGTAATCAAATCCCATACATATTTAGGTGCCGGTATCTTTAAAGAACGACAATCGAGTTTTGATCAACTGGCCGCCGAGGTGGCTTTAAATCATCACGAAAACTGGGACGGTACGGGATATCCCGGACATGTGGATATTGAAACGGGAAAACCCATCCGAATAGGGCGGGATGGGAAGGCACTACCTAAAAAGGGTGAAGAGATACCCATTATGGGACGCATAGTCTCCCTTGCCGATGTCTACGATGCCCTCTCCTCAAGGCGTGTATACAAAGAAGCCTGGTCTGAAACAGATGTTCTTGTGGAGATAAAAAAATCTTCGGGAATGAAGTTTGACCCTGATATTGTAGACATTTTCTTCGAAAATCTTAACACCTTACGTTCAATACAGGAGCGATACAAAGAAGAGGAGGAGACGTGAAAAAGGGGAAAATCAGAGCAAAACTGGAAGCTTTAAAATCTATCGAAGAGAAAATAAGCGAAATTGCAGAAAACGATCCTCTCAAGGCGCTGTTTATCCTTAAAAATCTCAAAGTAGAAGAAGGGATCGATGAAAAACCCCTCATTGCAAAAATAATGCTAAAACTGGCAGAAAAACTTGACTTTGCATTTCATCAGAATCACACAGAAAAGGCAAAGATCCTCAAATCACTATTAATCAAAATGATTGAAGAGCTGGATGTAAAAAATATTTACGAGCTGGTTAAAACCGAGTATGAAGGCTCATTACCCGGTCAGGATCGATCCAGAGAAGAGCTTCTCGAAGACACCCCGTTTCAGGAAATCATCTCCATATTCAAGAGCATAAAATCTTAAGGAGATAGCCCGGCTTTCCGACTGTATAAAGGCTTATCCTCTACATTTTCTCTATTTGATTTGCAATCTTTAAATAATCCACCGCTCCCTGGCATTTGCCGTTGTATTGAAAAATGCTGCGTCCAAACATGGGAGCCTCGGCCAGGGAGATGTTATTCCTCACAGGATGGAGAAACACATTATCTCCCAGCGTCTTTTTGATCTCCGCAACCACCGCCTTGGACAACCTCATCTTATCGTTATAAAAAGTAAGAATAATCCCCTTTAGCTCGAGATCTTTGTTGTATAAATTTCGTATCCTGTAAAGCAGGCGCATCATATCGAATACACCCTTCATCCCCAGAAAATGGGCCTGCACGGGGATAAAAACTTCCCTGGCTGCTATCAAGGCAGAAAAGGAGAGCAGACTTAAGTTAGGAGGTGTATCAAATATAATGTAATCAAAATGCTCTTCCACTTCGGCAAGGCGTCTCGCAAGGAAGACCCTTGCCTCCCGGACTCGAGAATAGTTTCTTTCAAAATCTACCAGTCTTTTCGAGGAAGGAATAATCTTTAATCTCGATATGTAGGTATCCTGAATTACATCCAGAGAGTTGGCATTGTCTACCAGAAAAGCGAATAGATCACCCTTGATGTTCTTTCGAGATATACCCAGGGATAGGGAAGCGTGACCCTGGGGGTCTGTATCTATTAATAGAACCATACGACCTCTATGGGCCAATGCAGCGGAAACATTAACCGCAGTTGTGGTTTTACCACTCCCACCCTTACAATTGCTAAAAGCGATTATTCGAGACATTTTTTCTTAAACTCATATTACCATGGGGAAAGGAGCACTGCAATACTACCGATTAAGGCCATCCGGCAGCTTTACGGATAAAGAGCACCGGTATCACCAATGAGCAGTGTAATAATGGTATAGTATGTCTTCAATTTCCGGAGGCCATGAAAGATAAGAGCTTCATGGGCTTGTCACAGTTTCTTTACAAAAATTCCGCGTATGAAACCAGCCACAATTAATTGCCAGAGATGATAAAAGGAAAGAGGCACAATCGAGGCTGCAATTAGTTCCGGTCTGTCTGCAAAAAATATTGAAAGTAAGGGGGCACCCATGGCCAGAGTTTTTTGAGGAGCTGTATACAGAGCACTGATCCTGTCTTCTCTTGAAAAATCAAGCATCTTTGCGATACCGAAGATGATCGCAAGAAACAGGATATGAGATAGTGCAAGATATGCAAGCGCAATGGATAATCCATCTCCTCTTAAATCGAAAAGCCCTGTAGCAACTGCATTGCTGATTGTAATGAAGACAATGAGAAGGATCATAACACTCGTACTCTCACGGAGTTTCTTTCCATATCGCAATCTTCGATCGCAACTGAAAGGAAGATTGCGATGTGCTATGGGTTCCGGTAGATTTTGTTTTTTCGCATTTAAAAATTCAGGAAAAAAAACAAAATCTCGACTGTACATATCATAACGGTTAAGAAAATCATGAGTAAAGCCCCGCACAATCTGCCCCATAGCAAT
>QNBH01000106.1 GCA_003645645.1 Spirochaetota bacterium | reverse complement strand
TTTCTGCAGCTCCTTCGGAGAAAGCAGATATTGAGAAAAACACGGTAACGATAAGAGCGATAAGTAAAACCTTAAAAAACTTTTTCATAATTACACCTCCTACACTCCTTGATTAATATTGTAGGGTAGCTTTTATAATCTGTCAAAGATTTTTTTACATTTGTAATAAATTTTTAGCCGTTACCTTGCATACTTCGTAATAAAAGCCTCGAAGGCGTCCGTAAAACACTTTAGAGGCGGCTTTACCAGGCCTGCACCGACCATTCCCACTCCAGGTTCTTTATGGGCTATACCCGTGTTTATGGCAGGAAGGATTCCCGTCTCGATAATCTTAAGCAGGTTGATTCCGGTGGGAGTACCCCTGAAGTCGAGGAAAGGTATTTTGTAGATGTCGTTTTCTCCATCTGTAATCTCATACATCTGCAGTGTGTAGTTTAGAGCATCTTTCGGTGTACCGCCTACAAACTGAACAATGGCGGGAGCCGCCGCCATGGCAAAGCCTCCTATTCCTCCGGTCTCGGTTATAACAGAATCTCCTATATCGGGGGCTGCATCCTCGCTTTTAAAGCCGGGCAGGTATAATCCGTCCACCATTCCGGCAGGTGCGGTAAACCATCTGTCACCCAGACCGGATACCCGAATGCCAAAATCGGTTCCGTTGCGGGCCATAACCGTTACGATGGAACTGCCATCTATACCTGCCGCTGTATCAACGGTGCACTTCATGGCTGGCATGGAAAGGTTTAAGAAGAAGTGATCGTTTCCGTGCATGAAAAAAAGTACCTTCTTGATTTTCTCTTTCTCCTCATCAAGCATCACAAGGTGAGGGGCCAGTTCCCGGATCAGAAGAGAAGTACCTGCGCGGTTGCGGTTGTGTCCCTCATCACCCATCTGCAGTGCCTGTGCGATCAGGTTTTTCATATCGATCTCACCCCTCAATTCGAGAGCTTTGCTGAGAACCGGAGCGAGTTCCTTTTCCATCCATCTGAGTTTATCGATAACATCATTTGAGAATGCACCGTAACGGAGCACCTTACCCAGACCCTCGTTGAGTGTACAATAGGCACGGTTACCGAAGCTTTTATTCTCGATTATCCATACGGGCATACTTGATGTAACCACTCCGGCCATCGGTCCTACTGCAGAGTGATGATGACACGGTTCAAAGGTGATTTCTCCCGAGGAGGCTAGTTCCTCAGCTTCCTCCCGGTTTTTAGCAAGTCCTTCGTAAATAAGCCCGCCGATGACCGCCCCTCGCATAGGTCCACACATGCGCTCCCACTGCACGGGAGGCCCTGCGTGTAAGATCATGTTTTTTCTCATTCCGGGAATATCATTAAGCGCAGTTCCTATTCCTACAAGAGTGGGTTTTGCATCCAGGATACGGGTGACCGCCTCTTTGTTTGCAGTCTCCACATCGACTTTGAGTCCCGCATCGAGGCGGTTTAAAAGCCCTGCTGTCTTTTTATCCCCCCCAGCTGGCGGTTTCCATTGTACCTGTACTGTTTCAACCCCTTCTTTTTGCAGGGTTTCTGCAAAAGTCTCGAGACCAAGATTTATAACCTTAAGCTCTGAGGTGAAGAGTTCGTTTATCTTTTCTGTTGTTGATTTTTTATCACTCATTTTGCGCCTATCCTTTCTGTAATTCTTGATGCCAGCACTGATGCCTGAAAGTTGGAAGGCATTACCACGCATCCTGCTGATTCAAGCTTATTTCTTTGATCTTCCAGGTTCTGGAAATCCATCTCTGTACCTGTAATGGAGGCTATAACCGATAGATATCCGCCCCTGGTTCCGGCTTTATCCTTTGCCTTAACGATACTCTCTACCATCGCTCCTGCAGGGTCGGGATGAGAGCCGTACCCGAGCATTACATCCAGGAGTAGAAGTGCCACCTCGGGGTCTTCGGCTTCCTTCCCAATCCTTTCTATTCTAGTTGAGGGATCGATCATAGGGTGAGGTCTTCCTACAGTAAAGACATCGTCTCCTAGATCTATTATTGTATGGTTTTTGGAGATGTGGGGGTTTTCAAGAATAAACTTGGGTTTTGTCTGGATGTTCGAGTAGACCTCTCCGGTACTTTTCTCAAGCACAAAGATAGCTTCGTCTGCCAGGGTGCCTCCGGTGAAAAGCCCCCTAATATACTTCTGTCCGGAAGACATCTTCTCCGTCTCCCTTTCTATAATATTTTTTAAAGCCTCTTCGGATAGGGAGAGTGCCTGCTTCCTGTACTCATTTCCGGCTGCGAGTGCTACTGCTATTCTTGCCGTCTCCTCCAGATTTTCTGCATAGAGCAGATCTTTACTGCCGCTACCAGATTCCAATCCTATAAAGTGAATTACCGCAGGTTTTCCTCCTTTTTTAAGTGCTTCTACTACTCTTTCTGCTGTCTTTTCTGAAGGCGGTTTGGAGATAACCACTATTACTCTGGTCTTGTGGTCTTTTTGAAGGGCTTCTATACCCATAAGCATCATGGTTCCGCCTGCTTTTTCGTTTTTTAGATCCCTGCCCCCGGTACCAATAGCCTGGGATATTCCTTTCCCGAATCGATTTATGAGGCAGGTTACCTCCTGGAGTCCCGTCCCCGATGCAGCCACGATTCCGATATCCCCCCTTCGTACCACATTTGCAAAGCAGA
Source organism: Spirochaetota bacterium (assembly GCA_003645645.1). Lineage (GTDB taxonomy): Bacteria > Spirochaetota > Spirochaetia > SPDA01 > B32-G16 > B32-G16. The sequence continues at coordinate 10,410 of QNBH01000106.1, read as the reverse complement.
GGGGTTTTCCGTTTATAATAGCAGTACCACAGTCAGGCCCCATCATCAAAAGACCCTTTTCCCGGGCAACCCTCTTTAGCTCTATCTCTTCTTCGAGCGAGACATTGTCAGAGAAAAGCATAACATGGAGTCCTCTGTTGAGGGCTTTTCTGGCTTCACGGGCTGCGAACTCTCCAGGAAGGGATATTATTGCCATGTTGGCTTGGGGAATCACATTGAGGGCTGCATCCAAACTGGGGGGGCGGTATTCTTTTTCCTTTTTAGTCCCCTTTTTCTTCCATAGTAATTCATTAGCCTTCCGGATAGCATGTTCCGCAGCCTCTGAGGTCTCCCCCTCAACGGCGATGATGAGGTCGTTTGCAGTAGCCGTCTCAACCTGCCGGTCAGAAAGCCCCATCTCTTTGAGCAGGTCGAGGTTCATCTCGGTGCCCATAGAAACTACCGCCTCTTTTACCCCGGCGATTTTCTTAATTTCTGTGTTTATCTGCATGAGAAAGACAGAATCGTGGTAAGAATCTTTTTGTACCAGTATTTTTTTCAAAGCGACCTCCTTTGTCTACTAATCATAATACTCCTTCTTGCCGCTTTTTATTCCACAATATACCCACTCGGAGGTAAGTGGAAATCGGAAAAAATCTATTCCCAATGCATCGTAAAGGGCATTTCCCACGGCTCCCGGTACGGAGATCATGGGATGCTCCGCAACACCCCTTGAGCCGAAGGGGCCGTCTATCTGGGGGGTAAGCACAAGATGCCTGGAAGTTTCTTTAGGGATATCTTTGGCGGTCAATATTTTGTAGTCCACAAATGTGGGATTAAGAAACTTCCCTTTCTCATCGAACTTAAACTCCTCTATCAGGGCACTACCGAGCCCCTGAACCACTCCGCCTATAATCTGAGAGTGTATTTGCCCTTCATTCAGGATGTTTCCCACATCGAAGGCGGATGCTATCTTTAATATTTCTATCTCTCCGGTCTCTGTATCCACTTCGAGCTCCACTGCATGAGCTCCGTAGGTCCAGTCCAGCGCAGGAAGACCCTGACCGGTATGAAGATCTGGATTTGTAAGCCCCTGAGCGATATATTTGCCCCTTCCTATCACGGGTCCGCCAATAGAGTTACCGTTTGGATAGGTGTAGCCGTTAACCACATCTGTGTATTTTAAAAAGTTATCAGGTCGATGACTTACGTAAATTTTCTCGTTTTCGCACACAAGCTCTTCGGGAGGACACCGCAGAACCTGTGAAGCAATATCTTTAATCTGCTTAAGACAATCTTTTGCTGCAGCGATTACGGCATTACATCCCATAAAGGTTCCCCTGCTTGCCACGGTCTGCCAGTCGTAGGTGGTGAAGGATGTGTCGCTGTCCCAGGGTATATTTACCTTCTCGATAGGTATGCTTAATATTTCCGCTGCAGCCTGGGCCAGGGCTGTATAGGTACCCTGCCCGTAGTCGGTTATGGAAGTAAGGATATCCACCGATCCGTTTTCGTTAAACTTAATTATAGCCGAAGAGGAGGTGAATGTGGGCATGGCAGGCGCTTTATGGAGAAGGGCAATTCCCTTTCCCCGAACTTTACCCGTGGAGAGCTCTTTTTTGCGTTCTTCCTCGCTCTTATAACCTTTCCATCCGATTTCTTTTACCACCGCCTCGAGACACTTATCGACCCGGCCGGTATGTTCTTCGATTTTTTCTCCCGTTATGGTGATAGAGCCCGGCATAAGCACATTCTTTCTTCGAAACTCGACCGGGTCCATTTCTATTTTTCTTGCCACTATATCCATGTTCCGCTCTATTCCCCAGAGCACTTCAAGATGGCCAAAACCACGGTACGCCGTACCGAACACTTTGTTGGTATAAACAATATAAGAGTCTATCTTGCAGTTTGGCACCTCGTAAGGTCCTGCACCGGCGAATGCGGCCGCCCTGCCTATATTTACCCCGTAGTCGGCGTAGGCCCCTGCATCCCAGTAGTAGTTTACCTCCAGTGCGGTGATTTTACCGTTCTTTGCCACACCGGTTTTAAACTCCGAGTAAAGCCCCTGCCTTGAGGGCATTGTATTAAACTCCTCCTCTCTGGTCATGCAGAGCTTAACCGGTCTTCCTCCGGCTTTTTTTGAAAGAACATAAGCCAATGGTTCGAGATGGATACCCGCTTTGCCTCCGAATCCCCCTCCAACGTAGGGCACCCTCACACGGATATTTTCATGGGGAATGGAGAAGCATACAGAGAAGAGGTTTCTCAGGGTGTAGGGTGATTGGGCGGAGCTCCATATAAGCACTTTATTGCCTGGTAGAGCCTGGGCAATACTTACGTGTGTCTCCATACATACATGTTGAACAGGCGGATTGTAAAAGGTGTTTTCAACAATTACGTTTGCCTCTTTAAACCCTTCTTCTATGTTGCCCTTTCTCACTTTCTGGAGGTGTGGTATATTGGTTTTAGGCAGTGGAAGAAAAACCCCTTTCATGTAATCGTAGTTTTCGAGGTCGGGATGTACCAGAGGTGCATCCGGTTTTACCGCTTCCCTCGGATCGAGTACTGGTTTTAGTACTTCGTAGTCTACCTTGATCTTATCGCAGGCTATATCTGCAGAAAGCTCTGTATCTGCTGCAACCGCTGCAACCGGCTCCCCCTGGTACCGGACAAAATCTCTTGCAAGAATGTCCTTGTCAATCATGTAAAGCCCCACCTTGTAGGGAAGCTCTTTCCCGGTAACTATGGCTCTTACTCCGGGTACCCTTTCGGCTTCCGATATGTCTACATTCTTAATTCGAGCGTAAGCGTGTGGAGATTTTACCGTTTTGCCGTAGAGCATTCCCTGAACAGCAAGATCATGGGTGAAAACGGCGGCACCGGTTACCTTTTCTATGCTGTCTTTTCTTGTTATGCTTTTCCCGATATATTTGTATTCTTTTTTTGTTTCCATCAGAGGGTACCTCCTGTTTTGCTTTTACTGTTATGCTCGGATACCTTTCCTCCCGGTTGACCGCCTTCGGTGTCACCACCCCCTCCGACGGATTTCACTCCAACAAGATTATTTTGCTTCGTTGCTCCATTGGCTACCGATTGCACGGCCTGGATTATCTGCTCATAACCGGTACACCGGCACAGATTCCCGGAAATAGCCTCTACTATGTCTTCCCGTGATGGGTGGGGATTCCTGTCCAGAAGATTCTGGGCAGACATGATCATTCCGGGGGTGCAGAAACCGCACTGAACTGCCCCGTGTTCTATAAATGCCTTCTGTAAAGGGGTGAGCTCTCCGTTTTTTGCCTCCCCCTCTATTGTACGGATTGAAGAACCATCGGCCTCCACGGCCAGAACCAGACACGATGTAACGGCTTTCCCGTCCATTATCACGGTACAGGCTCCGCATTCACCGATGCTACAACCTTCTTTTGTTCCCAGAAAATGGAGCCTCTCCTTTAAGAATTGGAGCAGTGTCATGTGGGACGGTACTCTGTCTTTATACTCATTTCCGTTTACCCTGACCGTAATTGAGAAACTTTTCTTATATTCGTGCATAACATGTTCTCCTTCTTTTAAAATAGGTCAATTAGGTGAAGTGATTTCTCTTATAAGGCGTTTTGTATATGCGTAGACTATCCCCCTCCTGTACTCGGCAGATGCCCTCACATCATCTATGGGAGAGACAGCCCCCAGTGCTATCATGGCAACCTCTTCTGCAAGGTTTTCCCTGTCCCTGATGTTACGGTATAGATCGTCAAGACCCTCAAGGAGGATTGGAGTAATCCCGCAGGCACCGATACAAACTTTCAAAGTGTTGGATTCTCTGTCTGCCAGACCGGCCATGTTTACGGTAGCAAGATCGTGTCCCCGTATTCTCTGCTTTTTAAGAAAGCAGGTTTTCCCTGCAGGAATACGGGGAATCTTTACCCGTACTACCATCTCGCCCTTTTCAAGGGTGGTTTTTTTTACCCCTGTAATAAACTCCCCTATGGGAATGGTCCTCTCTCCGTTGACTCCTGCCGCCACCACCAGGGCGTTAAGGATATAAAGGGCAGGGGCCATGTCTGCAGCGGGAGAGGCGTTGCAGATATTACCTACCAGTGTGGCCCTGTTTCTGAGTTGATAGGTGGCAATACTCATGGCAGAGTCAGTAATTACCGGACAGAGCTCTCTAAGTTTTTTATCTTCTATAATTGTGTTAAGCGTTACATTTGCCCCTATTTCTATGCCATTGCCCTTGTTCATAGAAAAAGTTTTGAGTTCCTCGATCCCTTTGATATCCACCAAAAGATCGGGCCGGCTTACTCCGTTTCGCATATCCACCAGCAAATCGGTACCTCCTGCCAGTGGTTTGGCGTTTCCCGATTGAAGAGCATCGGTTGCTTCCTTCAGAGTAGAGACCTTCACATAGGCAAACTCCCTTATCATTCCACGCTTCCTCCTGTTTTTAAGACACAGATAAAGTAAATATTATAATACGATTTTCCTGTTTGTTAAAGTGGATTTTTCTTTCTGCCTCCTCCCCTTGGGTAGCAGTTTGAAAATCGAGTTTCATTGCTGTTTCTAATGCAAAAACGCCGGGTGGATTGTGATCAAACCCGCTTAACATTCCCTTTATTATTAAGATATACTTGGTTTTAAGAAAATTATGAAGCATGTTAGACTAAAAGCGCTTACAATTGCGGCAATGACTTTGTATTTCCCGCTTTCTATTATTGCTTCCTGCGGATCGGTTCTTTTTTACAGCTCCGCACCGTGTACGGATATTGCCGAACCATCCGGAGATTCCTTATCTTCTTCTACCGTGGAAGGAAGCAAATGGCTTTACCAGCTTCAGAATGCAGACCCGAAAGAAATATCAGGTACCGAATTTGACGTTCTTGTTATAGATTACTCACGGGACGGGACTGAATCCGGACGTTACAGTCGTGGGGAGATGGAGATGCTTAAAACCGGAGTGGTTGACAGACAGGTGCTTGCCTACTTGAGTATCGGAGAAGCAGAGGATTACCGCTACTATTTCGATTCTTCCTGGGTCTCGGCAATTACCGGACAACCAGGGGAAAAGGCTCCCTGCTGGCTTGGCAGGACGAACCCCGACTGGAAGGGTAACTACAAGGTTCAGTACTGGTCCGAGGAATGGCAGTCAATTGTGATTAACTATCTGGATAAAATAATCGATGATGGTTTTGATGGTGTTTACCTGGATATAATCGATGCCTATCTCTACTGGTCTGATCCGGGGAATCGGGAAGGTTTCACCATTACAGAAGAAGAGGCAGCCCTTCGCATGATAAACCTGGTAAAACGAATCGCCTATCATGCCAGGGTAACAAGGGGAAGAGGTGGTTTTCTCGTATTCCCCCAGAACGGTGAGGCCATCCTCCAATTTGACACTGGAACAGGGGGGTTAAAAGCCGATGACTATCTTAACACTATAAACGGTATCGGCTCGGAGGATCTCTATTACAACGGGACTGTATCGGTAAAGCCGGAGTCAACTCAATACAGGCAGTCTTTCCTGGACATGATAAAGAGTGCCTCGAAAAAAGTTCTGGTTGTTGATTATGTTGATGACGGCTCGCAGAAAAAAAGTAATCTTGAAAGGATAAATAGTTTCAGAGAGAGGGCAATTGGAGACGGCTATTATCCCTATGCGGCTCTCTCCAATCGAGCTCTCGATAGGATAAATGTAAGGCCCGGACAGCCCTAAAGAGTGCTTTAAATGTTCTTAAGAAGCACCTTCTCCATGTACCAGCATAGACCGGAGACCGAATCGGTACCGGAAGTTTCACCGTGAGCTACAGCCTTTCGAATCGCTCTGCGTATATCTCCCAAATCCTCTGCCCGTGCCGTATCTTTTAAAAGATCGAGCAAGTATTGGGGGAAATGTCCTCTAATTGCAGGAAAGAGAATACTCCTGCCTGCCGGGTTGGTCCTGCCAAGACCGTTGCTTATTTCATCCAGGGGTATAAGCGGAAAGACGGAGAGGGAAGGGGAGAGATCCTTGCCTTTTAAGGAGATAATCCTCTCCCCCAGCATTACACCGGTGAGAAAATCGTCTCCCGAGGGTGTGTATCCTACTCCAAGACCTATCAGAGTGGATATGCTTCTTAGAATGGGTCGTTTGTTTCGATATTTCTCTTCTTGAATATGGGAAAGCAGTTGCCACGCCTTTCTCACAAAGGGTGAGTCAAAATCACCTGATATTAGTCCCAGAAAGCCACCCGGTTTCCCTTCTCTAAGAAGAGCGTCTATGAGTAGAAACAACTTATCTCTGGTAAAACACCGGAGATCCTTTTCTTTAAGAGCGCCTTCCCAAACCGGTGCATTGGATAGGTCTATGACCAGAACAGATACGCCAGTAGAAATTGTAAGCCTCTCCCTGTGCATTTCTACAGAAGCTTCGAGTATGGGGAGGCACTCCTTATCTTTAAATAGAGACGGCACTTCTATACCCAGAGCAGTCATGTCGGCATGATTTTTTAGCAGGGAGACGAGTAACTCTCCAGGATAAATAATATTTATAGCTTCTGCATGGACGGAGATTACTTTACCGCTCCATGAGTGGGAAGATATAAGAGATCCCAGCTTTTTTGCATAGAACGGAGAGGTGTTCATGGAAGCTTATAATCGACAACCCGGAAGGAAGAGCATCCGGATGGAATTCATTATTTTTTTTAAAAGCATTTTCATTTACCGATTTATGTTGTATAATAGTATATTGAAGGCCGACGTTCTACGCAGCCTTCTAAACCCAAATTAGAGCTTACAGCTCTCGCCATGCTTCACCTGCAGCTTAATTTGGTTTATTGTACACGTAGTTAAAAATATATACGGAGAAGCCATTCCATGAACAGGAAAGAAGATGTTGATGCATTTCTTAAACAGAATACCATAGCTCTGGTAGGTGCTTCCAGGGATAAATGGGCATTCAGCAATGTAGTACTAAGGGAATTAAGAGAGAGAGGCTACCGTGTTTTTCCGGTTAACCCAAATGCAGAAAAAATAGGAGAGGAGAAGTGTTATCCTAACCTTGATGCAATTCCTGAAAAGGTAGGAGGGGCGCTGTTTTTAACTCCTCCCAAAGCAACGGAAGGTGCGGTTAGAGAAGCTGTTGGTTCCGGTGTCGGACATTTCTGGATTCAGCGGGGAGCGGAAAGCAAAGCCGCTTTGGACTTCTGTCGCGAAAACAGCTCGAAGGTCGTATCAGGTGAATGTATAATGATGTTCGCAGAACCTGTAAAATCGTTCCACGCCTTTCACCGTTGGGTCTGGAAGATACTGGGGAAGCTTCCCAGGTAAGTGAAGATACGGAGGGATCAGACGATGGATAGGATAGTAGAACTTAAATGCGGAGACAGAAATGTACCTTTAAAGAATTACGTAAAGGAGACAATTATCAACGTTGTTCTTGGTCTGGTAGCACCTCTTAAGGGGGTCGATACAGACGAGGATATAGTAGTAACCATAAAGAAGAAAGGAGATGGCTCTTAACAATAACTCGTAATGTATTTATATTAAAATAAAGATAACCACAAAGGGTTTATATGCAATCTATTATCCCAACAAAAAACAATAGAGAAACAAAGCATGCAAATTACAGGAGACCTGACCTGGAAAAAATTGCAGAAGAGATCAAAACATTGAGGGATAACATTTCCTCGGTTGTTTACATCGATCCGACAAAGCTTGAGTATATTGTTGCTTCCAAAATTGCAGGCGGGCATGTAATGCTTGCAGATTTTCACGGTGTAGGAAAGACTTCACTGGCCAGGGCACTGGCAGGTTCTATTATCTGGGATGAGGAGGATAAATATAACAACGGAGTTAAAATCGAGCCCTTCAACCGAATCCAGTGTACTGTGGATCTTCTGCCTCAGGATATTCTGGGTTTTACGAGATTTCTGGGTTCTACCGACCAGATGGTCTTCGTGGAAGGCCCCATTTTTGCCCACTTTATACTATGCGATGAGATAAATCTCCTTACTCCAAAGACCCAGGGTAGTTTTTTCCAGGCCATGCAGGAGAAAGCCGTAACCGTTGAGGGTAAAACATATACTCTTCCCGATCCCTTTTTCATTATTGCCACCATGAATCTGGAAGGAGCCCATCTTTTCCCTCTTCCTGCTCCCCAGCTCGATCGTTTTATGCTGCAGATTTCCATGGGGTTTCCGGAACCGGAAATAGAGGCGGAGATAATAAAAAAGCACGGGAGGGAGGATGCCTGGGATGATTTCGGCCCTGTTATACCAGCGCATAAATTGCTCGAATGGCAGAGAATGGTCGATGAGATAGAAATTCATAACGATGTCATCGATTACATCGTAGCCTGTGTGAGGAAAACACGTTTCAACCAGGAGATAATGATGGGGGCAAGCCCCAGATCGGGTATTAAAGTTTCCAGACTGGCCAGGGCACTGGCTCTCGTGAGGGGAACAGGCTACGTTAACATAGATCTGGTAAAAGAGATATTTATACCTGCAGTCGCCCATCGACTCGTAATGCAGGATTCTTCTAAATCTGCAGGAGATCTTTTAAGGAAGGTTCTCGATTCAGTTCCGGTAGAACCATAAATATGATAGCATTCTACTACCCTTTTACATTTTCAGGAACAGTTTTTTTTCTGGGATCCCTCCTCCTTCTGGGGAGAAGTTATGCAACCAGAAATCCATACGGTACACTCATATCTATAATAATACTCTTTGCACTCCTGTTTCTTGCAATACTGGCCAGAGTTCAGGCTGTTCGTTTTGCTAAACTTCAATTCCAGTGGGACACCTCTGGAAGCATATATGCAGGAAGAACAGAGATATCTCACCGACTTATAACCCCGAAAAGGGGGACATTTTACTTCTTCCGTATCCATTTTGCCCTTAAGGGGAAGCTTTTTGCGGCCAGGAACGCACCTTTTCTGGTTTACAAAGAGTTTTCCGCCGATGGTACAGAAGACATAGCTCTTCCTTTAATTTTTCCATTCTCCGGTACTCTAAAGGCAAAGGCAGATTTAATGGTAAGAGATATTGCAGGACTAACCCGTGCAAAGTTTAAGATCGAAGAAGAGAGAGCCATTCCCATAAGACCACCAATGGTGGACAGCAGAAAATTCACTTCTAACTCTACAGGCGGTTTTGAAACCAAAAACAGGCAGAAAAGCTCGGACGAGGAAAAGTACTACATGAGAGAGTACATCCCGGGAGACAGGGCAAGGGATATAAACTGGAAGGCTTCGAGCAGATTTGAGGAGATCTTTACTAGAATCTCTCCTGTTACCCAGGAGAAAACAAAAATCGTTCATGTGGATTTCCGCCATTTCAGAAAGGACGATACCCCTACACTTGAAGCAGTAGTACAACTGGATTATCTTAAAAGGATGCTCCTCTCCTTTTTATGGAGAATAAAGGGCGACCATCCGGAATACGTGTTTCGTCTATCCACCGGTAGAGGGATCCATGAGCTGGAAACAGAGGAAGATATCAAGAGGTTCTCCATGGAATTAAGCGGAATATTCTACGAACCCGATCCCGGAAGGGTGCAGGAGCCTTCCGGTGCCGATGAGCTTTTTATCTTTACAACTCCCTATGACTATCAGTTGCCCCGGCTTCTTTCATTCTATGCGGGCAAAAAGATCCACCTTTTCAGGACGGTTCTCACAGGCGAAAGAGGAAACGGCGAAGATCAGGTTAATATAACAGTTCTTCCAACTATAGAAACTATCTGCATTCCCGGATTTTGGGCCTTGAGAAGAGAGAGAGAACAAGGCGGAAAGGGCCATCCGGGTAGAGTAAACGGGACTATTTTTAACGAAAAACTGGGAATAAAGTTAGTGTAGGAAATGGTTTTACTTTTTTTCACAAGATTAGCACTGTATCTCCTGGCTTTTCTCATCCCCATAATCCATCCGGCAATAGTAATTGCCTACGATCTACCCGGATGGTGGTTATGGTTTGTTCTAATCCCCGGAGAGATGGCCATAGCTTTCTTCCTGGCTCCACCGAGGCTGAAGTTAAAGTACTGGCTGGCAGCGGCGCTAGGGCTTCTTGTTTTTTCTTTTTTCATCAGTGGTTTTGGTTCATACTTTCTCCTGTTTATCACAGGAGGAGCGGCCGCCTTCCTCTTAACCTTACTCATTTTCAAGGTCGGTTCAATATGTCAGGCCGTGGCGGTTTTTGAACAGATATTTATTCTTTTCATCTACTATGTGCTTCTCAATTTCTCAAGGGCATCGGAAGAAATAGCCAGTGAAAGTTCCGGAATAACTCAAATTATTCTTCTCCTCATAGTTGTTACCTTCATAACTCATGGGGTAGTTCTCTATATCTCTGCCTTTAAGGGAAGAGGGGGAAAACGCGGGAGAAGGGAGGCGGTCTTTCTTTTGTCGTTTTTGCTTCCCCTCGTGTTGTTTTTAGTCTTTATCATACCAAAAAACTACAT
>QNBH01000105.1 GCA_003645645.1 Spirochaetota bacterium | reverse complement strand
ATAAAGATGTAATGGAAGGCTATTTATCTCTTACTTTATCGGTCAATTAAATCTAAATTAGGCGGTCAGATACCTTTACGGATACCAAAATAGGAAAGGGTTCGATATCCGGGTCAATCTTGATAGATGATTGAAAGAGTTCTACTCCCGCTGCAATTTCATCTTCGATGTTTTCTATATCCAGAACAACACCAACGTCAATATCACTACCTTCTCGAAAATTGCCTGTTGCGTAAGAACCGAAAAGAAATACCTTATGTACCGGAAGTTTTCTGCATATCTCTTCTGAGAAACACTTGAGCTCTTCTATTACCTGATCTCTTTCTTTAACCATTGAATCAACTCCTCTGTTTTACGATATATAACCTCTGTACGTTCTCTCGTAATTGCAGCAGATAATTTCTCCAGTTCTTCAGAATATCGAGTTTTTATATAACAAGAATTTAGTTCTGCTATTGTTTTAATGTCAATCTGGTTAATAAGGTTACATTCTTCTGCGAGTTTAATAAGATTATGTGTATATGGTGGAGTAGAATTCTTTACTTGGACATATATTGCTTTCAATAATTTCTCCACAGCCTGCCGGCATGTGAAAACCACATAAAGATAACGTCCGGCTTTAAGCATTGCACCAGCAGTTTCAAAGTCATATTCTGACAGTTTTACCCAATTATCTATCGTTTTTTCATTCACTGGAGGCTACCTTTTCGTTGAATAATAGGTGATAATGATCATCATATCAAGCATATTAGTGACATCATGCAAAACGGTAAAGTCAGCGGCCGAGTGCCAGTGAAGTCCGTTGCACAGACTTGTTCTCTGAGTGTCTCATCCTAATCGCAAGACTCGCTTTAGATCTGGCAAGAGCAAGACACGTCTTTCTAAGTTGTGCGGCTTGTCTCAGTCGGAGACTTACGGCATCCCGGCTCATATCAATCTTCATCGATTATACTCCTTAAAAAATCAATGTCGTCCTTATCTTGACCGCTATTACGAAAAGACTTAAGAAGAATCAGACCTTCCGGCGAGACTACGCTAATATTACCGTGCTCCCACTCAACCTCCATGCGTTTGTTCCACACGCTTTTTAATTCAGGAGTTACGATCAGCAAATCCAGAATCAGGGTCTCCCCGGTACCTGGCTCGATCTTGCTTAAGCGGTGTATATGAATCTTTCCTCCGTGGAATTCCATCGGTTCAGCCTTCAAAGTGAAACCTAAGTCATAAACTGCACGTGTTGTTCTCTCAAGCGAACTCTCATCGATCAATAAATCTATATCCAGAGTAGCCCTTGGCAAGGCATAAACTGCCATGGCCAATCCGCCGCAAAGAGCGTACTCTATATTCTCTTCGTTTAATTTTGCGATCAGGTTCTTCAGTTCCTCTAAGATATCCATGATCCTATCCTCTTAAGCCAACAAAATAGCAATAATGCCTGCAGTATATTCTGTAAAAATAGACAGTATCCTGCAAGGCACGGTTATAACGATACTTTAACAATTCACCAACCACGAGGTTCTTAAAAAAGGTTTCCTCTCAGTGGATGATAAAATACATGTTCCGGTCTTTCAATCCCTAAGAGATGTAGACAGACTCCCGCTTATAAGTTGAAAAATCTTTAAACCTGCTCCGCTCCGATCAAAAATATATGCTGTTTTAAGTCCTTTCTTCCGTGTGTGAGTTCTTCGATCTTCCTGTCAAAGGTGACGAGTCTGCCCCTGTTTTTTATTGCCAGACCAAGAAGATAGGCACCGGTAGTTTGCCTATAGCCGACAACAGGCAGATCTTTAACCACAGAAATATAATCCCCATCTGCAGGCCAGAAACGGTGATTCGGAAGGCCCATGTATATCTTTAAGGCAGAAAGGGCATTCTCGAAGGTGACCGCCTCACCGACTACATTCGGATTCATGGACAGGCGAACAAAACCACTTTCCGTTATAGGGCAGGTAGCAAAAGACTCGTTTTTATGGTCTGCGAACCATCTTCGGGCTCTGGTATGATGAATATGGTTACACCATGAAAGGGCAATCAGCACATTCACATCCGGCAGATTGACCGTCACAGTTCATCCTCACCCTCGGCTACTTCCTCTGGACCAAACACCGGCGCATCCTCTGATACCTGGAACACCGGCAACCCTAAATCATCTACCCTGTACATTCGCACATTAAGTCCCCGCCTGGCCAATGCGGAAATCACCTTCCCCACCGACCTATTTGATTCACGTGCAAGTGTCCTGGCCACACCAAGAACATCGTCATCAATTGTAAGAGTTGTCCTCATGTAAGAAGAATAACATCTTGATGCGATGATGTCAAGATCATTAATTAAATAGCATAAATATAGAGATCGGGAAAGATTTTTACTTTTTTACTTGACTTCTCAAACAACCGGAATTAGAATCTATTAAGCAGGTAATGGAAAGAGATCCAAGTACGAATAACCCCGATGAAGACTTTAGAGAGAAAAAAGATTTTATAGAGTTTAAGAGGCGTATTACCCGTCTTGCAGAAGATCTTCTTGAACTGCGTCCCCATAAACAGGATTCCCTAAGTTCAAGAGAAGAGGGAGTTGAGATAAATCTGCAATCGAGCCGGGTTGAGGTTATAATCAATGTAAATGATCTTCCTTTTCTGGCGGTTACCGAAATAACCGGCCAGTTTAAAAAAATGTTTTCAAATCATTATGAAACACCTCTCCTTGTTAATACAAGTGTTAACGTTATCTCCTTCGAAAAATCTGTGCGTGACGGCTGGACTTCTATCAAATATCCAGACTCTGCAGAGAGAATCGATATCGAGTTCTACTTCAGATACCCCTCCCAATGGAGTATTACGATTAAATCGAGCTTAAGCAATTTTAACGACCATTTCGAAGTATTTGTAACGGACACCGTTAAAAAACTTTTCCCTCCCAAGACCGAAAAATCTTTCGATACTTCCCGGTATGATGAAGCAGCAAATAAATACAGCGCGGTTAAACAAATATCCGAAAGGGGAGAGTGGTACAGGGAACACGGCAGTTGGTTGGAGTCTCTTGGCTGCAGTGTTTTCCGGCCGGGCGAGCTTACATGGGGAGATTTACCTGGTCTGGAAGAGATAAGCGAGCGTCTTAAGCGCAATATTTTCACTCCCCTTGAAAGAGAGGCCCTCTATACTGAAATTGCCGCGCAGATTCTCCCCCATGGTATGTCCGTACTTCCCAGAGGGGTGCTTCTTGTGGGGCCTCCTGGTTGCGGTAAAACCTACAGCATGAAAGTTATCGGCAGTGAAGCCAGCCTGCCCGTCGTTGTGTTCTCCATCAATGCGGTAATGACAAAATGGTACGGAGATAGCGAAAACCATCTTGCCGAGCTGTTCCACAGAGCCAAGAAGGCAGGACGCATGATTCTCTTTATCGATGAGCTCGATGCCCTTGGCAAAAAGCGCTCCGAGAGCTTCGAGACCACTGCAAGACTGGTCTCCATCCTTCTAACAGAAATGGACGGTATATACAGCACAGGGGATATCCTGATCGTGGGTTCTGTAAACGAGCCGGATTTGCTTGATCGAGCTCTCCTGGATCGATTCGATATGAAGATAGATTTCCCCCTTCCCGGTCTCCAACAATTAAAGAGGGTGTTTCGGTATTACGCAAGACACCTCTCCGATGAGGATGTAAAAGAGATAGCCTCTTGTATGGATGGGTGGAACTTCCGAAAAGTAGCGAGATTCAGCGAGGAGGTAGTCCGCCGTTACGTATCGGGGCTCGATCTCTCGGAGATTAAATCTCCTGACTTCCCCCTGCCGGGAAAGGATGTTTACCTGAATTATATCAACTCCATATAGCTCCCCATGGCGGATAGGGTTCATGCGGTCAGAAACAAAAATCTAAGTGCCTATAAACTTAAATATAACGATAAGGGCGGTAATAACTGAGTATCCGATACTCATAAACCAGAACATCTGATTAAAGCGGGTATTCATATCACCTCTCAATTCCTCAAAACGCCTGTCAATACTTTCAAACCTTTTGTTCATGTCTTCACGAAGCTCTTGAAAACGGGTATCGGTGGCCTCACGAGATTCCCTGAAGCGGGTATCCATCGCTTCGCTAAACTCACGGAAACGGGTATCCATTACTTCACGGGACTCACGAAAACGAGTATCCATCGCTTCGCTAAAATCACGAAAGCGGGTATCCATTGCTTCGCCAAAATCACGATAGCGGGTATCTATTGCTTCACGGAAATCTTTAAACCTGCTATCCAGGTGCATTCTAAGCTCACTGAAACGAGTGTTGTTATTTTCCTGCAAAACAGTAATACTATTCTTGGAGTTATCAAAACCCTGCTTCATCAGCTCTCTCTGTGCTTTAAGCTCTTCCTCAAGCCTGATAAGTTTTTCCAGCAATTTCCCACCGTTCTGCTTCTCCTCCATGGTAAAACCGTACTCCTTAAGCCATTTTGGAAGTTCCTTTTTTATCTCTCCAGAGATTTTTTTGATGTCATCGTCTGTTATGGTCGCCAATTGTTTGCCTCCTCGGTGATATTAACAGACCTTTTCTCCGTCCTGATTCAAGAATTATTGCATTTTTTTTATTATAACACAATTTGTGCGATCAGGAAAGATTTACATTTTCCAACAATGTTTCCCCTGATTGAAAATAAATAAAATTGGCGATACATTTAATCCCAACAAGCTGTTTCGGGACATAAAATGATAGATCTAGAAAAATATATAACCGGATACTGGTTCGATATCAAAGAATCTGCCGAAAACCTCTATAATCTGGAAGAGCAATTCTCATTTTCTGGGGCTCAGCTTAAAAGCATTGCCGATGAAATCCGTTTCTCCGTAGAAGAGGGAATCGTGGAGTATAAACGATCTCCCCTTTTGCCCCTTTTCTCCTTTCTGGAATCATTCAAGTACGACTCCAGGGAAATAGACCATCTTGAAAATCACTCCTATCGCCTCGCCCAGTTGATCTATGTAATTCTGATTCAGCGTCTCCTTGCAAGGGGAACCATACCTCTGCACAGGGAGGAGTTAAACGTAGAAATCGATGTTGAGCAGGATATAAAGGTAATAATTCAGGATGTGAACCGGAGAATAAAAGAAAATCCCGAGCTCAATAAAAACAGATTGATAAAAAATATCCTCATGCAAATGAACATCTATAAGAAAGAACTGGATAAAATGCAGAACCTCGCTCCAAACATAAAGCCGGAACTGGCATCCTCCTTCTTTGCCAACTTTCGAAAAACCTTTGACAGCATAAACGAGAGCATACGGGAGAATTACAGGGAGTTTCTGGAAGAAGAGCAGTTAAAGAGAGATGGTAAGAGTGTACGGGACAATCCCCTTGCTCCTTTCGATCTTACCCCTATAGCGCGGGTCTGCTCATCCCAGGCGAAGGAGGTGGCGGAAGTAAAGGCCACTGTCGACTTTGTGGCTAAAGAGCGATTTAAAATGAGGGAGTCTCTGGCAAATGTGCTTAAGCGTAAAGACGATATATTAAGACCGATTCAGGAGGAGTGGGATGAGTATGAGAGGATGAGCAGAGAAGTTACAACCGATAAGGTAGATGCAAGGAGTTTAAGCAAGGCTTTCGGCTCCGAAGTGGTCAGGGTGCTGGAAAAACAGCACAAGAGTTAAAGCCTCTCTCTATAGCAGTTCTTCCTCCCCGCTTTCTTCCAGTTGAGTAACGATTCTCTTTACCAGTTGAGATGAGCCTCTCTTACAGATAAGTACAATACCGTTCTTTATTACCACAGCCAGACCGGATACCCCACAGAGTGCAACCGGCAAATCGGAGAAAACGAAGTTTCTTTCCGCCTCTTCGCTAAAGACCTTTCTCTCACTTACAAGTTGAAGCCTTGCCACCTCGTCCCAGCTACCCACATCGGTCCAGGAAAAAGTAGCTTTTATCATTGCAGTCTTCCTGCTTTTTTCCATAACTGCGTAATCGATTGAATTTGAGGGGGATCTTTCGTAGGCTCTGTCAATCTCTGCTCCTTCCATGGCAACAGTTATGCCTTCTATCTCTCTGGTTTTATTACCGGAAGATAATCCTTCGAAGACTTTATATATTTCGGGACTGTAGCAGGCAAGCTCGTTGAGATATGTTTGTGCCTTGAAGGTAAACATCCCTGAGTTCCAGTAATAATTGCCTTTTCTGTAAAACTCATTGGCGGTCTTTTCATCGGGTTTCTCCCGGAAGGACCTGACCATATAACCCCCCCCGTACTGCTCGCCCGCTTCTATATATCCGTAACCGGTCTCAGGCCTCTCCGGCGGTATTCCGAATGTAACCAGATAACCTTCTGCTGCCAGATTCGCCGCCTTCTTCGCATCGGAGCGAAAATTCTCTATGGGGGAGATCAGGTGATCGGCGGGAAGCACAAGTACCGTGTTATTCTCCTGACCATGTTCCTGCAGGTATCTCGCGGCAAGGGCGATGGCAGGGGCGGTATTGCGGCCGACCGGTTCTGGAAGAATTGATAACTTTTCTTTAACTTTAGTGATTTTCGCACATTCCTCTGCCACCTTTTGCATTTGTTCCTTCAACGTTATAAGAAATATCTTACCATCTACATCCAGCCCGAGGGCTCTCTCAATGGTTAGCTGTAGGAGAGATTTACCCTCTTTAAGCTCTATAAACTGCTTGGGATTGTCCCTTGTTGATGCTGGCCAAAGCCTTGTTCCGGAACCGCCTGCAAGGATAAAGACATGATCAGCCATCATCACCTCCCGATAGGGATCAGGTTTGTATATTTGACAGAGTATTTATTTTATTTGTTCTGTCAAGAGCTTCGGTCTGGCTTCCTTTCTCGATGACCGAGAGCCTCTTGACTACCTGGGTAGAAATTAGCTATTGTTTATATGCTTTTAAAGGAGGGTTGAAATGGCAAAAGGTTTTACCCTGTCGGTTCTTCCATGGGTCTATCTTGCAAAATACAACGGAGACGGCAGATGGGAGGAGGTCTTCGAGGAGAAGCCTCATAAAACACCGCTCGAGGAAGAGAAGCTTTCCGAAGAGGAACGTAATATTCTTATGGAGAAACGCAATTCTTTTCCTCAATTGCCACTGGTAAACTACACGACTCAGTACGGGTTTGGTTGTTTCGAGGGTCTTAAGGCTTTCCCTCAGCCGGACGGGAGGCTTAAATTATTCCGGCCCGACAGAAACGCCCACCGGTTTGCCAATTCCATGGGGGGGCTCAAGATGCCTGTCTTCCCCGAAGAGATGTTCGTAAGGGCTGTAAGCGAAGTGGTAAGGCGTAACCACAATATGGGCTTTACCGTAAGCTACGATGCAGAGTGGGAGAAGGATTATTTTATAACAGGCCATTCCGTCTATATTCGGCCTTTTACATATTCGGAGCCTGCAATCGGGCTGGGTTTAAGCTCCTACCCATGGGTAGTAATTATAACCACGCCGGTGGGTGCCTATTTTCAGCCTGGAAACAGCAAGGCTGTAACCACCGATAAGATAAGGGCTTTCCCAGGAGGCACGGGGTGGATAAAGTGTGATGCAAACTATACAGTGCCTATCCTTGCAAAGAAAGAGGCCGAGGCAGAAGGCTATATGGAGGCAATATTCCTGGATGCATACGGCAAAAAGTATATTGAGGAAGGCTCCTCATGCAATATATTCTTTCTTCTTAAGAACGGGGTGCTTGTAACTCCCAGTCTGGAAGATACCGTGCTTCCCGGAATAACCAGAGAGAGTGTGCTTATTCTGGCGGAAGAGATGGGTATAAAGACCGAAGAAAGACGTATCTCCATCGAAGAAGTACTGTCCGATGCGAAAGAGGTCTTTGTAACAGGTACGGCAGCGGGGATATCCTACGTGGAGTCCATCACCCATAAAGATAAAACCACCGTATTCTGCGAAGGTAAGATGGGAGAGGTAACCCATCAACTGCTTATAACACTTAAGGGCATCCAGTACGGTGCAATAGAAGACAAACACGGCTGGATGTACCAGGTTTAAAGGGTTTTAAGGGAGTTCACCTGCCTGTTAAAAACTCATTTCGTTCATATCTCTTGGAAGATCGATATATAAGCTCAATTCGTAATCGGATTGAGGATAGAGGATTCTTCTCGAGTTTAAATAACCCAGGTTTACTGCTTCTGCTCTTTCCATTGTGTCCGGATCACGGGTTAGAAAATCAAAATATTCGGAAGACTTTGCCAGATTGACCAATGCCTGGGCTTCTTTCTGCGCTCGGTCCTTGCTCTGCCTGGAGAGGTAGAAGAGAGTTACTCCCAAATTATTGTAAACTTTCATCGTATACTCAAGAAGGGCTCTGTGTGCCCTCTCCTCTGCGGGATTAAAAGAGGATATATTCGATATTTCCCTCTCCAGGGTGTCCAGAAGATGGTTGTAATAGCCCTGCGCTGCAAAATAGTCGTTTCTCATAAAAAGGGTATTCGCCGTTGCAAACATTAAGTTTTTATTAGCAGAAAATCCCCCCGAAGCCTCGTAAAACTCAAGAAGTGAATCCATGTAATTGCCGTTTAAATAGTTGATGTATCCTTTCTTGTAATTTATATCCGGTGTAGAGTGGAGATTCCCTTCGGCTTTGTTGTAGAGAACCAATGCTGTATCGTAATCACCTGCCTGGTAATAATATATATCGGCCAGATTCTCATAAAGTTTTCCATACTTAGCAGATCTGGCCAGAAGTTTTCTGCTCAACGCATCTTCATAAAGCTCTATGCCTCTCTGCAGCATCTCTTCTGCTTCAAGATATTTTTCGTCTCGAATGTGTGCTTCTCCCATTCTATTGTAGGTATCGATCAACATGGCTAATTTACGACTCGACAGAGGTCTGTCGGCTTCAAAAAAGTTAAGAGCATTTCTTAATGCCTTTTTCTCTTCGCTGAAATCCTGGATCCTTCGATAGTATCTTGCCAGATTATAATGGAGCTCCGCTAAGGTATTATCGATTTTTAACGCTCTGAAGAGCACCTCCTGTACATCTTCGAGAATGTTCTTCTCTATCAGGTATCCACCCAACTCTGCAAAGGCCGAAGGGTCGATTTGTGTCTTTTTATCGGCCAAAAATTGATCTTTAAGCTTAACCACCTCATCGAGATTGTCGGTTCTGATAAAATACTTAAGCATTCTGTACAGAAGCTTTGGCTCTGCACCGTACTTCTGAATCAGAGTTGCATAGGACCTTCTTGCCTCTTCATAGTAGGTGAAATCCTCTTCAGCCCATCTTAAATAGTTATCTCCTGCTGAAAGCAAAGCCTCATAGTCAAAGGGACTGTCTTCCAGAATACGCTTAAGGAGTCTGTCGGCCTGTTCATATTCTGCGAGAATCTCCGACTTAAGAGATGCATAATCTAATATAGTCTTCTTATCGCTCGGATACAGGTTGAGCAGTCGCTCATACTTGCCTTCGGCAAGAGTGTACTGTTTCTTCTCTACAAATGCTTCTGCGTACCGGAAAAACCACCTTTTCATTGCCCACAGGCTGTACCCCCTGTCGAAATACTGATTGGCACTCGTATAGTCGTCTTCCTCTATTTCCTGATATCCCCTTGAATATAGTATTTGAGCATAGATGGGACTATAGAGAAAATTGTATCCGATATACCCGAGGACTCCCATACCGATAAGAACAACAAGCATTATGCGAAGTACAGGAAGGACAGTCTCCTTCAGGAGATAGGCTAAAGTACCCTTTTCTAGCTCAAACTCCCGACCGGTCTTCTTCTCGTACTGACTGGGTATGACAATCTTCTTTCCCGTTATTTTGCCTGTAAAGGAGGCCAGATTGCGGGCAGACTCACCCGATATGAGCATATCTGCAAGTCGCCGCAGATTCTCGCCTGCAAGTTCCTGCTCTCCGATCAGCTCCTCAATGATTATCTTGAGGTTTCTCGGCAGGGTGGCCAGAGTGTTTTGTACGGCTCTGAAATCCTCATCCGAAAGGCTAAACTCCTCGACTGCTTCTTCCAGCTCACCTGCTATTTTTTCTGCTTCAATTTCTTCTGGAATACCCCTCTCTGCAACGGCTTCTTCCTCCTCTTCCTCCTCAAGACCGAACTCTTCGCTTATATCACCGAGGTTAAACTCATCTATGCTGAAATCTTCTTCAATTTCACCGGCTTCCTCTTCACCGGCTTCCTCCGGCGAGGTGAATGCCTCTCTATCTTCGGCTGCTTCCTCCCCCTCTCTTGCCTCTTCGGGTACTTCCAGTTCCGGAGGAAGACTAAACTCCTCCTCCTCTTCTGAAGGAGGTGCCTCTAAAGTTTCCTCATCAAAGGCCTCCTCTGCTGTAGGCGCTTCTGCTTCTTCTTCCCGACCGGCCTCAACCTCTTCTGCTTCTGCTTCTGCTAAGGGCGTCTCTGCCTCTTCTTCTGCAAAGGTCTCTTCCTCTTCCAGATCGGGCAATTCAAACTCATCTTCAAAAGATACTTCTTCCTCTGTGCCGGCTTCGGTTTCCTCCTCTTCAAGCGATGGCAGCTCGAACTCCTCCTCCGGAGCTTCCTCTTCTGCGGGCAACTCTACCGCTGACACTTCTTTCTCTTCGGGTGGCTCCTCTGCAGGCACCTCCTCTTCTTCGGGTGCCTCCTCTTCCTCCTCAAACTCACTCAGAAGTGCCTCGAGTTCCTCATCCGAGGGGATTTCCTCTTCCTCTTCCTCTGGTGCTTCCGTTTCCCCGGCTTCTATATCCTCTGCTGCCTTCTCTTCGAAAGCCTCGCCCTCCTCCTCTGGAAGACCCGCTTCCGGTTCTGGCACCGGCTCTGTTTCCGGTTCCACCTCGTCTTCAAGAGGTGCCAGCCCGGGCTCCTCCTCCGTTACTCCCGGCTCCAACCCCTCAAGCGATTCCTCTTCTTCCTCTCCCGATCCTTCAAGTAGATCTTTAAGCTCCCCTTCTTCTTCCCTCTCTGCTTCTTCAGACAGAGGAATATCCTCAAACTCTTCTCCCCTTTCCCTGAGAATGGCAGGCTCATCACCGAGATTGTTGAAAACTGTTTTAAATTCCTCTATCTCTTTAATTCGGGGCATAAAAATCCCTATCTTTTAATTTCGGTTTAAAAACTCCATATATAAAGCTAATACTGTATGCATAAAATCCGATAGTTATAATGTACTAAGGAAAATGAAAATCCACAAACACATTGTCTTCTTCCTCTTAATCGTGATCTCCGCACCTGCACACACTGTTGAGGTGGATGATTTTGATTTGTACATGAAGATTACCGGTTTGCGCACAGATGGAGCACCGGAAATTTTTAAAAACTGGATAATCTTTACCTACAGGCCTGATCAGCCTGTAAGATTTGTGGGTGCTTCCTTTTCCGACCAGGATTTCAGAAAATTGCACAGCTTTGTTAAAAACGAACATGGTGTTTATGTTCTTCCCTATCCTCTGCCGTCCGGTGTGGAAACTCTTTTTTACCGTCTGGTCGTGGACGGTCTCTGGATAAAAGATCCCAACAACAGCAGTACAGCAAGAGACCGTTACGGAGTAGAGCTTTCTGTAATCGAGATTCCTCCTGAACCAGAAGAGTTAATTGAATCACCTGAAATATTATCAGATGGTAGAGTCAGGTTTTACTTTCAGGATCCCCAGGACCAGGGTAAAAGTTCCCCACCTTCACGAACGGTTTTTCTTACAGGATCATTTAACAGATGGGATCCCTTCATGTATAAGCTCAAGCAGATTAAACCGGGCATCTATTCCATTACAGTAGAGCTTCTACCCGGGCGGCATTTTTACTATTTTATATCCGACGGAAGAAAGGTTCTCGATCCTCTAAACCACGAAATTGCCACAGACCCCTCTGGGAAGAAGGTCTCCATGTTTAAATTTTAGCAGTGACTGAGTCTTGATATTTAACGATTTCAGGTTATACTGAGGCTTCCCTTCAGGGGTACCTGCCGACAATTCAGTATATATCGTCAAATGTGAGGAGCTGAGCTACTATCTCCAGGCTGCGGTAACTTTCCGTTGCTTTAAGAACCCTGTAAGATTCATCCTCCTTTTCTATAAAGGAAGACTCGCCTTCCCAGAAAAGATCGAGGTACCGCCCGGTAAGGCACACCGTAACTCCGTAGGGTACTTCCGAGTTGGCTATCCTTTCGGGAAGGGCGGTGAGAAACCTTCTTCGCTCCTCCTCTGTGTATTCCGTTCCATTTGCCTTGATATCGATCCATAAATCTGCTCCTTCGAACCTCTCCTCCCACTCTTCCATGAAAGTATCCCTGCAGATAGAAATTACAACTCTCCTCCCTTTTACATTAAAACCTGCTGCAGACCCTATTTCCCCGGACGAAAGAGCTAAAACATTCTGCTCAAACTCTGTAAGAAAAACCTTATCCTGAGAGTAGATCCTCTCTCCGGTAAGCCCGTATACCACTGCCCGGTTTCTTAATTCGACATGGGGTTTCTCCGTGTCATCCAGGGCTTCATAAGTTAAGGCAAAATAGCTTCCCGCCACTATGGTTATCCCATACTTGTTTGCCAGTCGGCCCCAGATTCGATCCATGATTCGTCCTGTGACATCAGCCTGTAAAGAGAAGAGCTCGTTAATACTTCCAATCTGGGGATAAATCTTCTGGATGCGGGATAAGGCCTTAGAAATATCGGGAAAACCATCAATCAAATTGTGATATGGGACCAGGGCAAGGAATACTCCGGTGTACTCGGGGAAGATAACCAGATCGGGCTTATGTTTTTCTACTATCTTGCCCATCAGCCTGTCCATGGAGTTGTAGAAATGATCCTCTGAACTGTAAAGAGACGGCGATACTTCAAGCTGAACCGCCGTTACCTTTATTCCCTCTTCTATATTCTGAGCCCGCACAGGGACAGGAGAGGAGAGTAGAGTTAAGATGAAGAAAACAATGATCTTTATATTTATTTTCATTTTTATATAGCGCACTATCCTATCACAACTTAAAGGTAGATTGCATAGAAATTTTCGACACTCAAGAATACCCTACCAGAAAATCAATTGTCAAATGGGCTTTCATATGGGAGGAATATGCCAGACTCCTTTTTTTCCGTTAAAACCCGCGCCTTTTAAAAAAACTCTGTCTGAGCTTTTTCGGGAGGGCATAACCTATTACAGATAAAAGAAAAAAGAGCCGGGGCTGAAAAAGTTTCCCCCAGAAACAGCATTAAAAAGGCACTTAATTTACAAAAAACGGCCTGGT
>QNBH01000104.1 GCA_003645645.1 Spirochaetota bacterium | reverse complement strand
TTCACTATTGAGCTACCACACTTTAAAAGATAAAGCCGTCAGTGAAGGGGCTTCTCCCATCGGCTTAATATTCGCAGTACAACTTAAGATAGTTGATATCAGTTGAGGAAAAAATATATAATTACTATAAACAAAATATAAGAAAACAGGAGATAAGATTCTGGAACACTTAATCAGACAGGATACTCATAAAGAGGATTTAATCGATACGAGAAATCTCGGTGATAAAGTATATGAGTTTTTAACAGACAGGATAATAGAGGGTGCTATAGGCTATGGAGAGAAGCTTAATATAAAGGAAATTGCTGCAAAGTTAAATGTATCCACCATGCCGGTACGCGAAGCGGTTAAACGTCTTGCTGTAGAAGATATTGTTACAATTAATCCGCGTAGCAATTGCATGGTAAAAATACCCACTCAGCAGTCCATGCTTAATGCCTTTGAAATGCGGGAAGTACTGGAGTTGTATGCTATAAAAAAGATATTTCGCAGGGTTGGCGATAATGACCTTTCGCTGATGAAAGAGTACCTGGAAAAGATGGAAGGTAATATGCCTGTAAATAATACCGAAGAACGCATGAAAGAGTATGTTAAATACGATCAATTGTTTCATCAGGAGTTTTGTGTTTTAACGAGAAATATGTATTTGCTCAAGACGTACAGACGGAATATGCTTCATCTGAATATAGCCATGACTTTTCATGCGGGAGTACAACCTGACATGGAGCAGGTCAGCAACGACCACAGGATGATTTTTGAACATCTTCGCAACAACTCACGACTGTCTGTAACAATACTTAAAAAGCATCTTAAGACATGTAAGATGAACATGATAAACGGCAAGGTTTTTAACTCCCTGCCCGAATAAAAGAGTCTAAAATGGAAAGACTTGATAGAAATGCTAGCATTGATAAAAGAAGTCTGAGCGAAAAGGTCTACGAGTATCTCGCAAATGAAATTATAGAAGGGAGATTACGCTATGGAGACCGGCTTAACATCAAGCAAATAGCCACTATTCTCCAGGTAAGTACCATGCCGATCAGGGATGCCATCAAACGAATGGAGATGGAGAAGGTGGTAACGGTAAATCCGAGAAGCCGCTGTTATATAAAAGTTCCTACCAGGAAAGAAGTGATGGATGCCTTTGAATCCCGAAAGCTGATAGAGCTCCACTGCATAGAAAAAATATACAACAGAGTAGCTTCACTGGAGCTTGAGAAACTGGAAGAGATTGTAGGTAAAATGGAGAATCTTCTCAAGACAGTTAAAACCGATGATAGAATACCCGAATATATCAAGCTCGACAGGATGTATCACCAGGAATTATGCAACCTGGCAGATAATGAGTATTTAAAAAAGTTCTACCGTGAGATAAACCTTCATCTGAATATGAACTACACTTACGGTATAGGAGTTTATCCAGATCTGCCCGGAACATGTAAAGATCATCGTGAGATACTAAACTGCCTTAAAAACAATTCTCCCGCAGCCGTTGAACTGCTGGAGGCACATCTCGACCAGAGCAAGAGGAACATAATAAGCGGAGAAGTTTTTAAATCCCTTTCATAACCAGTACTGGCTCAGGCTTAATTTAACGCTTCCTTATCTCTTTTATTAGCTTAATTGTATCTTCTATTTTTTCTGCAAGTGCCTCAAAGTCTCCCCTTTCGAGGAGTTCTTTTGTTACGAGTTTTGACCCGATTCCCACTGCGGTAACTCCAGCATCGAACCACTCGGTAAGGGATTCCCGAGTGGGGCTTACTCCTCCGGTAGGCATGATGGAAGTCCACGGGCAGGGCCCCCTAATAGCCTTGACAAATCCCGGACCACCGACCTGTGCTCCCGGGAATATCTTACATATCTCCACTCCAAGAGCTTCTGCACGATGAATTTCGGAGGCACTGCCGCAGCCGGGAGAGTAGGGTATTTTACGCTTATTGCAGAGTATTGCAGTCTCTTCATCAAGAACGGGACCGACTACAAAGTTGGCTCCGTAAGCTATATAAAGGGCTGCAGTCGGTGCATCTACCACCGAACCCACACCCAGAATAACATCGGGAAACTCCGTTCGTGCGTATTCCTCCAGAGTTTTAAATATCTCAATCGCCCTATCTCCCCGGTTCGTCATCTCCACACACAGCGCTCCGCCTTTTGCACATGCTTTGAGGATTCCCTTTGCCTTTTCCTCGTCCGGGGTGAAGAAAACCGGTATCAAACCTATCTCTTCGATTTTTGTTAAAACCTCAAGTCTTCTGAATCTTGCCATATAAGCTCCTTTCCTTAAATCACCTTACACCAGGAGAGAAAACTCTGCAAGATGTAACATTGAAATAAAAATATCCTTGACAGATTTGCCTTCATGCATTATAATATCTAATATATCAGTTTATATATCTCATAATAGAGGGAGGCTTGTTATGGACAGTAAAAAAATAAAAAGGGTAACAGCTCTATTTCTACTATTATTATTTCTTGCTCCAACCTTTATCTGGGCAGGAGGTGAAAAGGAGAAGGCGACGGTACCTGTAGCGGAAGAGGTAAAAATCGTCTTCTCTGATTGGCACCTGTCGGAACCTCACTGGGAGAAATCCCTTAAAGAGGCTTTTCAGTTGTTCGAACAGCAAAATCCAAACATAAAAGTTCAGCTTGACGTGGTATCCTACGCCGAGAAAGAAACAAAGTATACCACAGAAATAGAAGCCGGAAAGGGGCCGGATGTTTTCCATCTTCATGCCTATTCGGTGAAAAGTTTTATTGAGAAAGGGTATACCAAAGACTTGACTCCCTTCATCGAGAAGGAAGGTGGAGGCTTTCTGGATTCATGGTACGAACAGACCCTCGAAATTATGTACAAAGACGGTAAGTACTATGCAATCCCCGGTGATTTTATGGCAATGGTGCTTTTTTATAATACCGAACTCTTTAAGGAAGCCGGTCTTGATCCCAACCAACCGCCCAAAACATGGAGCCAATTCCTGGATTATGCAAAAAAGCTGACCAGAGACCGCAACGGTGACGGAAAAACAGATGTATGGGGATTCGGCACTATCGGGGCGATAGATCCGGGCTTCGAACTCAGGTTTACCCCCATACTTTTCAGCCACGGGGGAGAGTATCTAACAGATGACCAGAAGTGCTCTGCCCTCTATACCTCTGAATCAAAAGAGGCATTCAGATTCTTTACCTCTCTGGTGAGCGAGCATAAGGTCGTGCCGCCTGGTGTAACCGCTGATAATCCAGGAACGGTGCGCCAGAAAATGGCCAATGAACAGGTAGCAATGCTTCTTGGCTCGGGATGGACTCCTCCAATCGTGGACAGCA
This sequence comes from Spirochaetota bacterium, assembly GCA_003645645.1. Taxonomy (GTDB): domain Bacteria; phylum Spirochaetota; class Spirochaetia; order SPDA01; family B32-G16; genus B32-G16. The sequence continues at coordinate 10,000 of QNBH01000104.1, read as the reverse complement.
ATAATCCCGATCTAAACGCAATGGAGATATTGAGGGCAGCGCCTGTTCCTGTAAGGGAAGGTAGAAGTCCAAAGTTTACAACTACAGCCTGGCTGAGTGCCTGGATGATGAACCCGAACACCAAGCATCCACAGGAAGCCTGGGAGGTTATCAAGTTCATAACCAGCAAAGAGATGGAGCAGAAGTGGTTTGACGATGCTAGAGTCCTTTCCTCCAGAAAGGATGTATCGGGGGAATACACGCCTCTGCTGGAGGATAAGTTTGCAAAGGTTATCGCAAAGGAATTGAAAAACGCAAAGTTTGTACCGCAAATAAAAGAATGGCCTCAAATCATAGAGGCAATCAACACTGCAGCTCAGGAAGCAATGACCGGAGCAAAAGAGTCGGATCGGGCATTAAGAGATGCCCATGAGAGAATAAACCGCATACTCAAGGTTTACAGAACGGGTGCAGAGACCTGCCCGGAATTTTAAAGCATAATAGGTTTTGATAACCATTGGTTAGGAGCGGAGCGGGGCCGTTGGGCGCCCTGCTCCGTTAAGTTTGTTATTATTACAGGCATGTGGAGTAAGGTGTACAGAAGAGAAAGAAGATCGACCAGATTTCCATTCTCTATTAAGTATGGTGATGAACTGAGGGGTTACCTCTTTGTATTACCCTGCCTGCTTATGCTTGTAATTGTACTTGGTTTTCCTGTTGTCACCGCTGTGGCTAACAGCTTTACCCCTCTATGGTCGGAAACAAAGAACTTTACCTTAGAGAATTATTCAGGTCTCTTATCGGACGAACTTTTCTGGAATGCCCTTTCGGTAACCTTTATATTTGTGGGAGGTACGGTTTTTTTTCACCTTCTGCTCGGAATGGTCCTGGCTTTAACGCTTAACTGGATGATAAAGGGCAGAAGCTGGTTCCAGGTTATTGCCATTCTCCCATGGACGGTTCCCGATGTTGTATCGGGGCTTGTGTGGAGATTCATGTATAATCCCACTTCCGGAATAATAAATCACATTCTTATGAGCGTGGGTTGGACGGATCGATATATAGAATGGCTGGCTAATCCCAGTCTTGCCTTGCCTAGTGTGATAATAGCGGATGTCTGGCGGGGTTATCCTTTTGTAATGATAATATTGCTGGCCGGGCTTCAGGCAATACCCGAAGATTATTACGAAGCAGCAAAGGTAAATGGCGCAAATGTGTTCCAGAGGTTCTACTATATTACGATTCCCTGTCTTGCAAGAATAATATATATTGCCCTGGCTTTGGACACAATATGGCAGATGCGGAGATTTGGACTCATCTACAATATGAGTATGGGAGGTCCGGGACATGTTACAGAGATTCTCTCTCTTTATATCTACAAGCACTACTTTAAGTATTTTAACTTTGAGTATGCATCAGCACTTGCAGTAGTAATGGCGATAATAATGCTTGCAATCAGTTATCCTTACATCAGGATGATAGCCAGACGCGAGACATGAGGAGAGTAAAATATTTACCGACTATAGTCGTCTCAATTATTGTAGTGGTTTTTACCTTTTATAATTTTACTCCATTCGGATGGATGGTATCTACATCCTTTAAGAGTGAAAAAGAGGCGTACAGGATACCGCCTACAGTGTTCCCACAGAAACCCACTACAGAGAGCTATGAACAGATAATAATCTGGACGAACTTTCCCCGTTATTTTTTTAACAGCACAGTTGTTTCTCTTGGAGCTTCCCTGCTTTCAACAATCGTTGGTGCACTCGCAGGTTACGGGTTTTCACGGTTCATCTTCCGAGGGAGAACATTTCTGATAGGAGCAATACTTGCTAGTCAGATGCTCCCCGGAGTTTTACTGGTAGGACCGTACTTCAAATTGCTTACCAGAGTTGCCCTCTACAATACTTATATAGGTCTTATATTAGCCTTTACAACCATCACCCTGCCTTTCAGCACATGGATGATGAAGGGATTTATTGACACCGTTCCCAGGGAGCTGGATATGGCGGGACTGGTGGATGGCTGCAGTTATCCGAAGGTTTTCCTTAACCTGGTATTTCCTATTATTACTCCGGGTATGGTTGCAACCATTATTTTTGCCTTTATTCTTGCATGGGGAGATCTCCTCTGGGTACTGGTCTTGACCAGCGGTGAGGCTATGACAACGGTTACTCTGGGGTTGAGCCGACTGGTTACTCAGTTCAGAATCATCTGGCCTCAACTAATGGCGGGCTCCGTAATAGGTGCACTACCACCTGTAACACTCTATTTGATTTTACAGAAGAACCTGGTGAGGGGTCTTACGGCTGGAGCGGTAAAGGAGTAAGGGGAGAATGCAGGGAAACCTTGTAAGGGGGTTTCATAATGAAACTAAAAGATAAGACGGCCATTGTAACCGGTGCTTCTCAGGGAATAGGAAAGGCTATAGCAATATCTTTTGCAAGAGAAGGGGCAAATGTGGTAATAGCCGATTTAAAAGATGCCTCGGAGGTGCTCTCTGTAATAAAGTCTATAAACGGCAGGGCTGAATATATCCACACCGATGTTTCTGACTATAAATCGGTCGAAAGAATGGTAAAAAAGACTCTAACTCTTTTTGGTTCTGTAGATATTCTTGTAAACAATGCAGGTATAATACTGCGAGGCACTTTCCTGGATCTCAGCCCTAAAGAGTTAAGAAGAGTTATGGATGTAAACCTGGGAGGTACATTTAATTGTTCTAAAATAGTAGTGGAACACATGATAAAGAGAGGCGGAGGGAAAATACTAAATATAAGCTCCGTTGCCGGTAAAATAGGCGATATAACGGCCTCTCCTGCATACGGCACCTCCAAGGGAGCGATAAATACACTCACCAAATCCATGGCACGGCAGCTTGCCGATTATCACATAAATGTAAATGCAATTGCCCCCCATGCCATCGAGACACCGATGAGTTCTCAATGGGATGAGGAGAAAAGAAGAGAAGTAACAGAATCCATCCCCCTTAAGAGAATGGGTAAACCGGAGGATGTGGCTGCAGCGGCACTATTTTTGGTCTCGGGTGATGCGGACTTTATAACGGGTGAGATTCTTAATGTAAACGGCGGTTTCCTCATGGATTAAAATCCAGCTCCTCCCCTTGTGGCCGGATAATCAGGGTTTTATCCCCCAGTCAGACAGCGCCTCGTAGGCTTTGCTAAGATCATCCCTGTAGCCTTTATCAGGATTGGGAAGGGCTTCTATCTCCTTTACAACCCAATCGACAATTTTACGGGCCTCTTCCCTGTCGGATATATTTTCGAGCTCCACTATTCCCTCATAGTAGAAGGCCTTCTGCAGTACACCTTTTTCAGAGTAGTATCTATCCCGTTTTGCCTTTTGCTCTCTTTTACGCCTGGAAGCATCCCAGTTTCTTTCCCAGAGATGGCGTGCAAGCTCTGTATGGTAGTCATATTTAATACGGTCTTCCAGTCCGGCAGCTCTATCCTGTTGGTGGTAATGGACGGATAATCTTCCAAGAGACACTGCATAATCCTTGTTTCCGAAAGAGACAATACCTCCAGGGACTTTCTCATACAACTGACCCAGAACATAATAGGATGCAGCGTGATCCGGTTTAATGGTTATGGCTTTCTCCAGCAAATCCCGCATGGGCTTAGCCTTGAACAGAGAGCTCAATATTCCCCTGAGCTTACCCCATTTACCGATATTGGATGCCTTCCAGTAGTAACATTCGTAATTATTCGGGTCAAAAGAGATGGCTTGATCTGCGTAAGCTTCACCCTGGCTGTACATATCGAGCACTTTTGAGTCCTCTTCGCCCGCATCCAGAGCGTCATCTGCAATGTAGAGCGTCTCTCTTGAAAGTCTCCAGTACATGGAAGCCTTCTCCTTATCTGTTCCGGCCTGAGAAAGAGCTTCTTTCAATACCGCCAGGGCTTCTGTATGCTTAAACTCCCTATGGAGACGATCGGCCTCTGCGATCTTCTCTTCTATTGAAAAAACCGCAGTTACACCAAGAATAAATCCACAAAAACAAACAAAAAAGAATAATTGCTTCATTTAGACCTCCCGTTCGTATAGTCTACAAGTGATCGGGTAACCATATAATATCTGTTGGAAGAGTTCCATAGAGTAAAGCCGGAAGAAGAAGCATCGGTTGCTCCTTCAAGCTGGTTTATCAGGTATTGGGTGTACTTCTCCTCTTCAAACTCGAGCTCTCCTCCTATGAGAAAGGCCTGGACAAAGGGACGTATGAGAGATCTCCCGCCTGCCAGCACGGAAGCTCTTTCTGTGCCCTCCTTATAAATCCTCCTGGCACGCTCCAGGTACGGCACAGTTTCTAAAAAAGGCCGTGGAAAGTGGGAAGGGTAAAACATGGGACAAATCACATCGGCATACTTCGCCATTGTTGTTATACTCTGTCCGATCCAGTTTCCCATCCTATACCAGGCATTGAACCCATACAAATCGACACTGATAGGAATTTCAATATGCTTTCTTACAAAAGCAAGGAACGATTCTATAGCTTCGATTTTAGTCATCCCATCTCTACCATGGCGGTACTCAACACTGTTAAGATCACCATCAGAGGGGAACCGGATATAGTCAAACTGGATTTCGTCAATGCCTCTATCCTGAAGCTCCTTTGCAATGGCTGTATTGTATTCCCACACAAATGGGGAGTATGGATCAACCCAGAACTCTCTCTGTTCGTAGCGGATTTCTGTGCTTTCCTCCTCCTCGATTTTTATTCTATGTCCCCAGGGGGCATTCCTTTTTTTATCCCAAACTGCGTACTTACCGGCGTCATAAAAATAGAGATTTCTATCCTTAAAAACCACGATTCTGCCTATTACGTATATCCCTTTTTGACGGCACTTCTCTATAAAAGCATCCAGATCGATGTCTTCTCTTACCGCACCAATTGCCCTGGGAAGGTCAAGCCCTGAATCATAGGTGAGCATCCCGTGATCGTCCTTCATATCCACCACAAGGGCATTAAAATTATGCGATTTAAGAAAATCCAGGTAATCCTCGAGCATTCCGCTCCCTGCACTTTTAGAGTTCAGATATATGGCATACTTGTCTGATGCGATTTTTAATCTTTCTCCCTTTTGGAAATGGGTGGTGGTGATGTTTTCTTCGGTTGATGAAGCTTCGTCCCCCTTATCGGCAGAGCGATTTTCCTCTGCGGGAAAGTCGAAATCAAGTTCAGATAGGGAAACACCCGATGAAAACAGCGCTGTTTCTGAAGATAGCTCTGTCACATCCGAGTACTTTCCGCTACGGGTATCTATTCTGTAGATTTTCTCTGTGAAACCGCACTCTATATATACTATATCGGGTAACTCGGAGGAGAAGGATACAGAGAGGATATCCTGGTAGAAACCTGCTCCCATATAGATTGGCTCCATTTTTTCGGTTACGGTACTCCAGGATTTTCCCCTGTTTCTGGTAATAAATGCACCGGAGAAAGACGTCCCCAGAAGGATCGTATCTACAGAATGTGGAGAAAGGGCTACCGAAGTAAAATAGGAGGTGCTTTTAACCGGATCGGCCAGGGGGATGGTTTGCCAGGTATCACCGTAGTCTTCCGAAAGGAAAAGACCGTAGGCTGTAGTTAGAGCTACTCTTTCGGGGTTGCGGGGGTCGAAGCAGAGAGAGGTTATAGATTTGATTCTATCCTGTTCGAAAGGATATACCATTCTCTTCGGAAGACCCCTGTTCCTCTGCTCCCAGTTATCCCCTCCATCGGTAGAAAGGAGAAAACCCCGTTCCGCAGAGACACCGTAGAGAAGTTTACCGCCTGTTTCCAGTATCGTGTGATGCTTGAGAGTCGAATCCCGCGCCTCTACACTCAAAGAGACCAGAAGAAAGAGGCTTGGAAAAAATGTTGTTATGAACTTTTTTATCGGATGCAGAATTATCATCATTTTCATTTTCCTATATATTCTCAGGAATCGCCCTTTTAGGCAATATTTTTTTATGTTTTTTGAAACTTCTATGGTCAGCATGCGTATAGATTAACAGAAAACAACAACAATGGAGGGAAAACCATGAAAGACAAACAACTAATTTTTCGAACAGGATTGATCTTTACAATCTTGGTTGCTACAGCAATGCTTGTAGCTGGTTGTAATCTATTCTTAGGTCTCTTTGAAACGGGTACTTTAAAATTGAGTCTTGCCGATTCACCGATCGATGCGCAAAACGTAGACGGGGTCTGGATAACGATAACGGAGATTCAGTATCACAAAAACGACAAGTGGGTTACCATGGAAGAGTATAAAGGCGGTAAATACAATTTACTCGAACTTACCGGAGGAAACTCAACGCTCCTGGGAGAACTTAGACTCACTGCCGGCGAGTACAACCAGATAAGGTTCATGCTCGATGCACCCGAACGTGGAAGCCAGACACCCTCCAATCCAGGCTGTTATATCTCCTTTACCGATGGAACTACGGAGGCTCTGTTTGTACCGAGCGGAAGTGAGACCGGATACAAGGCGGTGGGCGCCTTCACCGTACCTGAAAACGGAGAGGTTTCAGTTACCGCAGATTTTGATGTTAGAAAGTCGGTAGTTGAGGCAGGAGTGAGTGGAATCTACATTCTTAAACCCACAATCAGGCTGGTTGTGGATGATCAGGCAGGAAAAATCACAGGAACAGTTACCTATAACGGGACAAACGAAATCATCATATACGCCTATGAAGATGGCTCCTGGGCGGACACAGAAGATGACGATCCTGCTACGGAAGAATCCAGATTCCCCGATGCTGTGGTAAGCGGAAAGGTGAACGACGATGACAGTTATGCACTACCCTACCTGGCAGGAGGGACATACGATCTGGTGGTAACGGAATACAGCGGGAGTGATTTTGTAAGCACCCTGGGCTTTGTTTCCGATGTAGCTGTTGAAAGTGGTAAAACCACCTCACAAGATATTGATACCGCTAACCTGGATTCCAGCCCGTAGTGTATTACTAGCGAAAGCGGCTTCTTACCGGAAGCCGCTCTTTTTTTAGCATTTCACTTTGTATCACTTTCCGTCTTTCTTCTAAGTTCCCGGGCAAAGTTGTAGAACTCTTCTGTTTTCATACTCTTTATGAAAACAAATCCCCTGGTCGCCCTGATGAGGGCGCTGGGGTGTTCATAGAAAAAATCCCTTCCCAGGCAGGTTTTAAGCATCTGATACTGTTCCACCTGGATTTTCTGGGCCAGTTCCGGAAAGGGGCCGTCATGCTCCCAGCTCGGAAAGGATGCATCCTTCTGGGAGATGTAGGTATTCATAAAGGAGTAGTGCTGTAGAGTGAGCATATTGAGGGAGACGGGTATATATATGTTTGCCTCGGAGGGATGAAATCTGTACCAGATATTCCTGTACCCTATTACTTCAATTTCTCTTTCCTCATTTTGATCCTGGTACTGCCTGAGTGCCTCTGAAATAGCCTGGAGAACCTTGTAGTGAGTATCGGGTCCGCTTGCCTCCGGATCGAGGGTAACTGTAACCACATCGGGCTTAACTTCTTCCAGTAATTCCAGTATAGGCAGAACATCTCTCTGAACGGTCGGCTCTTCAGTGAAAATATCTCCCTGGTAGAACCCCAGCCTTAGGTGTTTGATCGAAGAGGAATCCCAGCCGAAGTATCCCCACAGGCATGAGGATTCCCACTCCCTGCACATTCCCTTTAATTTCTGGATGTGGTTTAAATCCTTCTTACCCGGATACTGAGTCTCGAAGTAATTTACAAGCTCTACCACCCTTTCGTAGAGATTATCCAGATCTGTATCGTCGTATATTTCGATCAAATCCCTTAGAAATCTCCTGAGCATCCCTTCTTCTTTTAATTTTTCCGAACCGGAGGCTACTCCATCGAGATAGTTCCATACATCCCTGTTCTTGTAGTGGCTGTTACCAGGATCGAAGTATCCTTCATCGAGAAGCTTTGTTAAATTGTAGCGGTTATGTTCAAGGGCGTCTCTCATCTTGAGGCAGACATCCAGCATATACTTGTTTGTAACCGAGGTGAATCCGCTTGTCATGGTGGCAAAGAAATGGTGGTTACTGTGCTCCCTTATGTGTCTTACCACAAAGGGAAGGTAACCGAGCATAATATCGTCGTGATGGGGTTCTGTATGGAGAAAGCATTTATTCCTGCGGATGGTCATTCCCTCTTCTATCTTGCTTCTAAGAGATTTCTCTACCCTTTCGTTTATCTTCTTAACGTTACCCTTCTCCCTTTTAAGGAGAAGTCTTCCAAAGGGAGAAGTCTCGTAATCTTCTCTGTTAAGCCGGCTTATCTTTTTATTTAGAGAGAGTGATATATCTATTACTATTTTTTCCGAATCTTCTTCAGAAAGCTCGGGCTTTCGGGCGAGAATGGCAAAGGAACGTTCCTTAAGTTCCCTGGCGGCTCCTCCTGTGAGGAAGAACCTTGCCTTTGGCAGTACCTGTAGTGCCGTTGCAGGGAAAAGATTTGTTCTGGGGCTTCTTATTGAATCGGCCACTATTCTCGCCTTGGCTTCTCCTGCGGCAATAATTATTGCGGTACAATCAGGGTTATAGGTGATGGTGGAAAGGCCGATGGTTATAACCAGTCTTTTTCTTGCAACTTCCATGCCTCCCAGATCGGCCGCAGCGGCAGCCTGGGTTTCGTAATTCACATTGGTAAGCCGGGTGGTGGAGTACATGTCTGAGCCCCTCACATTAAAACCGATATGTCCATCAGGACCTATCCCCCCCAGAAAAAAGCCTATCCCACCCATGCTCCTTATCCTCTCCTCGTATTCCGTACACCAGTAGTCGACGCTTTCGATTACCCTCTTTCTTAGCCGCTCTTTTTCATTTATGGGAGACCGGTACCTCAGTGTCAGATCAACCCCGTCATCATCCCATACCTCTTCTAGGGTCATCCCTTCGGGCAATCCGATCTTCTCACAATTGATCGTGAGGGCTCTTGCCTTATCGATTCCAAATCCTTCCAGGTAAAATCTGTTTATATAGTAGTAGAAGCTGTTGTGGTGATAGGGATTCATGGGATAAAACTCATCGATCTGTACAAACCGAAGCCCCTTCATGTTGGGTTTATTCGCCACATCTATGCCCCACGATGAAAGCTCTTCTCCTGTCTCTCTTTTATCCCAGTTGTTTAATAACCGGATAACCTCTTTTATAAAATATTCGGGAGTCTTTCCGGTAGGAAGGGAAACCACACCTTCGGGATTTTGCTGGACCCATTCGAGGAATCTCACTGCGGTAAGTCTCCCCAGCATGGGAAAGTTTTCTACAACTACTGTTACTATCTTCTCATCGGGGTAGCTGAGCATTTTCTGACCTGAGAGTTCCAGGGCGTGTTTTTCTACAGACGATGCCATGCCTCCTCCTCTTAGCAGGCAATAAGAGTGGTTGTTTACCGATGCCTGCTAAAAATTCTATGATAAAATTAATATTTATTGCCGTCAATTTGAATCAGCAGAGTAGTTTCCCCTGTTAAATAATTTTGATGAAAAGAAACGAATTTGTTAAAGATCGTATTTCTTCTATGCGTAAGGAAGAGCGTCCGAGGGAAAAACTCCTCTCCCTCGGGGCTTCGAGTCTCTCCGATGTGGAGCTTCTGGCCATAATTGTAGGTTCGGGAATCAGGGACAATAATGTAAATGCAATTGCAGGAGAACTGCTGGCGCTTCTGGACAGGTTAAACGGGCAGGTAAAACCAGAAGAGCTGGTTGGCATAAGGGGCATGGGTGTCGTTAAGGCAGTCCAGATTATTGCAGCCCTGGAGTTTGCCAGAAGGCGATTCAATCCGGGAACCACCAAGATTATCTATCCGGCAGATATATTACCCATAGTGGCTCATTATGCCGACCGGAAACAGGAGCATTTCCTTGCAGTCTCTTTAAACGGAGCCCATGAAGTGATAGCTTTGAGAGTGGTTTCCGTGGGATTGGTTAACAGGACAATAGTCCATCCCAGGGAGGTCTATGCCGATCCCATTACAGACCGGGCGGCGGCCATTTTAGTTGCCCACAACC
>QNBH01000103.1 GCA_003645645.1 Spirochaetota bacterium | reverse complement strand
TCCGAATCTTTATCCATTTTATTCTTGTTGTCAATACTTACGAGGATCGTTGGGTTAAGAAAATACCGGGTATAAAATCATTCACCCCACAAACTGCGGCAAAAGGCCAACCCATCGGCATCTGCATCGGTTGGCAGGCTTACAGTTGAAGAATACCCCATATCTTCCAGTGTTTTTACAAAGGGACTGTAATCATAGCCGTCGTTCGGACGGGGGCAAAACCTAGTTTTTTCGGACCTTTGAGGATTTTCCATCTGAATGTGATCGATGAGATAGATGTACCTGCCTAAATTCGGGAGAGACAGCCCTATATGATCTATTTCCCGTAGACTGACCATTGATAACAGATTGTCTTTACCTGCCCGGGAGAGAAAATCATCAATCTCTTCTATAGTATTTAGAAAGTTGGTGCGGCATGGGCCGAGTGGTTCTACCAACACAGCCATATCAAAATTCATGGCAATTTCACAGAGCATAAACAAAAACTGAAGCACCTGTTCTTTTAAATCGCTTACCTCCCCTTCTACGGGTAGTACCCGCGCCCTCCCGTTGTTCCATACCAATTTGCTGCATCCCAGCTCAGCCAGTAGTCCTATAGATTTTTTTAACTCCTCGATCCAGAGGTAGAGATTAAATCCTTTCTGTGTTACTCTTACATCGCCGGGTAAAGGAACTGTACAGACCATAAAAGGTATACCGTTTTCCTGGATTTGCTCTTTAAGTTGAATTTTATCCTCATCTTTTAGGTGTACGATAAAATCATCTACTGTCTGAACAAAATCAAAACCATCCAATCCGGCCCGCTCAACTTCCAGTAAATTAGTAACCATTTTTCCCCATAGTACACTCATAGATCCTTTTCCTCGTCTATACACCGGTTAGGTTTACCAGGGCATCTAGAGCCAGAAGGTAGCTCTTTTTCCCGAAACCTGCGATTACTCCTACGCATACAGGAGCTATAACCGACTTGTGCCTGAACTCTTCCCGGGCATGCACATTGGATATAAAAACTTCCACACATGGCAGAAGCATGGCGCCTATAGCACTGCGCAGTGCGTAACTGTAGTGAGCCAGGGCACCCGCATTGATTATCACACCGTCGAAACGGCCGGGCGCTTCCTGGAGACAATCTATGATCGCACCCTCACTGTTGAACTGTTTGCATTCTACGGTTACGTTCAGCTCCTCGGCACGCTGCTGTAATCCTTTATGTATATCATCCAGCGAACCCTCTCCGTAAATGGAAATTTTGCGCGTTCCCAGGAGATTTAGATTGGGCCCCGATACAACAAGAAATCTCTTTTTCTTCTCCAAACCATGTTCCTCCGGAAATCTAAGCTACCCCTTGATTCTGGGAAATCCGACCGTTTCGGTTGTCCCGAATGGTCATGCAAACTTCTCACCAACGTAGTATTATACCAACCAGGAATCCAGCCTGCCTTCTATCAATGCTCGTAATCCCAAAATATAGCTGTAAGGGCCGAAGCCACAGATTTGTCCAATACAAACAGGTGCAATCATGGAGATGTGTCGGAAGGATTCCCTCTTATATATATTTGAAATATGAACTTCCACCGTGGGAACCTCTGCAGCACTTATGGCATCACGAAGTGCTACAGAGTAGTGAGTGTAGGCTCCGGCGTTAAGTATTATACCCCCCACTCTTCCCCTGCATTTTTGGATGAAGGTTACCAAATCCCCTTCCCCATTCGATTGGTAAAACTCAACGGTAACGTTTAGCCTTTCAGCTTCGGCAAGAACGGAAGCGTTGATATCTTCCATCGATTTCCCTCCGTAAATACCTACTTCACGCTTGCCAAGCATGTTTAAGTTTGGACCGTGAATGACCGCAATGTGCTTCATTACCCTTTCAGCCCTTCTTCAACAGAATATAATAGGTTTATATTACCACAGATTCACTCAGAATTAAAGTTCAAAGAGGCATTTCACGGTCTCTTTTTGTCTGAATGCTTCGAAGGCCTCTTCCGCCTGATCCAGTGAAAATCTCCTTGTTACAAGAGACTGTCCGGATACCTTTCCTGATTCAAGCCAGCCGATAGCTCTTACAAAGTGTCTCTGTAAAAAAGCCACATCTCCATAGATGGTTACACCCTTTCGAATAAGTGCAAGTGGTTTGAAGCTTGATTCGGGATAAAGGCCAAACGATGAAATACGCCCTTTAGAAGCCACAATATCGAGGAGAAAATCCCATACTATTGGAGAGCTGGCTGTCTCTATTACAATATCTGCGCCTCGCCCTCCAGTTATATCCAGAACAGCATCGATTGTATTCTCTCTGCTCGCATTAACAATATGAGTTGCTCCCAGTTTTTCGGCAATCCCAAACCTGATCCTGTCAACATCCAGACCCACCACAATGAGTTTTGATGCACCGGCAGCAGCAAGAGCCTGCAGGTGAAGCAGTCCGACTGAACCAGGCCCTACTATTACAGCGCTTTCCCCGATTACAGGTTTTACATGCTCGAGGGATCTTACCACCAGACTCAATGGTTCGAGCAGGGCTGCATCTGCGAAATCTACAGTATCGGGTAACGGGTGAACCAGTGTCTGGGCAATGATCATATATTCGGCGAAAGTTCCATCACGGGTAATTCCAATATGGTTCCAATCAGTGCACATATTTTTATTGCCTGTTCTACAATTATAGCACTTTCCGCATCCGTCTAAAGCCTCGAAACCTACCCTTTGTCCGACCTTAAATCCACTTACCTCTTCTCCAACGCCGGCAACGATACCTGCTCCCTCATGCCCCATAATAATGGGTAACGGTACAGGCTTTCTTCCTTTATATTCGCCTTTCAAAATCGACATATCGGTGTAACAAAGTCCTGTAGCCTTGATCTGGATAAGCAATTCGCTGGGTTCTGGTTCAGGGATCGGAATGTCTTTAACTTCATACGAACCTGCTTTCATGTCTGCTTTGACTATTGCTTTCATTGATAACCTCCAGACTGTAACCTATTTTTAAATATCCACATTTTATCTTAAAAAACTTGTCTTAATTCCTGTAATCAATATTCGATTGTTACAGGATTTCTTTTTTCTACAGATTCTAGTATCGCCAGGGTTACACACAATGTTCTGAGCGCATCTTCACCGCTTGTTCGAGGTTGTTCTTCTCCATTTATTACTCTACAGAAATGTTTCATCTGTTCCGGATAAGGATTTCTGCTTCTTATATTCAGTTGTTCTGTTGTCAAGGGGTACTGCCATCCCATCTTTTTCGGATCTGAATAATAGACCTTTACCATCCCCGGAAACGTTAATGATGCCTTACTGCCTAAAAAGTGATAAATATCACCCTTCGTATGATAGAAAAAATCATTTTCACCCATTGTAGCCTCATAAGCCCACAAAGATGGCACCGTATCAGTCATCAACACGGAAGCAAGAACTCCATCTTTAAACCTGACAGTTAGAGAAACAGTATCTTCAACCTCAAACTTACGTGTTTTATTACTCACCTCTGCATATACTCGTTCAATTTCGCCATATATAAACCGTAGATTATCTATTTCATGGATCGTGTTTATAAGAATAGGACCACCGCCCTTCTTCTTTCTCCAGGGGCCTGCATCAAAATACTCATCCGGCTTGTACATACCCCAGAGCACCGAGATAGCTACTATATCACCCAGCTCACCCTTGCGTATCAGCTCTCTTGTAGCGACAACCATTGGGTTAAACCTTCTGTGATGACCGATGAGTAGTTTTACATTGTTTTCACTGGCACTTCTTACCAGTCTTTCCGCTTCTTCGATCGTTGATGCAATGGGTTTCTCCATAAAAACGTTCACCCCTTGTTCCATACAAAAGCACCCGATTGTAGCATGGAGCTCATTTGGAACAGAAACAACAACACCATCTGGGCGTTCTCTATCAATCATCTCTCTGTAATCTTCGTAGTATTTAACACCAAGAGCACTTGCTGTTTTTCTGGTGTCCAAATCCACATCGGCCAATCCTGAATAATCGCACTGCTCCATACGTGCAAGAATCTCCGCATGTACACGCCCAATCATTCCTGCACCGATCGAAGCGATGCGGATTTTCTTATCATACATGACGTACTTATGCCTCCATTCATCGGATGTAATTGAACAACCTGGGCAACCATAAAGTTACCGGTCTCAGATATGTGGTTATCAACAATACTACTATCTCGATGGCGAGAAATGGTATAACGGCCCTTGAGATTCTTTCTATACTGAGCTTTGTTATGCCGCAGGCAACGAAGAGACATAAGCCCACGGGTGGGGTGATCAACCCTATCATCAAGTTCAAGACAACAATTGCACCCAATGTTATCGGGCTTATTCCGAAAGGAGCGGTGATTTGTATCAGTACAGGCACAGTAATGATCATCGCCGCAGTACCTTCCACAAAGGTACCCAGGAACAGCAGAATAATGTTTATCCAAAGCAGTAATACGATAGGATTTTGTACATGTTCTGACACAACCGCTGTTAACCTCTGCGGTACCTGCTCTATTGCCAGGATCCAGTTGAAAATATTGGCACAGGCGATAACCAGAAAAACTATTCCCGTTGTTTTTGCTGTGGAGATGAATGCCTCTTTTAACTTCTGGAAATTGAGATCTCTTAAGACAAGAAAGCCTATCGTAAGAGCGTAAACGACGGCAATTCCAGACGCTTCTGTTGCAGTAAAAACTCCGCTTAATATCCCACCGAGTATGATAATCGGCATCAACAGAGGTATTATCGCTTTTACAAAAGCCTTTGTAATTTGCAGAAGGGTTGCAGCCTTTTCATTCTTCGGATAATTTCTTTTATGTGCATAGATATAGCTCACCAGCATGAGCCCGAATCCCAGCAGGATACCAGGAATGACTCCCGATAAAAAAAGAGCGGCTACTGAAGTACCGCTTATTAGTGAAAATATAACCATGGGGATACTGGGAGGAATGATGGGACCAATAACAGAAGAGGAAACGGTTACTGCGGCACTGTAATCTTTGTCATAACCCTGCTCATCCATGGCAGGAATAAGCATCGAACCTATAGCCGAGGTATCGGCTACAGCAGATCCGGTAATTCCAGCAAAAAACATACTTGTTACTATGTTTACATGAGCCAGACCGCCTTTGAAATGACCTACCAGAACATCTGCAAAACTCACAAGCCTCTTTGTAATTCCCGCCTTGTTCATCAATTCACCGGCCAGAATGAAAAAGGGAACGGCCATAAAGGGGAATATATCAAGACCAGTAAACATCCTTTGTGCAATCAGGGTCAACGGAATGTTTTTGCTTACTAATAGAAACACCAAAGAAGAGAAGCCAATACTAAATGCAATGGGTACACCAATAATCAAACATAACACTAATGCAATCAATCCTATTATCATGATCTTTGGTTACGATCTCCTGTTAATCAAGATGAATCTAATCACTACAAATGGCGTCATCCACTTCTTTTAAATACAGATATCTGTGAAAAATCTGTAGAATCATCATTATCATACCTACTGGAACGGATAAATATGGTACAGCCATCGGTATTTGCATTGCGGGAGATATCTGTCCTTCAAGTGTCGACATATGGGAAAATGATTTGCGCAGCACCATAATCATAAAGATCAGCATTATAATGCTGCAAAGATGGTAAACAGCTTTCTGCACTACCCGGGGAAAGAGTTTTCTTATAAATGTTATTTTTACATGATCTCCGTCTCTTATAGCAATACTCATTCCCAGGAACGCGAACCATACCATCATGTAACGTCCCAACTCCTCCGCCCAGATGATCGGGAACTTGAACACGTATCGTGTAAAAACATTAATCGCCAGATTTACAATCATTACAGATAAAAGTAAAAAGATTACAACTTTTATACTGTTTTCGATATATTTAAGCATTATCCTAACCAGCTTTATAATACCCATACACTGTCTCCACTTTGTATAAAGGGGAAAGAAGGTATAGATTTACCTTCCTTCCCTTAGCCGAAAACTGAAAGCTCTATCTAAGTTCCGATTTTGCCTCCCTAACTACTCTATCAACCTCATTCATGAACTTATCGATGAGTGCTGCATCTATCTTTGTCTTAAGCCAATCTATTACCGGAGCCTGTGTTGCCTTCTTGAAGAGCTCCCTTTCGGCCTCTGTTGGAACATAGACTTCCATTCCTTTTTCTCTAAGCTGGGTTATCCCCGTGGCATTTAGTGCATTCTGAACACCTCTACCGACACCTGAGCTTATCCTTGCAGAGTCAAGTATAATGTATTGAAGATCAGAAGGAAGACTCTGGAAGAAATCCTCGTTTATGAGAAACCAGTCTACACCGTAAACATGTCCGTCCAGGGTTACGTATTTTTGTACTTCCGGAAAGTTTGCAACCAGAATGACCGGTACGGGATTTTCCTGACCGTCAACTACTCCGGTTTGCAGTGCTGTATATGTTTCGGGCCAGGCGATAGGTGTTGGAATTCCTCCAAGTGATTTTACCAGGGTAACGAAGAGAGGAGTTTCCATAACCCGAATTTTCAATCCTTTCAGGTCATCGGGTTTTTTGATTGGTCTTACATTATTGGTGAAATGCCGGAAACCCACTTCGGCGAAGGATAGGCATCTAACTCCAGTTTCTTTTAGCAAACTTGCTCTGAGCTCATCTCCCACCGGCCCATCCAAAACTTCCCAGGCAACAGCGGCCGATGGAAACAGGTAGGGTATGTCTGTTACCATTGCAGGAGGAAAAAAGCCGCCCATAACACCGGAGGCTATTCCAGCCTGAATCGTTCCTGCCTTTATCCCTTCAACATACTCCCTTTCACCGCCCAGGGCACCGGCTCCATAGACCTGTACCTCTATTCTCCCTCCGCTTCTTGCATTAACAAGGTTGGCAAAGGCCACACTCTGGGTATGTTTTCTGGATGTATAGATGTTCGTCGCATCTGCATGTGCCAGTTTAAGCACATACTGGGCTTTCCCAGGTGAAGGTTGCACAGTATCTGGTATTTCGGGCTTCTCCGCCTGCCCTGTTGCAAAGATGAATGCGGATGCAACCATTAGTAAAATAAATGCGGTTACGATTTTTTTCATTTTTCGTACCTCTTCAATTAAAAAAATTTATTATGAAGCAACGCTTCGTTTTGCCACAATATGCCCCTCTCACCTCATGGCGGCCATGCAATGGTGTATATGTGCTTGCCTCCGTCAGAAGGGCCTTTCAACAATTTCTCTATCTCCTCCTTGTCCCGTTGAGTCATGTATTTTGCTTCGGGCAGAACACCAGGGGGAAACTTTTCGAGAATATCGTTGTGAAGCCGAACTACATAATCAAGAAAAGTCTCTATTGCTTTGTAGGCCTTCTCAGCCTTTGCCAGTGATGGCTTGCCTAAAACACCCTCGGGATAAACGGCAAACTCTACTCCACCACCACCGATGTGGCTCTGGCCCGGTATGGGATAATTGTAGATATCTCCGCCCTTATCGATATGCCCCTCGGGTAAAAATCCCCAGGTTTTCGTATCCACCACGTTTTCCATCTGAACAAACTCGGGGAAGAGTGCCAGACAGATGGAGTTTTCCGCCTCATCTCCATGCCTGAAGGGAGTATCAAAGGGCCCTCCATGGGCTTTATCTTTAAGACCATCTCCCATGATCTTGGGCACATCAAGAAAGATTATTACTGCGGGAACCTGGTATTTCTTCCCCCACTCCTGAATTGCAGAAGGAATGATGTACTCCTGGCCATGGCTTCCTATATAGATCTGTTTCCGAAAACCGGTGTTCCAGAATCCGCTTATTAGTGCACGTATATAGGCCGAGTTTACCTCATCCGGGATAGGTACTGTCCCTTTCTGCCCAAGATGGGAGAAGGGATGCGAAGCGAACCATACCGGCTCCGAAACAGTACAGCCTGTTTTCTGTGCGATCAGCTCCGACATTCGGGTTACTATAAAGGTATCCTCACCGTAGGGTTGACCATCACCATGGTTTTCCGTTGAACCCAGAGGTATCAGTATTATGTCGTTCACTTTGAGCCTTTCTTCCACATCCTTTTTAGTCATGGTCTGGTAGTAGATTTTTGACGGCTTCTCCATATGGCCGCCTTCGGGCGGAAGTTTCCACTTCGACATAATCATTCTCCTTCCATCATCTTTCTCTATTGCTTCCTGTGGCTCTGCAACTGAGGTGAATATATCCATACGAATCGCAAAACCTCGTCTCCGGTGTTAACGATCTTATGTTTACCCCCAGGTGGATTGTAAACACACACACCCGGTTCGAGGGGAATCTCCTGATCCTGGGTTACGAACTTCCCCCTTCCCGAAAGAAAGAGCATCACCTCTTCCTCTGCATCGTGCTTATGTTCAGGTACCATACTGCCTGGTGCGGTTTCATTTATCCCCACTGCAAGGTTTTTAGCTCCCACGGTCTTCTCCGATACCAGTATCCATGAGACCCGTGGCGGATCCCGCCTTTCTCCCTTCACATCCTTTATGTGAACCGCTATTGCTTTAGACATATTATCCTCCCATAATATGCTTAAGTAATAAAAATCCCGCCGTTTACATCTAGTGTTACACCGGTAATCCAGTCGGATTGATCCGAAGCCAGAAAAAGCGCCGCCCGGGCTACATCCTCAGGCAGCCCATCTTTATTAACCGCACGTCCTACATTCCACTTTGCAAAAACTTCGGAAGGTACCTGACGTGTCAATTGGGTTAGAATAGGTCCTGGGGCGATTGCATTTACATAAACACCATCCGGTCCAACCTCGCGGGCCAGCGTTTGCGTAAGCCCGATGATTCCGGCTTTGGAGGCGGCATAATTGACCCCAACTCCAGGTCGTCCCGTGCGTCCTCCCAGGGAAGAAATATTAACAATTTTGCCTCTGCCCTGCTTTTTCATGAACGGAATCACCGCTTTGCATACGATGAAGGTGCCGGTAAGATTGACTCGCAGAACGGATTCAAAATCTTCCAGACTCATTTGCTCAATGGGCAGGTGCTTAAGAATACCCGCACAATTAATAAGAATATCTATCCTTCCTAATCTTTCCACAGTCCGGCTAACGGCCTTATGCACTTCCTCTTCTACGGTTATGTCTGTCTGGAAGCACAGGATACTATCACCCGAAGGGTCCAGGCTATTTGCGACTCTGTACAGACCTTCTTCGACTAAGTCGAGCAGTACCAATCTGGCGCCTTCCTTAAAAAAATGTCTGGCGATTGCCTCTCCGATGCCGCGGGAAGCCCCTGTTACAATACTAACTTGTTTGTTTAGCACTCCCTGTTCTACCTTTTTTATCAAAACACATCCTCCGGTAATTGAACTTTCCAGATTTTGTCCAACTTCTCTTTTGGTAGATCGAACACCGTGTTGTTAGGAGGCAGTGGCTCAGTACGCATGAACTCAGGAACATCACAGTGATTATCAGAGACACCTGCAAGCCGGTTAAACTCACGTTCGGCGCTAAGACATTCAATGGCCATATTACGGACATCCCGATAGCTCCAATCCCATCCGTATCTGGCATTGAGCAGTCTGGCTGCCAGTGAGGGGTCCTTGACAAAGACTGGACGAATAAAAAGACAGACACCGGCACTGTCAAGAAAGGCAGCTCGGATTTGAAGCCTGAAAGATATCTCTATCTGCCCTTCGCGGCTGAGCGGATCGTGGCTCTTTGCCGTCTCAAGAGCATTTCCGGCCGTGTGGTCTGCCCCCATGGGAGACATGGCATAAGTTACGCCTATCCCTTTTAAAGCTCTGGGATCGTAGGCAGGTATAGCCTGACCCTTTACAGCCGGTATCCCGCGTACACCCAGAACCCGTCCAGTGGTTACAACCCCGCTCCCGATAATCCTGCCCAGAGGGGTTCCTTCGCCCACCTGGCGGAGAATACCCTTCGCTCCTTCAGCATCACCGAAGTTAATGATACCTGCTTCCATGGCAACACCGATTGCTGCACCTGTCTCTATGGTGTCGAGACCTACATCGTTACAGATGTAGTTAAGCTCTGCAATTGCATCTACATCTCCGATGCCGCAGTTGGATCCCAATAACCCGATGTTCTCGTATTGCAGGGAGGCGACTATAGCTTTACCGGAAGGATCGGCGAAAACATTAGAACAGGAGATAACACATCCCTCAACACAGGGTAGTCCCTTTCTTGCTTCGCCTCCACGCCGGTCGATCAGATCGGCGATTGTTTCTCCGGAGATTGCATCCGCCTGCTCGAATTGCCCGGAGCGGAAGTTTCCAGTGGGTAGAATACCCAGAGCGTTGCACACCGAGACTACCGCAGGAGTACCAAAGTTGTGCCGATTTTCGGTCTTGGGATCTTCACGCAGGATTCTGTTAACCTCACGGCTTGCTTTGGCCAGAGCCTTACGGTCAAAGGGTTCGGAAGCCTTCGCTCCCCCGTCATCGAATACAACCGCTTTAATACCCTTTGACCCCATAACCGCTCCCATTCCACCTCGTCCTGCTACCCTTAACTGCACTCCACTACGGTCGGTCGTGGCTACACAGGCTCCAGCAAGACCCATCTCCCCTGCAGGCCCTATGCATAGCAGACCTGTGTGATCGCCGTACCTGTTTCTGAGTATCTTAAGTGTCTCATAACTCCCTTTACCCTTAATCTCCGGTGCCTCGATCAGTTCTGCATGATCTTTCTTTATAAACAAAATACGAGACTGTGGATTATCCGGGGCATCTTCTAAGAGCACCGCCTTTAATCCCAGCCTGGCCATTCTCTTACCGGCAGCACCACCAACATTGCTTTCTTTTATTCCCCCGGTGAGAGGACTCTTACCTCCCAGGGAGAGACGTCCGGCTGTGGTAACCGGTGTATCCCCCAGCAGTCCGGAAGCTATGATAAGTTTGTTATTTCTTCCAAAAGGATCACACAAGGGATTTACATTATGTAAAAAATGATGGGCAATGAATGAGCGACCTCCCCAATACAGCTCTTCTTCAGAACAGGAAATCATCCGGATATCGTTCGTGCGTGTGTTTACCTTAAGGATCTTGTTCATTCCTTGATCTCTCCTTCCTCGATTCGTATGGACATACCCATCTTCTTAAGAAGTGAATCGATAGATAGTGATACGGGAAGATCTATCTCCACTCCTTGCTCTCGGCTTAAGCGCATATTTTCTGTTTCGATCTCCCCCGGAAGGTAAATCTTCTCGTGCCCCTTTGCCTTGGTAGAACTGCGAATCGCTCGAATATGCTCGTTCATCAACTCTGCAAAACGGCTTATGGGCATGAAGCGACTTATATCGATTGCCATGGTCATAACGCCCACTCCGGTGGGGCCCTCCGGTCTGTGAAATGTGCGCACAGCCCGGGCGTAGGCAGAACCCGATAACAAACCACAAATTAAGTCTATAAAAAAAGCCATTCCATAGCCTTTATGCTCTCCTATGGGTACCAGTGTCCCCTTCAATGCCTCTTCGGGATCGGTGGTAGGTACACCTCTCTCATCGAGCGCCCAACCGTAAGGGATCGGTTCTTTCATCCTGACAGCTCGCCTGATTTTCCCCCGTGCTGCTACAGCAGTAGACATATCAAGCACAACGGTTTCCTCCGTGCCTGTGGGAGCGGCAATTGAAAAGGGGTTGGTACCGAAGAACGGCTCCGCTCCGCCCCAGGGGGCCATCGATGCAGCACCGTTGCACATGCATACACCAATCATCTTCTCTTCCGTAGCGATCAGGGAATAGAGTGCCAGCAACCCAATATTGTTGGTGTTGCGTATAAGGGATAACCCCACCCCAAACTCCCGTGCCTTCTCAATCGAACGACCCATCCCCTCCGTGGCTGCCACCTGCCCTAATCCATTGCCTCCATCGATGTGAGTGATCGCCTTCTCATCGGCTATCACCTTCAATTTCGTAGGCACTTCTATCTGGTTATGCTCGATTCGCTGGATAATTGTAGGAAGCATATTGATACCGTGTGTCGGTACACCGCGCATTTCCGCCTCCACCAGGTTTTCGGCCACAATAAGGGCTTCCTGGTAAGCAACGCCTGCAGATTGCAGTAGGGAAAGTCCGATCTTCTTAAGGTGGTCTGCTTTGACCCTCACAATTAGTCCTCCGAAAGCCCTAAGGATTTAAAAACTTCGTCCAGCCTGTTTAACTCTACACTACTTACTCCACTTTCAAGTGCCCGAGCCTTCTCCTCTTCCTTTGCCACTCTGTCCTGTGAAGCTTTAAGGACAGCTTCTATTTTTTCCCTTGCTACCACAACCAGGCCGTCATCATCACCAAGAATGAGATCTCCAGGATTGACCACAACATCTCCAAATAAAACTGGATGATTTATGTATCCGAGCACCCCCTTGGTAGTGCCCCTTATACAGGTACCGCGACAGAAAACGGGGAAATTAAGTTCAATAATCTCCTCGCTGTCGCGTACACACCCGTCGATGGCAAGCCCACCCAATCCCCTGGCAACGGCCGACCTGGTCATCAACCCACCCCAGTAACCTGCTTCGGGATAGCCCTGTGTGGAGGCAACAATAACATCGCCTTTCTCTGCAATCTGAAGAGCCTTATGCAGCATCAGGTTGTCCTTTGGATGGCACTGGACAGTGATAGCAGTGCCGAGAAGCTTAATCCCCCTGGCCAGGGGCTTTATTTGCGGATCAACCGAGCCTTTACGTCCGGAAGCCTCGTAAACTGTGGCGGCTCCGAGACCTGCAAATGCATCAATCAACCTGCGATTCGCTCTTGCCACTCTCGTGTATACGTGCACCATCGGCTTACCCCTTTGGATTAACAGACAGACCCATGATGAAGGATCCGGCATTCTGGAGATGCTTCTCCACTGCCTCTTCCGCATGAACGGGATCACCTTCGAGAATCGCATCCATAATTTCTATGTGTTCTGTGATGATTTCCTGAAGACGTCTCTGGGTGAAACGCCTTCCGAAATGATTTCTTATCCTCTTAATGCGATCGAGTAGACCGTTGTACATTTTAAGCAATGTCTGATTGCCCACAGCCCTTATGATGGAAAGATGGATATCCTCCCAATCGCCCCAGTCGTAAACGTATTGATAGCTTTTTTTCTCATCTTTAAGAAGCTGCTTGTGCTCCTCTCTCTTTTTTTTTAACTCTTCTTTATTACGTTGAAGTCGGGCAACACGCTTTGCCGCTCCTGTCTCGATTATCTCTCTTAGCTCAATTATCTCGTGAATATCCAAGGGAGTTATGTGAGAAATTATCGAGCCACGGCCTGGCGTATTCTCCACAAAGCCGTCCCTCTCCAGTTGGCGAAGAGCTTCCCGTATTGGAGTCTTGCTGACGCCGAGTTCTCTGGCGAAATCCGCCTCATTGATGGGAAGACCCGGAGAAAGCGTACCCTCAATTATGCGCCTCTTAAGGGTCTCATATACTCTGACTTTTTTATTGCCTTCGATGTTAATATTTTTAACCATGAATATACCATAATTA
>QNBH01000102.1 GCA_003645645.1 Spirochaetota bacterium | reverse complement strand
ATTCATCTCTAAACCGGTCGATCTTCTGATCGAGGCTTAAAAACCGCTGCTCAAATTTTTGCTCCATGTGTGTTATGCGATCACGTAAATCCTGCCAGGCGTAGGAGTGTTCTTCTACCTTGCCTTCCAGATATGCAACTCTCTCCTCTATCGAAGCCACTTCTTATCCTCTACATTAGGTATAATTTATTACTACTATTTAATTAAGTTCCCTGTCAAGCATATCGATTTTATAGCAGCCTCATGTACCAAAAGCGGTAAACAGGCAGGTGATTAAAAAAAGAATCTCAACCCCACCGAGCCTGCAACCATAAATTGATCGTAGAAGGGAACCTCTTCCCCGTCCCATGCATGGAAAAGGGGAAAAAATGTTTTTGCCTCTATAAGAAGAGCAGCCTTATCAAACATCTTCCATATAAAAAAAAGGCCGGCCTCCGGATAGAAGAACCTCCCCGAACCGTAAAAGTAGCTGCCCATTTCCTCCCTGCAGGTACTACCACTCTGTGCACAATCTCCCCATGCTATAAGGGGTATCCGAAACAGGAAGGAAGGCCCGGCCGTTACTCCGGCAGCCAGATTATCTGAAAAATTAAATCGAAAACCTGCCGGAATATCCAGCCTCATTATGAGGTACCATATATAATTTGCATACTCTATTTCTGTGGGTACAACCTTACCGCTTCCTGTCTCGGAAAGCTGGTACGATGTACCGTAAAAATCCATCCCGGGATCCAGAAAGAAAAAAGGTGCAAAGTATACAGGTAGCGATACTCCCAGTGTGGGAAGAAGGGGACTGGGAGCTCCCTCTTCCTCTGCATTTCCTATCCAGATCAACACCCAGTGAACATCCATTCCCGGAAACTCAATCGAAAAACAGTATACAGAGAGAAACAGAAAGAGAGCAATGCTTAAATATTTCTTCTTCATGATAAACTATTTAAATAATAACACAATTCGAGGAAAAACTAGTATGCTCTTGCAAATACAACCTGCTGTTCGGCCTTCTCTCCGCACACAATACAGGTTCCCGGTTTTTCCGGCTGGTTGAAGGGTATAACTCTTATGGTTGTCTTTGTCTCTTCTTTTATTCTTTCTTCGCAATCGGAAGAACCGCACCAGAAAGATTCGGCAAAGCCGCCATCACTTTCGAAATACTGCTTAAACTCCTCGTAATCGGAAATTGGTCTGGTATTGCCTTTCCTGAACTCCAGAGCACGTAGAAAAAGAGAGTTCTGGATGTCTTCCATAAGTGTCTTTATTTTTTCTACCACCTGAGAAACCTTAACCAAAGTGCGCTCTCCCGTATCACGCCGCACAAGAGTAACCTCATCAGCTCCCATATCTTTAGGCCCTACCTCTACCCTGACCGGAACTCCCCTTATCTCCCATTCTGTAAACTTCCACCCGGGCGAGTACTGATCATCGTCATCAAACTCGGTGGAGTATGAGCCTTTAATGCTTTCGTAGACCCGCTTTGCATAGTCCACTACTTTTACCTTGTTACCGGTTTTGTATATCGGTATTATCACCACTTCGGTCGGGGCAAGTTTGGGCGGAATCACCAGGCCTTTATCATCGGAATGGGCCATTATGAGTGTACCTATGAGCCTGGTCGATACCCCCCAGGAAGTAGCCCATACGTACTCCAGATTCCCATCCCTGGTCTGATAGGTTACATCAAAGGCTTTTGCAAACTTCTGCCCCAGGAAGTGGGAAGTCCCCGCCTGGAGAGCCTTTTTATCCTGCATCATGGCCTCGATGGTGTAGGTATCCACCGCACCGGCAAACTTCTCACTCTCGCTCTTTTTCCCTGTTAGCACCGGAATGGCCATGTATTCCTCGGCAAACTTCTTATACACGTTGAGCATTCTTAGTGTCTCTTCTACTGCCTCCTCACTGGTCGCATGCGCAGTATGCCCCTCCTGCCAGAGGAACTCCGTTGTTCGCAGAAACAGACGAGTACGCTTCTCCCAGCGCAGAACATTTGCCCATTGATTTATGAGGATCGGAAGATCCCTGTAGGACTGTATCCATTTCTTGTACATGCTCCAGATAATGGTCTCCGAGGTAGGTCTTAGAAACAGAGGCTCTTCCAGCTCCTCACCTCCGGCATGGGTTACCACGGCACATTCGGGGGCAAACCCCTCTACATGCTCGGCCTCTTTCTGTATAAAGCTTTCAGGAATAAGTATGGGAAAATAGGCGTTGGAGTGGCCCGTCTCTTTGAACATTCCGTCGATAATTTGTTGGATTTTCTCCCAAAGGGCGTAGCCACGCGGTCTTATAACCATGCATCCCTTAACAGGCGAGTAATCTGCAAGCTTTGCCTGCAGAACAATATCGATATACCACTGTGAGTAATTCTCATGCCGAGGCGTGATTCTCTCCGCCATAATAACTCCATTAATGGTGTGATTTTGTC
The DNA here is from genome assembly GCA_003645645.1 of Spirochaetota bacterium. Lineage (GTDB taxonomy): Bacteria > Spirochaetota > Spirochaetia > SPDA01 > B32-G16 > B32-G16. The sequence continues at coordinate 11,063 of QNBH01000102.1, read as the reverse complement.
CTGAAGCTAATTTGAGACAGTAGAACAATCTATTTTAATTGATAAAAAGAACAATTGTCAATACGATAGGAACCGTTGCTTTTATCAGGGATTTTAAGGCTTTTCCCCTGAAATCTTTATACTAAGTACAGAGGTCTCCACATCCCTGATCATTTCAGAGGTGATTCCTGTATCTTGAATAATAGCCTGAGCGGTAGGGTCGTTAGCCATTAAATCAACAGGGAAGGTTGTTTCATCGACAATTTCAATTTTTTCAAATCCGGCATCCATGATAGTGGAGATGTACTCTTCTTTCAACATCGCCCCGGAAATACAGCCCACACAGGCTTCTACCGATTTCCTGATAGCACCTGGAAGAGGTTTAAGCAATACAATATCGGAAATCATTAACCTTCCGCCAGGCTTGAGTACACGGAATGCTTCCTTAAAGACTCTTCTCTTGTCTATGGATAAATTGATTACACAGTTCGAGATTATTATATCCACCGAATTATCGGCAACGGGGAGATTCTCTATCTCACCGAGCCGGAACTCCACATTTCGATAGCCCCCTTTCTCTGCCTTTTCCCTCGCACGCTCAAGCATCTCCGGTGTCATATCGACACCTGTAACCCTCCCGCCCGGGCCAACCTTTCTTGCAGCGAGAAAGCTGTCAAACCCCGCGCCTGAACCGACATCCAAAACCGTCTCTCCTTCTCTTAAGGAGGCAAAAGCAACCGGATTGCCGCAACCCAACCCTAAATTTGCACCTTCGGGAACGGCGTTAATCTCTTCTTCGCTGTATCCGATCCTCCGGCTTATTTCTCTGTCCGGACTTACCTCGCTTTCACACCGAACTTCGGGAGAGCAGCAGGAACTACCCGATCTGGCAATTTTTCCGTAACCTTCTCTAACCGCTTTTTTAAGCTTTTCACTTTCCATTTGAAACTCCTTCGATAATTTAATCTGCCCTGTTATGGTCGGTAATTTTCCTCGTTTTGGTTGTCCCGCAGAGTCATGTATACTCCTTCGATAATTCTATTCTTGCCCTCTAGGCGTACCCCAAAAGAGGGCATTCCGCCTCCTCTAAAAAAATTTGATCCGCACAGCAAGGCTAAAAAATTTTCACAAATACGGTGGTCTCGAGGGAGAGCATTCCGCCTCCTTGAATATCATTTAATTTCACCAGAAATTATTTCTTTTGCCATAGGGCCGAGGATTTCTTTAATCAGTTCAGAAAAATTACTGGCCTTTATAAGACAGATGTAAGATACATTTCCCTCTTTCTCCCATGTGACCACAGCAAGTTTATCACCGGCACGAATCTGTGCTCTGTCTCGAATTTCTTTTGGCAGTATCATTTGCCCCCGCTCATCAACACTGACCACCGCCTCTACTTTACAGCAACTGGGGTTATTATTCCTTGCCTCCATGGCGATCTATCTCCTTTACGTATTTATCCACTTTTTCTGTATATTTTTTTCCACTTTCGATTGATTTTAGTCATTGCACCGAATATAGTATTTTCAATGAGAGATAGATCATTTATAGCAATCGGGCTAATGTCAGGCACATCCGTAGATTCCATCGATGCTGCAGCAATAGAGGTTGAACTTCAAGAGGAGAATACAGCAATCCGCTTTGTCAAGGGAATCTCCCACCCGATTCCAGAGGATATCCGCTGGGAAATCTTTGATCTTTTCGAGGATGGATCGCAATCACTCCACAGACTAACCATGTTAAACATGCGTCTTGGTTCTATCTTTGGCGATGCGGCATTGCGACTTCTCGATACGACCGGACTCGATGCAGATGAAGTCGATGTGATCGGCTCCCATGGACAGACTATCCATCATATAGCCATACCCGAAGAGTATTGTGGAGATAAGGTGCGAGGCAGTCTGCAGATAGGGGAGGCTTCTGTTATCGCCCAAAAGACGGGGATACCTGTAGTCTCCGACTTCAGAGCCGGAGATATTGCGGCAGGTGGTACGGGTGCACCCCTCGTCCCGTTCCTCGATTCTATTCTTTTTGGCAAAAAAGGAAAGGACATCGCCGCACAGAATATAGGAGGAATAGGAAATGTAACCTGGTTACCGCGGAGTGGAGAAAATATCATTGCCTTCGATACCGGTCCGGGTAACATGATAATCGATCTCCTTGTCGAAAAATACACAAGTGGAAGGCTTCGCTTCGATAAAAACGGCGAAATAGGTTCACAGGGCAATGTCAGGCAGGATTTACTCGATAAGTGGATGAAACATCACTTTTTATCCCAGCTACCACCCAAATCAACCGGCAGAGAGGAGTTCGGTACCCTCTTTTTATCCACATATTTGCACGAAACCGAACCATCGCCCGATCTAATAAGAACCGCAGAGGAGTTTACAGCACTCTCGATCTCAGAAGCATATAGAAAGTTCCTCCCTGGAACACCGGAAGAGATCATCGTAACGGGAGGAGGAGCGCACAATCCTGTAATATTGAGTTCACTATCTAACTATTTTAAGAGCTCAAGGGTAATAACCGGCGATAAGAGGGGAATCAATGTGGATTTTAAAGAAGCCATGGCATTTGCGCTTATGGGTTTGTGGAATATCCTCGGTAAACCCAACAATGTTCCCGAAGCTACGGGAGCAAGCAGAAAGGTGATTCTCGGAAAACTTTCAAGGCCGTGAAACTAAATTTCCATATCTGGTTTGCACAAATAATTCCTGATTAAAGGCTAAGTCTTGAACATAATTTTCGATATATTTTTATTTTCTTGTAAAATTTTTTTATTGACATGCCTTCCTCCTTGCAGTATAGTTTTTAAAATAAATATAAAGGAGGCTTGTAATGAAAAAGCTGTTTATTTTTCTTTCAATCCTTACTGTCCTGGCTCCAGTTGCATTTTCGGCCGGCCAGGTTGAGGAGACACCAAAGAAACTGGTCTATATGAGCTTACCATGGGGCACACCTTCCGAAGAACTCCTTGCTAAATTTAAAGCATCTTCGGGGATAACGGTCGAAGTTACCACATTGGATGTAAAGCCCCTGCGCGACAAAGTAATGACTGCAACTGCAGGCAAGGTCAATCCTGCAGATATCATTTTTGTCGGGATAGATGAAATCGGTATTTTTGCCAGCGCCGGAGCCATAAGAAAGCTCGATGATCTGGTTCCGGAGGATGTCTGGGATAAGGTTTACGGAAAACAATTTTTTCAGGTAAACGGAGATACTTTCTCGGTACCCATTTACCAGCAAATGGTAATGATAGATTATGATAAGGCTGCCCTTTCAAAGGTAGGATGGAAAGGAGAGGATATAAAAACCTGGGAAGACTTCGAGAAGGTCTCTGTTATGCTAAAAGAACAGGGAGTATCGCAGTACCCCATTTCCTTCGGAATTCGCTCATGGTCGTGGTACCTGATGGCTCTATCCATGGGTTCCACCCTTTTTGATGAAAAAATGAATCCCACCTTCGATAAGGCTTCAGACCCGGGATACAGGGCCTTTGTAAAACTCATCGATTATTATAAAAAAGGTTTGATATCACCGGAAAGAGTCTCATCACCAAACCCCCATCCTGCTTTCTGGGCGGCTCAGTCTGTTTTCCATCAGGCATGGCAGGGTTCACTTACAATCGCCAACGATCCGGAAAGGTCAAAGGTAGCACCGAACGCCGATTACCTGCTTTTGCCCGAGAAGCACTTTACGTGGAGTCTACCGGCCGGTCTTGGTATCTCCTCTTTTACCAGATATCCAAAGGCTTCATGGGAGTTTATCGAGTTCATGATTTCGGAGGAGGCACAGCTCTATTTATTTGAAACTCACGGAATGTTCCCTGCACTGAAAAGCCTCTTCCAGAAACTTGGGGCCGAGGGGAAAATCGACGGATATGAGGTTATGGAAGAACAGGCGCGTTATCTTGTTCCTCTTCCCTACAATACACCCTGGTTTGCAGAGTTTAACAACGAAGCCACAAATGCCCTTGTCCGTGCAGCCAGAGGGGAGCAGACGGTAGAAGAGGCTATAGAAGCACTCGCCGATTACCAGCGTAAATTAAAAGAGGAATACAAATAGAAGAGTTTTTTCCGATTTTAAGTTTAAGACCCGGGGAGTCTCTACCCCGGGCCTTATCATAACTCATGGGTTATGTTTAAAAAACTTTCAAATTGGCTCGACAATGAGAAGCGTCTCGCCTATGCGGTAATTATCCCCTCTATCTTTCTTCTTACAGGATTTGCCTACTATCCGGCAATTCAATCATTCAGATTCAGTTTTCTCCGGTATAATATTAAAATGCCGGGAAGGATACGGTTCAACGGCCTTTCCAATTACATGGAAGTACTCGGCGACCCTATATTTCTACGTTCGGTTGTGAGAGTTCTCTATTTTATGGTAGTTGCTACACTTTTTGTAATCATTATCTCTCTAATCATAGCTCTTGTGCTTAATAAAAGATTCCCAGGCAGAGGGATACTGAGAACAATCGTTATAATTCCATGGGCAATTCCTCCTGTTGTAAACGGCTATCTATGGAAGTGGATTTTCAACGGAGAGTACGGAGCATTTAACGGTCTCCTGTTTCAGCTCGGGATTATCGAGACCTACCGCTTCTGGTTAAACAACCCGTTCATTGCCCTCAATATAGCGGCCTTTACCTTTATCTGGCGATTTACCCCCTTTATCACAATTCTCTTTCTGGGAGTACTGCAGTCTATTCCGAATGAGCTCTACGAAGCTGCAAGGGCCGATGGAGCAGGAGCAATCGGCCAGTTCTTCTATATAACCCTTCCATCTCTGGACAGGGTCGGAGCAATAGCGGTTATTCTTATCCTGATTCAAAGCTTTACGGTGTTTGATGATATTTATTCATTGATGGGGTTCGATGAGTCGACAAAAACACCGATGATTTACAACTACGAGCTTACATTCGAGATGGGCAGGTTCGGGAGAGGCTCCGCCATGGCCTATCTAATAGGAATACTCCTGTTTATCCTTACCATGTTCTACATCAAAATGAATGTAAAAAGGAGTGGTCCCGAATGAAGGGAATATTCTCCAGGCTGATTCTGGGCATATTGGTATTATCCATTGCTTTCTTGTCTCTGGCTCCAATACTGTGGATTCTTATCTCCTCTATTTCAACGAGGGCAGAACTCTACTCTGTTCCTCCCCACTGGATTCCCCAATACCCGACCCTTTCGGCCTATAATAAAGTACTTATTACAGGAGAAGGTTTCAGGGGAGGAGGAGGTATCAGTGCAGCGGAGTTGATGAGAAGAGGTATTCTAAACTCTGTGGTTATTTCAGTTTCTACAACCCTCCTTGTAATGAGCTTCGCCCCCCTTTTAGGTTATGCCTTCTCGAGGCTCAGATTCAGGGGCAAGAATTTTCTGTTTTATGTAACAATAGGAATTATCGCGCTTCCCTCATGGCCCGTGCTTATAGGACTCTTCTCCGAGTTCAGCACCCTCGGTTTGCTCGATAGGAAGATCGGCCTTATCCTGCTTTCCTTCATCTTCCGAATCCCATTCGAGACCTGGTTCATGAAGGGTTACTTCGAGCTCGTGCCAAAGGAGATCGAAGATGCCGCCAGGATCGACGGGTGTACCCACTTTCAGACCCTCTATCGGGTTAGTATCCATGTGGTTCTCCCGGGACTCATTGCGGTTTCGATCATATCTTTTCTGTTTACCTGGAATATGTTCATGGCACCGCTCGTATTGACCTATACACTCAGATCAAAACCTCTCACAGTAGCAATGACGGAGTTTATCGGCCAGTACTACGTTAACTGGGATTTAATGTCTGCAGGAACGATGCTGGCCATAATTCCCCCTGTATTGATTGTGCTCTTCTTCCAGAAATATATAATAAAGGGACTTTCGGCAGGTGCCATTAAATAGGCTGTACTCTCTTCTCAAACTGCCAGAAGGTTCTCTCTATTCTTGCATCTACCGCACGGATATAAAACTCCGGTGAGCTTACCCAGGGGATAATCGCACGGTTATACTTCTTTCTCATATCGTTAAGGCAGATCTTTAAAAGCACCGAACCGATACCAGATCCCCTGTACCGTTCCTCAACCCCCATCGGTCCAAACCACCCCATTCCTTTATTGTTTGCATCGTAACCGGCGAAGCCGATTATCCTTTTCTCTTTTTTAACAATAAAGACAGTACTTTCTACCCCGGAAAACATCTCTTCTGCTTCTGCGATCCACGCCGGAAAATCTTCTTCAAGAAACAGGGTAAGCTCTGTAAGATCGGATGGCTGGGCCTTCCGTATTGAGATACCCTTTGATTCGAGTTTTTTTATTTCCGATTCGACCGGGAAAAACTCGTCTGTTAAATCCACCTTCATATTGCAGGTTTCTGCGTATTTTACGAAGCCAAGATGCTTAAGGAAAAATACGGCAGGAGTTAATTCGGGACTGATACCTGGAAGAAGATAATTGGGAGAGGAATTGTATATCCTTATCAACCGGCAAACCCCCGCTTTTAACCTTCTCTCAAGGAAATTGTAAATGGCTCTCCCCAAACCCCGTCGCCTTAACCCCTTCTCAACAGCAAGAAGCTTGATGTATCCTATCCCACCTTCTCTTAAAACGGCCATACCGAAACCGGAAAGTATATCTTTACTGTATAAACACAGCGTTAAATCGGTACTGAAATCTTTATCTTCAAAAATCTTTTCGTTTAGAAGAGCTGGCGTAAATCTATCAGGCGGATGATTTCTGTTCATGAATCGGGTTAGATTATTTATCAAATCGGGGTAGATAGAACGAATCTCAATATTCATAACAGAAGTAAAATATCATAGCGCGGCATAGCCACAACCAGATAAAATTTTGTTAAAATAACGCAACTTGGCGTCGTAATAGCATAGAATTATTTTCTTATAAAAGATAATCCCATGATTGTAAATCGGTCATTAAGTGCTCTGGCTAAAAATTGTTAAAAAGAATAGGTTAGAAAGCGGTTCATGAAAAAGACAACTCATAAAATCTATTTTGCAGACTCCAGGGATCTCTCCTTTATAGAATCGGAAAGCGTTGATCTGGTAGTAACTTCCCCTCCCTATCCCATGATCGAGATGTGGGACGAACTTTTTAAATCTTTCAACGGGGATATAAGAAAGGCACTGGACGAACGTCGTGGAGCTACCGCCTTTAATTTAATGCATTTAGAGCTCAATAAGGTATGGGATCATCTTTACCGCATACTTAAAGAGGGAGGAATCGCCTGTATAAATATAGGCGATGCAACCCGGAAGCTGGGAGATGAGTTCAGGTTGTATTCCAACCATTCAAGAGTTTTAGTATACTGCTCTGAATTGGGATTCAGCACTCTTCCTCTCATTCTGTGGAGAAAACAGACAAATGCACCCAATAAGTTCATGGGATCAGGCATGTTACCTCCCGGAGCATACGTAACCCTGGAGCACGAGTATATATTGATTTTAAGAAAAAAGGGGTATCGCAGGTTCTACACAGGTGAAGAGAAGCTTAACCGGCAGGAAAGCTCATTTTTCTGGGAAGAGAGAAATACCTGGTTCTCGGATATCTGGGATTTAAAAGGGACGAGACAGAATCTTAACCACACCGAAGCAAGAGAGAGAAGCGGGGCTTTCCCCTTCGAAATTGCCTATAGATTGATCAACATGTTCTCTGTTAAGGATGATCTCGTACTGGATCCTTTCTTCGGTACAGGTACCACAATGTATGCGGCAATGGCATCGGAGAGAAACAGCACGGGAGTAGAAATAGATTCAGGATTTAAGAGTTATATCGAAAAAAAGACACCCGTAATTATTGATGAACTTAACCGGTATACCGGAGAAAGATTACAGAGGCATCTTGACTTTATTGAGGACTATAAAAATACAAAGGGAGAGCTTAAGCATACAAATATTTACTATGAGTTTCCGGTAATAACCTCGCAGGAGAAGAAGTTAAAGTTAAATTATATCGAAAGGATCGAAAAAATTGACGGCCATCTACCCGAATATCGAATCACCTACCTGGATAGAGCGACACTTAAAAAGTCCATGGTTAGAGATGTTGAAAAGTTACCCTTCACAGCCAGCGATGATCAATTAGGTTTACCCTTTTAGCGGCAATTCTCTCTCAACCTGTTATGTACTGCATATCCTTACTATACTCTCTCCCCAGCGGCTTCATCCCTAAGTTTCGATTCCAACTCTTTCGGTAACTGCACCTCAACATGAATGTATAGAAGCGTGGATTGAGTGTGCTGTGCATAGTAGATTTGTAAATCCATGTCTTTTATGAGTATTGATTTCATAGCATCAAGCTTTATTCTGTATCCGAAGATCCCTTCTCAAGTGCCCATTTTTCGATTATTTTTGTTATCTATCCAGTTTCCGCCTCATCTAACAACCGCTTCCATAATGATTCGACATTTAATTTTCTGACCCACTGATCAAGATAATCAATATCTAATTCCCCATACTGTACTTCATAAACCCGAAGGGCATCGGTGAATTGCTTCTCACTTCCACCGGAGAGTTTTGCCCATCGCAATTTGGCTAAGATTGTATCTTCAGGGCTCGAGACCATCATTTTCAGCCCCATAAACTCCTCCCTGATTCTACGCTGAAACCTCGTCCGGTCAAAAGGTTCGTAGGTTAATATCCAAAAGTCTACTTTACCTCCAGCGCTTACATCGATTAAATTAAACATACTCTTCTTGTCAATTGCATCAACAACGCTTTCCTCATCTATATAAAAACAGGATGGAGGAAAGGCTTCGACCAATTTCTTTGCTTCTGGCTTCTGAATAGAAATGACAATATCTATATCATGGGTAGATCGTGGTTCGCCCTGTAAGCTTGAAGCAATGGAACCTGTCAGCATATATTTGATTCCAGCTTGATCGAGTGCCTGGATAACCTTCTTTAATAATTCCTGTTGTGACATTTGTTTAGACGGCTCAACTGTATTTTTTTAAATTCTTCATCGCTAAGGTCAGGATATCTCTTGCGTAACCCATGAAAAAAAAGCTGTCGGGTAAATTCAGACAACTCAAATGCTTTAATTAACCTTTTCTCGGGCGACATCTGACGAAGCACCTGAATATATATCTTATGATTCGGATGTTCTTTAATATCCATAGTTCCTTTGCTACCCACAAATTACCTGATTGTTCGCCTGGGAGTCAAGAAAAACGAATGGTAGTCTTTTCTGGTTGTCTTTTTTCTGCTCCATTACTATCAGCAGCGACTTTGTTTACCTCCTGCCTTGTGGAATAATCACCTCCCTGCAGACTTAATGGTCTTAACAAGAAGTTTTGCACTTTCAGGGTAAAACCAGTTGGGAACACTGCATCCGGGAGCAAGCAGTACCTTGCTATCCCCCGCCTGTCTCAGAGCTTCAAACCCATTTTCTCGAACCCCTGCAGGCGTAAGTCGGGTAAACTTCTTCTTATCAATCCCTCCCATGAGTATGCCGCCGAATTTCCTCTTCATCTCTCCAAGTGAAGGATTGGAAGGATGACGGTCCTCGTAGTTTATTATCTGTGCCGGTATATCTACCAGATCATCCACATAAACACCCGTTCCGTGGGCATGGATTGTGTTCATTATCCCCAGATTACCAATTTCGTTGAAAATCTTCACCACAAATGGTTTTGCAAATTTGAGATAGTTACCCCGATCCATTTCACTCTCTGCGGCGAAACTGGATAAAAAAATCCCTGCACTTCCTCTTTTTAAAGATTCCTTGCAATAGGCGATGAGATTCTCTGTTACCACATCCAGTGCTTCTATAAGAGCGTCCGGTTCTTCCTCCGCAAGCCGGGGCAGATGTTCTCCTGCCAGGTTTCTCTGCAGTGTCTGCCAGGGCTCGAAGACAGTATCTATAAAGTAGGCTTTACCATTCAATTCTTTTGCCACAACCTCGACAGCTTCGAGTTGCTCTTTCCAGTCGGTCTCTTTAATATTAAGAGGCCTGATTTTCTTTAAATCCTCTCCAGTTTTTACCTCTGTAAGCCCTTTGGGCATCGGATGGTAGTAATCGTTCATGAGCTTAAGCCAGTCAAGATCGTAGTAGCGAAAAAAATCCAGGGCAAGTTCTGCATACCTTGACCCTCTCCCGTGCTGAACCCCGAAGTGATACCAGAAAGAAACGGGAAGTCTGTCCGGTTTATCCCCTTTCAGAACAGCTTCTATTCTTTCAATTTTATTCATAACCATCCTCCCAATGTAATTAACTAAGGCTCTACTGTTCCTCTATCTTAAAATTATAGAGATTTTTCATCTTGTTCCTTATGGTGAAAAAACTTACCAATCCGATAATTGCAGTCAGAAGGGATACAGGCAGAAGGGAAATGCCTATAATCCACAGTATATGCTGTGTTCTAAAGATGTGTATAAAGGTAATACCCGTGCCGAAAATCATTATTGCCGTGCGTATGTATGCAAGAAGGGTACGTTGATTGGCCAGCCTTGTCCTGTCAATTGCAAGATAATCCCTTAAAATAAGCTTCATCTTCTTCTTGCTCCTGCAAAGGTTGTAAAAAAATCAACACTGGTTAAGCCCAGCCTCTCAATCGTTTCGGGAAGGGGAATCCCTTCTTCATTCCACCCCCTGAAGGTGTAGTAATCCCGTTTCATTCTTTCAAACTTGCTTTCGGAAATGTCCTTGAGAAAACGCAACGGCAGTGTATCGTTCTTTACTCTAAATCCCTCCCTTCGGTTAAAAGCGGTTTTCAAGTTAAATATCCTCTCCCCTGCCAGAAGAAAATCTCTGCGGTCAAACCCCCACCCGGTTATTGCATTTAACCATTCCACAAGGTTTTTTATTTCTACACCTGCATATAGCACGAACTTACACGTTTTGAGGGAGTCGAAGAGGCTCATCAAGTTCTGCATCTTCGCAACCATCTCTCCTTTCCTCTCTGTAGACAACCTCTCTGCGATCTCAGGAAAACCCAGCTCCGGCATGGTCATCCACGCTTCCAATCCATGGGAGTAGGATTGAAGATGACAGGCACCACGCGGACTGGTCGCATACCCCAGTGCCTGGGAGTAGAAAGCACGCGGGTCGTGTGAAGGAAGCTCCAGCCCCTTTATCT
>QNBH01000101.1 GCA_003645645.1 Spirochaetota bacterium | reverse complement strand
GGAGCGAGTAGAGATACAACCAGAACGGCAGGAAGTGTCCTGATGATATCCGGAGGTGGGATAATAGGAATTGCACTCTTCTCCTTCTTAGGAGCTCTGTTATCAGGCCAGTGATAGGGTCTGCTATCGATGTTCTCTATTCTATAGATAATCCAGTAGTCTTTTTTCCTGCGCAGGTAGAGCCGGTCCTTCCTGATCAGGCCAACCGATTTTACCGGGCTTTCTGCCTCTATGGTTTCATTCTCCGAGACCGGTAACCATTTCTCATACTCTGCAATAAACGTACCTTCGTCTTCGCTTACAATAGAGAGGTTCGCTATTCCATATACATCGGTTTCCGGGCTAAGAGCAGGGCGGCCATTTTTAACCCATTCATCGGCAACGATAAACCCAGTCTGTCCTTCATAGGCAAGACGCATCCTGTTTATCACATAGAGATGGGTAACTTCGTTTATCAACTCCTTTGCAACACCCCTTTCAACACAATCCTCCATGGCCTGAGGATTGAGTTCATTTATGCTGTTGTAGAATAACTCGATTACCTCCTCTGGAGATTTACCTGCAGTTAATGGTGGTCTCAAGGCATTTTTAACTATACTCGATGAAAACCATCCAACAACCACCAAAATCACGGCAGTAATTACTATCTTGGCCTTGTTCCTTAAGAGAAATGTTCTGAATCTGAGGATCCTGGTTGCCTTCTTTTCGTACTCAAGGGCTTTTTTCTGTAAGATATCTTTCTCCTGTTCGGAAAGGGTCTCTGTAAAGCCTTCTTTTATCCACCTTTCGAGTTTCTCAGACCATTCGGAGAGGGGCACAGCTTTATCTTCTTCCTTTTTAAGAGCATCCATAATAAACTCAGAGACTTCTTTTTTAATTCCGGGAGATTTCAGATGGGGAGGGATGGCTTCTTTCTCATGCATTTGAAAGTGTACTTCCTCCTCCGTGCTCCCTTTAAAGGGATACTCTCCGGTAAGCAATCGATAGAGAATAACACCAAGTGCAAAGGAAAGATTCTTATCACCGGAGAAGGCAGGGTTATTTAGAGATAAAAAAACAGGAAACCTCTCTTCTCCTGATATTTGATCTGCTACTCTTTCCATTAGCTGAACAGGTAGTATGAGTGTTCCCCCATCATCCGGAAAGACAACCCCATTACAGTAAATCTTTGAAAGTGAGGCAGATCGGGCTGAGAGGGCAACCAGTATTCTAACCAGTATGAGAATATAATATAGAGCCTTTTCGGGTGGATAATTTATTATCTCCGATAAAAACTTTCCGCTGTAGTAAGGGCCGTATACATATATTTCTCCATTGATCTCTTTTACTCCAAGGATTTTCCATAACTCCACACTATCCTCTTTCAGAATAAAGCCGTGTATTTTCCTGATATCTGCATACCTGGTTACTGCAAAATTCTTTTTACGGCCCGATATACGAATACCCAGATAATCATTTCCACCTTCATGGATTTTGATAATTCCGGGACTGAGTGTGATAACCTGCTTTTCCATCAGCCCTACCGATTACTCTTTTTCTCCAAAGATGATTGCCGAGAAAATACTGATTTCTGTTTTAGGATCTTTCCAGCAGTTGCCGGTCAATCCTGCTTTATAGCAGGTATGAGTGAGGAATGTTTCTCGATCCCAACCCTCTTCTGTGGCGACCTGTGGAAGAAGAACCCCGGAAGCGCTTCCTTTTTTAAGGTAGATACCGTGTTTCCCCACCTCTATTTCGTCAACTGAAGAGATTTTTTTAAGCGGAGTGAGAACGGAAATCTCAATGTCTATCTCTTCCAGCTCATGGGGAGAAAGAGGCGGGAAACGCGGATCGTTGAATGCACTTGAAAGGGCCAGTTCTTTTATAGTCTCCATAAGTGGGTTCACTCCTACCATATGTCCTATACACCCACGTAATCTTCCATGTATATGGAGGGTTACAAAAGCACCGCATTGGACTTTCAGGTTTTCCGTTGGCTCTTTAAACTCCGGCTTTCTGCCTTCCAGTTTGGAGGCTATTGACTCTCTGGCAGTTTCCAGCAGCAATCTTTTCTCTTCATCGGTTAAAGTGAAATCCATAAGCTCCCTAGACCTCCTTGAAATATTGTTAGACAACACCCTATCGACTTACAGGTTCAGGGAAAAACCCTACTGCCCTATATTGTACTATATTATCGCTTTTACCGCTACTTTTGGAAGAACATCCCTCTCCGAGAGTTTTTACTTCCATATCGATCCCGAGCGACAGGATAAGCTTGAGAAAGGCTGCAATTGAGCCTGCCCCACAGGCACTTACTTCTCCGCGTGATTTGGCATCCAGTATTCCCTGCCAGTCCTTTTTTTTAACCAGTTGTATCAGTTTTTCCGCTTCATCTTTACTTCTCCTCTCGGGTAGGAAACCCGAAGCATTTGAGGAGATGACAAAGAGGCATGTCTCAAAAATATCCAGAAGTGTGTTGAGCAGAGACTTTGTAAGCGTCTCCGTATTGATCGAAGAAGATTTTCCTATCAGTATGGGTAAAAGTTTTACCTTTGGAAATAAGTATTGAATAAAGGGAAGCTGTACTTCGATTGCGTGTTCTTCCTCAAAGGGTATATTGCTCTCAACAACTCTTTTGCTTTGTGCCAACAATCGAGTTTTTAATTTCTGATCCACATAGACCGTACCAAGGGGGGTTAGAAATCCCTCCCTTCCCGGTAAAAAAATCTTCTCTTCCGGTTCTCTGTGAACACAGGAGAGTACCACCGCCGTTTTCACTTCTCTGGATGAAGCTGCTTTAAAAGCTGTGGCGCACAGATGACCGCAATACCTGTATGCAGCATGGGGTGAAATTATGGCCTGCGCTTCATCGTTTACACCTTCGGAGAGGGAAAAGAGGTTTTCAATTTGATTTTTTAGCCGATCGACGCTGTCCGGATAAAAAAGACCCGATACAACAGGCTCTATCAGGGTATTATCTTTGCTCATTTTACCTGCTCTCTTGAGTTTCTCAATCTCTCTATCCTTTTTAAATCCAGTTTAATGGTCAGATTCTTCTCCTGTGTGGGTATTACCATTCCGTACTTTCCGTGTTTAGCCCTTCTTAAGTTTTTAACCTTTGTGTAAAAAAGATCCCCTTTACCCGAGTTTTTCCCCTTGCTGTAATATAGAGCGAGGTTTCCTGCATCCAGGAGATTCTCCAGTGGGATGCTTTTGCCGGGCTTGTTTTTTATGAATACGTAGCCTCCCGGATAATCACGGACATGCATCCAGATATCATTACCGTTCACAAATCTCCTCAGTAATTCATCATTTTCTTTCGCTGTTCTTCCCACAAGAATAATAAAATCTCCCGATTGAAAACGTATTCCGGGTAACTTCTCCAGGTGTGCCTTTGCCTGTCCCGGACTTTCACTTTCAAGAAATGCGGAAATCCTTCTGTGGTCATTTTCTGCAAGGAGTTTTTCCTTCTGCGAAACCAGTTTCGCAAGCTCTCTATTATGCCATTCCAATTCGCCTTTCAATCTCAGAAGTCCTGATTTAGATTTGTGATATTGTTTATAGTATTTCTCTGCATTCTGAGCAGGGGTAAGGGCAGGATCGAGCTGAATACATACGGTTTCATTATCGTTGTAGAAGTTCTCTGCGGTAAGCCAGGGATCGCCTTTCTTGATATTGTGAAGGTTACTCTGAATAATATCTGCGAATTGTTTGTACTGCTCAAAGTTCTCGTAATTTTTATACTGGTATTCAAGTTTCTCCAGTGCAGACAAAAGTCGTGACTCTCGCTGATTGAAAATTTGCAGCAACTTATCCCTCTGCCTTGTTGTTTTTTCTTTTTCTTCTTTTTCAAAATAGTACTGCTCTATTTTTTGATTAAAACTTCCCTCTCCTGGAATACTCCTTACGGAATATTCCTTTTTCGACTTTCCACTTATTGATAAGGATTCCATGTCGGTTTCGGGATTGTATTTCCCTCCAGAAATTTCTCCCCTTTTGGGTCTACGGTAGAAAGCATCCAGAATTGTATCTTCCCTGTCCGTTGCAATCACATTGGATGCACCCCCCCAGAGTCGAATCCAGAGATGGGTTGCTTCTCCGCCTTTTGTAACGGTTATTTTCACAATTCTTTCTCTTCCCAGTTGGTAGGCCGAAAGGATTTTCCCTCCCATAATGTGTGATCGAAGAAACTGAGCAAACCTCTGCAGTTTGATAGCAGAGCCTATGTTACGAGTAAGTCTGTGGATTCTTGTTTTTCCCGAAGAGAGGTTGACATATAAGGAGAAACGCTCTGATTTATTGTAAAGATCAAAGATAAGACTTTCAAAGTCAGGTTGTTTCAACTTCTGAATGTATGATCCCGAAAGGGGTAATTCCTCAAGAATAAGATCTATTTCTCTCCAGTTCAGAGACAATAATCGGCTCCTCTTATAGAAAAGACTTTATTGAAGACAGGAATACATTAAGATCATCTTCGGAGTAGAATACCAGGTAAACCTCCCTGGGAAGACTTTTTTTTTTGCAGGTAATTTTTTATTGTTTTATAAACAACAGATGCCGCTATATCCCTGGGAAAACCGCATACGCCGGTTGATATAGACGGAAATGCTATGGAGTTTAACCCCGTTTCTGTAGCAATTCGAAGAGAGTTTTTATAAGCCATGGATAAAATCTCTTTTTCATTCTTGCTTCCGTCTTTCCATACGGGGCTTACTGTATGGATAACATACTTGCTGGGCAATTTACCTGCCGAAGTTATTACAGCTTTACCCTGAGGGAGACCCTCGGGGTAACGGTGTTGCCTTATATCCATACATTCTCTTAGAATATCCGGCCCTCCTTTTCTATGAATGGCACCGTCTACACCACCACCTCCCCTTAAACTGCCGTTAGCTGCATTGACCACGGCATCTGTGCTGCACTCTGTTATATCTCCCTGAAGGATTTTAAGCCTTCCATCCAGAAGTGTCTCCATATTGCCACCTTAATTCTTTAGAAAAATCAGACAAACCCCTTAAGGCACCCTCTCTAATAGTAAGATTTTACCTTTATCTATTAAGCTAACAGGGGTTTTTGCTACTGTCAAGAAAAATCTAAAACTCTCATATCCGCGGATGATCATTTTGAGTGCTGCCGTTTAAAGCAGGAGTTTTTTTATTTCAGCCTCCATATAAAAAGAACCGGTTACCAGTATAGGAGTCTCACCTTCTGAGAGTTCAAGAGCGAGATCAAAGGCTTTTCGAGGAGAAAGCTCAAGAATTGTACCTTGATTTTTCGATGAAAAAATCTCGAAAGTCTTTTGGGGATCACTTTTTTTAAAGGTACCGGGAGTTGAGATAATAATTCTGTCAAAAGAAGGAGAGAGGACTTTCGCCATGGCCTCCACATCTTTACCCAAAACAGAACCGAATATTAGTATACCCCTCCGGGGAAATATCTTCTTAAAAGAATCGACCAGTCTTGAAATTGAGCCGGGCGTATGGGCTCCGTCTATGATTACAGGAGGCTCTTCCCTTACCAGTTCCATCCTTCCGGGAATCCATGCTTTTTTTAATCCCTGCTTTATTGCCATTTCCATTTCTATAGATGTGCATTTATTTTGAAAGGGCGAGAAGCTAAGTGCAATAAGAGCTGCAAGGGTTGCGTTTTCCGCCTGAAAATCCCCCGCGAGGGAGAGATGAGCACTCAGGCTTACACCGGATTTCCATATAATTTCGACTTCAGAACCTCTTGGAGACAGCAATTTTTTTATATCCTGCACCTGGTCTGCCAGAAATGTGATTTCTGCCCCGACCTTTTGGGCGATCTTTGAGAATATCCTGCTCACCTGCGAAAATTGATAACCGCAATAAACCGGTACTCCCTTCTTAATAATCCCCCCCTTTTCTGTGGCAATTTCCTTTAGTGTCTTTCCCAGCAAATCCGTATGTTCTTTCTCTACGGGTGTAAGTACACATAGCTCCGGGCTTATGACATTTGTAGCATCCAACCTACCGCCGATACCAGTTTCTATCACTGCCCACTCGCATTTAAGTTCTCTAAAGGCGAGGAACGCCAGAAGAGTTAGAAGCTCGAAAGTAGTAGGGCCTTCGCCGCCTGCAAAATCCTGCGGGCCGAGGGGCTGCAATTTCTCTCTTATTGCACTTATCAGAGAGATAAAAAGAGAGTCTTCAATTTCCTCCCCTGCTATGGTGATTCGTTCTTTATACGAAGACACATGGGGTGAGGTATAAAGACCCGTTTTATACCCCAGGGCTGAAAGAATAGAAGAGAGGAAGATGCCTGTTGAGCCTTTGCCTTTGGAGCCAGCAATGTGTATGCTTTTGAAGTGTTTATGGGGATTGCCGAATAAGTCGAGTAAAAATCTCATTCTTTCCATCTTACGAACTCTCACATGGGGAGGAGTGGGTTTCTCCAGGTTGGTGAACGATTCGATATAACCAAATGCCTCGTCGACTATTGTAAATGTAGTTTCGGTTGTAAGGTGGATCATGAAAGGGTATCTCCTTTTTCTCTTAATTTGAGTGCATTTCCGTGGGCTACAAATCCCTCATAATCTGCCATTCGGATCACATGGGGTTTAAGGGTATTGTATCCCTCTTCGGTAAGATAGACCAGTGAGGAGTATTTGATAAAGTCTCTCACAGATACGGCAGAGCAGGTTCTGGCTTTTCCGCCTGTGGGCAGGACTGCATTTGCACCGACCGAATAATTTGCAGTAGAAAAGGGCACCCTGTCCCCAAGAAGTATCTCTCCTGCATTCTTTATGAGAGAGAGGGTTTGAAAGGGATCCCTGGTCTGGATTTGCAGATGCTCGGGAGCAAAGAGATTTACCACTTCTGCTCCGGAGACCATGCTCCTTGTTTTAATTATCCCACCGTAACCCGAAAAAACATCTGTTACAAAGGTTTTTCTGGGTTCGGGTAGTGAGGCTATATAATCTGGTATTAGCTCTGCTACCTTTACAGCCAGCTCTCTGGAGGGAGTTATCAGCAGAGCAGAAGAGTCTGAGCCGTGTTCGGCTTCGATCAGGAGATCGAGCGTTATTTTCTCGGGATCTGCAGACTCATCGGCAAGTATTACCGACTCAGATGGACCCGCAGGAAGACCCACATCCAGTACACCGTATAGAAGTTTCTTTGCTGCACTTACATATACACTTCCGGGGCCGGTAACTTTTACAACCGGGTTTATGCTTTCCGTTCCGAATGCGAGGGCTGCAATTGCCTGAACACCTCCGACCCGATAGATCTCATCTACACCGCAGAGTCTAGCGGCAAATAAACAGGCAGGATCAACGGAACCATCCTCACAGGGTGGTGTAACCATGCAAATTCTGGGAACTCCGGCGATTTTAGCAGGCACGGCGAGCATATATACCATGGAGGGAAAACTGCCCCGGCCCCTGGGCACGTAAAGACCTGCCGAAGTAATCGGGGTGATTCTTTCTCCTGCAAATACCCCCTCCCTTATTTCTACAAAATCAAAACCTTCCTGTTTCTGCCTCTGATGGAATCTCCTCACATTCTCTACAGAGAAACGGAGGCTTTCTTTTATATCATTGGAAAGCATTTCTTCTGATTTCTCTATCTCCTGTTCTGAAACTCTTAAGGGCTTGCTTCCCATATCAACTTTATCAAAGCGCAGGGTATACTCCCTTACCGCCCTGTCTCCTTTTCTTTTAACGGTTTCGATTATCTCCTGCACATTCTCTTCGACTTCTGCTATAGATTGTTCGGATCTGAGCAGAAGTTTTTCTCTTGAAATTTCGCTTAAGCTCTCCCACTCTTTTATTTCAATCTTCATGAGCATCTTCTCCGAAATAAAGATTTAAGTCCTCTTCTGGATACCCCCAGGACATGAGATTTTTTAAGGCTCCTGAAATAATTGTTTTCCAGGGCAGTGTAAATAATTTTGAAATATATGTATACTGGAAATAGAGTTGGATTTAAAGGGTTATCATGTATTTATGGACGTGAGTCGGAAGCAGTAACCTGCAAATTTTTTTATCACACAATAAGGAGAGGTTTTTTATGGGAAATGGTGAAAAAGCTCTGGAAAAACTCTTTAGAAGGGGAAAAGATTTTCTGGGTGTAGAATATCCGATTCTGGGTGGCGCCATGTCGTGGATCTCTGAAGCGGGACTGGTTTCTGCGATTTCGAATGAAGGCGGATTCGGAGTACTGGCAGGCGGAAACATGCCGGTCGAGCTCCTCATAGAGGAGATAAAAAAGACCTTCGATTTGACGGATAAACCCTTTGGGGTAAACCTTATTACGATTACCCCTAACTTCAGAAAGCATCTGGAATATATATTAAAAGAGGAGTTTCCCTTTATAATTTTTGCAGGAGGACTGCCGCCGAGGGATGCCATAACAAGGGTAAAGCAGACAAGCTGTAAGCTTATCTGCTTCGCTCCAAATCTCAATATATCAAAAAAGCTTGTTAAGATGGGTGTAGATGCACTAATCATAGAGGGGCATGAAGCAGGAGGGCATATCGGTCCTGTCTCAACGAGTGTTCTGGCAGAGGAGATTCTCCCTGCAGTTAAAGAGGTTCCGATTTTTGTGGCCGGAGGGATCGGAAGCGGCATTTCCATGGTTCATTATCTGTTGATGGGAGCCTCCGGTGTGCAACTGGGTACGAGGTTTGCTGTAGCCGAGGAGTCTCCTGCCCATCCCAATTTTAAAGAGGCGCTTATAAAGGCATCTTCTAAGGATGCGGTTCCCACGGCTCAATTCGACCCCAGGGTGCCCGTTATACCGGTAAGAGCCATTGTTAATGAAGGCACCAGGGATTTTGTAACTCTCCAGCTCGGGCTGGTTGCACAACTTGAGAGGGAGGCAATGACGGCCAAGGAAGCTGCAGAAAAGCTGGAAGAGTTCTGGATAGGAGGTCTAAGGAAGGCAGCAATCGAAGGTGATGTTGAGAGAGGTTCGATCATGGCCGGACAGAGTGTGGGGATGGTGAATAGAGTAATGCCGGTTAAAGAGATAATTGAAGAGCTTGTAGAGCAGGGCACAAAAGAGCTGGAGAGGATTATAGAGCTGGTAGCAGAGGAATAGGGCATTGGGGAGATTATCGAGTAGCCGGCCTGAGATCAAGCTGTATATTGTATATGCAAGATGACTTAGAATAATATTTTAGTACGGTTGTAATTTATTTTTTGAAAGTCCGGCTGGTCGATGGTATGTTCTCTAATAAGGACACGATATTTAATGAGAAATAAATACTACTCTGTTTTTATAAAGATAATTTTCATTTCCTTCTTACTCTCAGCCTCAGGATCGTGCTCTCTCTTCTTCCCCTATAATTTAACGGTTAAAATCGAACCCGAGGGGGCCGGCACGGTAACCGTTACACCCGATAGAAATTTCTATAAAAGGGGAGAGCCTGTTACCCTGACTGCAGAGTCCGAGGGAGAATATTATTTTGCAGGATGGCAGGGAGATTATTCGGGAAACCGATCGACCGCAGAATTGATAATGGATTCCGATAAAGAGATCACTGCGGTTTTTACTAAAGTTGAGAGAAAGGCGTGGACTTTGATGATCTATCTGGATACCGATAACAACCTCGAGCTGGCAGGTATAGTCGATTTCAACGAGATGGAGAAGGGCATTTTCGATGCAATAAACAGCGGCAACGGTGATATCACCGACAACCTCAATCTAATTGTTCTCATGGACAGAACCGAAGGGGAGAGCTCACAATCCACCGATCCCGGGGGAGGGGACTGGACGGAAACAAGACTCTACAGGATAAGGGGGGATAACGACCCCATTGCCTTCGGTTCGGAACGACTCGACGATGGGCAGCTTGACCTCCTTGGGCATGTCGATCCCCTGGGAGAGAAGAATATGGGAAGTCCGGCTACACTATCCTGGTTTATAGACTACTGTAATAAGTGGTTTCCTGCGGATAACCGCATGCTTGTGCTCTGGAATCACGGAAGCGGGGCACGGGCTGTAAAGGGAAGCCTCGATGGGAATGCCCTTTCTCTGTCTTCGGTAAAGGCAATTGCAGAGGATGTTGACAACGGGGGGGATATCCTCTATCTGGATGAGGTACAGCAGGCTCTTAAGAAGGATTTTAACGCACAGGATAAGCTCGATATTCTGGGTTTTGATGCATGTTTGATGCAAACCGTTGAGGTAGGGTATGAGATAAGGGATCTTGTCCGGTATATGGTTGGCTCCATGTACCTGGAGCAGGGAAACGGATGGCCCTACCATACTCTGTTGGGTAAGCTTACGGGCACAAAGGACGAAAGCTTGATCGACCCTCCGGCAATGGCAACACACATTGTCGAAGTTTACAGGGATTACATAGAAAATACTTACAGCAGCTCACAAACAGGAGAGACCATGTCCGCAGTCGATCTTTCCAAAATGGGCGATCTTAAAAGTAAAATCGATGCTTTGGCTGGGGAGATGGCCGCAGCAGGAGAAACCGGACAGAAAGGAAACATCGAGAAAACCCGCGACGGCTCGGTCCACTTTTACATAGACAATTTGGATTCCATAGCCTATCCCTACTACGACCTGTACGATCTATGCAGTAATATAAAGAATGATACTGGCGGTTTCGGTTTCTCGCAGTCTTTAAAAGACGCAGCAGGTGCGGTTATTACCACTCTTTCGAGTGCGGTTGTTTACGCCTACGGAGATGACGGAAACGGACAGTCCAGCTACCTCGGAACAGGCAGCCAGGTAAACAGGGGGCTTTCAATATTTTTCTCCAGGGGGGATTTAATGTGCGATGGTTACTCCCACTACGCATGCCAGTGGTGGTACACCTCTGAGGATACGAAGTCATGGGCAGGCGGCGATGTGCAATTCCTCTACGGCCATATCGATTTCTGCGACTCCAACGCCAACGGCACGGTAGAGAGCTGGAGGGAGTTCATGGAGAAATGGTATGATGACCCTGCTATCTATTCAAACCAATATGGAGCTACTCCATCAACCTGGTAGGAGCGACCCTTCGGCTTTGAAAAATACAGACCATCCTTAACCTTTAAACCTTGCTATCGGCGCTGCGGATAAGCGCCAGGCGATGAGCTTGCTCACCAGCCGAACTGTCCGCTGCATCCGCTTGATGGCCGGTGCGAAGCGCCGGACAGAAAGCGGATGCCAATCCGTAAGCGCCGATAGCGCGGTGCGAAGCGTTCACACCATCCAACTGAAGAAAAAAATATCTATTTTTTTGAAGCAGGAGAGAAGAACACCATGTAAAGTTAAGTAAAAAACCACCGGCAAAGCGGGTGTGCCACCAACAAAAGCGGTGGCTTTCTTTCGTAGTAAAGAAGTTTAAAATAAGGAGGGAACGGTGAAAGAGGACAAAGGCAAACTTGCAAATAATAACACGGATAAACGAAAAAGCCCGGTAAAAATTTTTTCCTTTTACAGAAGGGGAGGCAAGAAGAACTGCTCGGAGTTTATAAGGGAGCATTTCTCCGATTATCTCTTTAAAAATCCTATCGATGGAGATGATGCAGCATAGGAAAGAAAGTCAGAATGCCCTGTCTTTATGTGCCTCTACATAGGTGCGGGTCAGCAAAATGAATAAATATAATCCAAAATTTTTGCCGATCACTTATGCCCTTCTAATTATTTTATGAGTTCGGGAAGCTCTCCCAGATCTTTTATCTCGTAGTAACCATCCCTGCTGGTTAAACTTCTCCCCACACTATTCTCATGGGACCACGTAAGGGAGTGTCGTATTTTATCCAACGGAGTTTAATAGGTACAGGGAAGGGGCGATCACCCGAGGTGGAGGTTTAATCAAGCCGAGTCTGTTTCACTTCGATTTCTCCAGGTACATGAAGCTTGAAAGCGAAATATCTTTGAATGACGATCTGGTGCTACTATTTCGTAAAGAGGGGCCACCTGCACTGCTAAACGATCCTGAAACAAATCTGCTTATAAAAAGATCGTGTCCTTTCTGCAAGCATGCGTGGCCAGATTTTTTTCTGGCAAGCTCGAATCTGAGGGACAATAATCTCTAAACTTACCGACTGGAAGCCTTTACCGAATCTATCTGCATTCGGTAATTCCAGGGCATCCAATCTTTAAGGATTTAGCGCCATCTCCACTGAATGTCTCTCTATCTCTGTGAGGTAATCAAAGGGATTTACCTTGCACAAGATGCAGGTATAAATGACGCTCATGAGAATATCGCCTGCCTTGGCTCCGTTTAGGGTTTTATGGAACATGCTGTTTTTCCGATTCAGGATAGCTCTCTTTAAAGCTCTTTCGCAGACTAATCCTCATCATTGGATTAGCAGCGGAGAGGGTAATAAGGCCATTCGTTGTTGGAAGAAAGAACTGGCTTTTTGCCGACACACCGAGGGGTGCTCATGCCAGTGCAGCCTTCTATAGTCTTATTGAAACGGCAAAAAGTGCTTCTTTAGAACCATACTGGTATATTCGATATGTACTACAAAAACTGCCTTACGTAGAAGAGACAGGAGAATGGGAGTCTCTCCTGCCGGAAAATCTTACACAAGAAATGCTGCTTACCCCATCCTGTTAAACAGGGTGGGGTTTATGAAGCGCTTACGATTATGCCAAAGGCATGGCGCGTATCAGATGCACGAACCCGGAATGCGGACATGACTATTTCCGCCCTTTCTCGTGTAAATCCTTTTACCTGTGCCCCTCATGTCATCAGAAACGGACGCTGCTGTTCGCCGAACACCTGACCGAACAGGTGCTGCTCGATCTGCCCCATTGTCAGTTCGTTTTCTCCATTCCCAAGGCGCTGCGCATGTTCTTCCGGTACGATCAGAGACTCTTTGCCGATGTATCGCGTCTGATCTATCGGATGATCATCGACTTCTATACCGAGACGGCGGGGCGTCCGATCACCGGAGCGGCAATCCTGGCATTTCAGACCTATGGAGATTTTCTGCGATGGAACTCCCATTGGCACGCTCTGGTTCTCGAAGGCGGATTCGACAACGAAGGAACCTTCTACTACCTGCCGTACCGAAATCTGGAACGGATGACCGAGTACTTCCGTCGGAAGCTCATCGGCCTTTTCCTGGAAAAGGAGCTTATCAACGAGGAGTTCGCCGCCAATCTTCTGTCGTGGAAACACTCAGGGTTTTCGATTGACGATTCGGCGAAATGCTTCGATACGGAGTCTCAAGCGAGCCTTGCCGAATACATCTCGCGCCCTCCGATATCATTGGAGAAGCTTCGCTACGACCCGATGCACGGCAGGATCCTCTGGCACACGAAGTACAACCGGTATTTCGGCCAGAACGTCAAGATGATGGACGGGGTGGAGTTCATCCGGAAATTGGTACAGCATATACCGCCGAAGAGAATACAGCTGATTCGCCGCTACGGACTCTGGCTCCGCCATGCGTGTAATCGCAATTATCCAGGACTACGCGGAAATCATTAAGATACTGCAGCATCTCGTGAAGCAAGGACGTGCTCCGCCCGGCGCGGATGCTGCTTCGTTCAACTGACGATCCAATGTTCTTTTCCCGTATCCTCTAACCGCCGGTGAGCTATGCCCGTTCACCCCCTCTATCAAGCCTGCG
>QNBH01000100.1 GCA_003645645.1 Spirochaetota bacterium | reverse complement strand
CTATTCGATAGTAAGAGTGTGGGTTCAAAGAGCAAGTTTACCTTCGGACACATAGTATATGATAAGCCGCATTACTCCGGCCTCCATGATGATCATGAAATTATCTACATTCTTAAGGGCGAAGGTGTTGCTTTGATCGGCAAGCAAGAGATCAATTTCGGGAATAATTATCTGCTTGTAATCCCTGCCGGGACAAAACATTCGATAAGCAGGATAGAAGCAGGCCCTGTAGAGGCGATATTTGCTCATTTTACGTGATTGCTCTCCATCATTCACTCACCATCGATTCAATTTTCTTAAACTTTTCCCGGTTTTTCTCCAAATCCTCGAAGAGTTTCTGCAGTGCCCGCTCACGAGCCTGTTCTTGGGTAAGTCCACCATCTTTATATTCTCTTGTGGTGAATGTATAAAGTATATCTGCGCCCCTCTTAACAGAAAAAGTACCCTGCACATAGCTTATAAATATCCCGTATTCGTTTTCAGGAGCATCTCTGAACCGTAGTGTAAAGTGGATCTTCCGCCTGCTTTCTTCATCCGATCCGGCAATTTGAAAGGGCAGTGCCTTTGAAAGAATCGCTCTAATTCTGCCGGTAATTGCTTCAGAATCGTAGTTTTCTGTTTTTTCTACCACAAGAGCCACCCTTACAGGTACCACCTCCAGGGTAAACTCCTTCTGAGGCATAGTCATCCTCGAAAAAATGTTACCTTCTGGTATTCCCAGCTCCTGCGGATCGATGCTTGCTATGAGAGTCGTTTTTCCCAGTGGAAGCTTCTCTGTATTGATCTCTCCCGAATAAAGCCCCTCTCTGTTGGTTTTAATCAAGTCAATCCTCTCTTTTCTCTCGCCCTTTAAACTTATTTCCACGGGAACCTGCCCGGTTGTAAGACCGGAATTTGAAGTCGCAATAATGGTGATGGTTCTACGCCTTCCAATTTCTGTTTCCGGGATATCAATGTTAACATCCAGAGATAGCCCTCCCAGAAGAAGTATAACTTCCTTCTCAACAAGATCTATAAACTGCCCGTTTTTCCCATTCAGAGTTCCGTATATTTCATTCCGGAAAAGAGATTGCGCAATCACAGACAGGGATCTTGCGAGCACGGCAAGTCTCTCTGCAACTGTTGAGCTTTCATTTAGCAATACAGGTTCTACCAGTGAGGCAACCCTCTCTCTCACCCTATTTATCTCCTCCTGCTTCATCTCCTCCCACTTCGCTTTGCTCAGACGCAGGTAAAACCAGTATCCCTCGGTTGTGCAATACCATGTATCTACTGTCTCTACCTGTTTTAGATTCTGCTCTACAGTCTGATAAATCGCCGTTTCTACATATTCGTACGATTCTCCTGTAGAATCCTCCCTGCTTAAGAAAGTCTGCTCACTTCTTATTTGAGTTGATATTGACTCTGCAAGTGAAACCATAGCCTTTGCCTTTGCTGTTTCCATATCCTGTGCCATGTCTCCAGAATTGGAACCGCCTATCCCTATAAAATAATTATCATCTGCCGGGTGGCTCTTTAACCAGTACGGAAGCCCGCCGCAGGGTTCTTCTTCCGGTGTGGTTTTGCGTTGCGAGGTCGTGCCATTACGAGTTGTTTCCTCCGGTGTAGTACTGCATCCTATTACAGGGAAAAAGAGCGGAAGAGCAAGAAAAATCAAGAAGATTTTTTTATACTTTACTCCCATAAACTTCCCTTTAAGCTACAATTATGCTAATTTTATCTACTGTAACCGTCAAGAGCAATCGTCAAGCAGAGAGAGAAAAAGTTGAAAGAAGAAGAGCCGAAATCAAATCCACGTCCTTCCTGGGATGAATACTTCATGGAGGTAGCGGAGGCAGTTTCCAAACGCGCTACATGCGACAGGGGCAAGAGCGGCTGTGTGATTGCAAAAGATAGACAGATACTGGTAACCGGATATGTGGGCTCCCCCACCGGATTACCCCATTGCGATGATGTGGGGCATCACCTTAAAAAGATAGTTCACGAAGATGGAAGCATATCACAACACTGCATGCGTACCGTGCATGCAGAACAGAATGCCATCTGCCAGGCAGCAAAACGGGGTATAAGTATTGATGGAGCCACCCTCTATTGTAAAATGACCCCCTGCAGAACATGTGCAATGCTTCTTATAAACTGTGGTATTAAACGTGTAGTCTGTCAGCGAAAGTATCATGCAGGAGAAGAATCGGAAAAGCTTTTCAGTCAGGCCGGGATTACCCTTGAATATATAAGCGAAGAGATGGAAAAATACCCACATCAATAGGAAAGATCTTTTTCGGGCAGGAGGTTATACTTTTCCTTTAGCCTTATAATCCTTCTTGCTCCCTGGTCTATCTCCTCTTCCGTCAATATTCCCTCTTCAACCATCTTGAAAACGATCTCTTTTAACTCCATAACATCGTAACGGCTGTGCACAAGAATCAGATCAATACCGGATTTGAAACACTGCAATAAGGATTCCTCTACCGTGTATTCTTTAGAGAGGGCTCCCATGGAAAATCCATCGGATATTACTACCCCACGGAACCCTAATTTTCTCCTTAGATAATTTTTTACAAAAATCTCCGAAAGGGTTGCCGGATAACGGCCGTCTATTTTCGGATAGAGAATATGGGCAGTCATAACAGCATCCAGTCCATTCTCTATAGCTGCCTTGAAAGGCAGTATCTCTCTTTCAAAAAGTTCTTCTTCGGTTTTATCCGATACCGGCAACTCTGCATGTGAGTTTATTTGTGTAACCCCGTGTCCCGGAAAGTGTTTTGCCACGGCAATTACTCCTGCTTCATGCATTCCTTTAATGTAGGCTGTTCCCAGCCTTGAAACAATCTCCGGATCATCCCCCATGGAACGATCCCCTATTATTGTAGAATCAGGAATCCCATAGAGGTCTAAAACCGGGGCAAGGTTCATATTGCACCCCAGATACTTTATTTCTACTCCGGTTATATACCCCACAGCTTTGGCAAACCGTTCGTCCCTGTACCCGGCCCAGAAGAAGGGTGCTGGAAACCGCACCATATTGGAATAGCGAAAGGCTGCAACCCTTCCACCCTCCTGATCAACGCTAATAAACAAACTCGTAGCCGGATTATTTCTTGCTGCCAGTTCCTGAAGTGTGGAAGTTAGGCGCCTAACATCTTCTGCTGACTCGTAATTCCAGGGGTAGAGGATAAAGCCGGATACATAACCCTGCTCTATCAGTTGTATGGTCTTTTCATCAATACCTTCGGTGCCAATATTTTTCGGCAACCACCCTATAAATCTCTGGCCAATCTTTTGAGAAAGGCTCATCCTGGATAGTATAACCTTTGAAGGTTGGGTTGTTTTTTTCCTTTTTAAATGAAAAGGCTCTTTTTCTTCGGTTTTTTTTTCTTTTTCTGCTTTTTCTTCAGAAATAATCCTTTCCGATTGAGATGGTATTTCGGCTTTAACTGTAATTTCCTCGGTTGTTTTACATCCGATAAACACAGTCAGTAGAATAGAGACAACGAGGAGAAACACGAGTTATTCTTCCTGATAAAAGGAGAATCAACTTCCCCCCAAATCTGCACGTCCAATAAAATCAGATTTGAAGGGAAGTGTGTTTAATAGCTTTCTATCTAAGCTGAGTTACCTTAAAATCATCAAAACTAACAGAAAGACTGTTTGTCCTCAAGGCTACGTAATTTCCCCGGCCGGGAGCACCGTCAAGATTGAATTTGTACACCCATGTCGGATCGACGGGATCGTATACTTTTACCTCTCCGGTATTACCGTTTACAACGATTTTAGCAGGTACGATAACACTTGCATTTTCTCTGGTAAGTACTGAAGTGGGCAGCCCCACATCCAGGCGTTCTATTATTTCCATTTTGGAGTGAGAATGGCTTCTATATACCTGTGCTCTGAATCCCGGTTTCCCGTAAGTGGCTTTCTCATCGTAGTTGATCCACAGCAGATAGGATCTACCCATACCCCAGGAACGTCCAGGGTGAGCACTGTCTGCAAAGATATGTATTCCGAAGCCTCCCATTCTATCCTCAAACCCGCCGGCTTCATAGCGAACATTAAACTCGTATTGAACCGTTCCCGACTGAGGAACCCTGAGGTTTATTTTTGCAATCCGTTCTTTTGTATCCAGTTGACACAACCTGCCATCTCTTACTCTCCAGTTACCACTGGCAGACTGCCAGCCGCCCATCGAGTTGAAGTTATACTGAACGGATTGTGCTGCAACGAATGCAACGGACAGGATAAGGATTGATAAAATCAAAAAAGTGCGCTTCATACAGCATTCCTCCTTAATCTAGCTGTTCAATAATATCATAGTAGGAAATTGTATTCCTTGCAACAATTTTTAAAAAAAATTTTTATTATTCCTATGTCATCGAAATTAAAAAGAAACCGGTATCCAGCCTGAAGGATCCGCCATTTCTTTTGGGATAAGGCCTATATCGACGTTATCGGTTACCTCTGCTACAAGCCATTTCTTTCCACCGTAGCTGTAGTGTGCTCCCTCTCCGGCAATATCAACACCCACCAGAGAATGGCCGTAACGGGAGGATACCATTAGAATTGAATCGATATCAAAATGGTGAAGAAGAATGATATAGAGAAGCCCCCTGGAATCACAATCACCTGAGGACTGCACCACAGAAGCAAAGGGAGAGAGGAGATATGAGAGAGTGCCCGTCCTTAAATATTCGAAGCCCTGAATCCATGTAAGAAGATTTACTGCAATATCTCTCTTTTTTAGCTCACCCAACCCTACTTCTCTTTTTAAAAGATTGGAGATATTATCAAGCCTGTGGTAGTTATCCCTTAAAATCATCCTGTAGTACCTCTTCCATGCTTCCTCCCTCTTCTTATCCTTTTCATAGCTCTTAAGAACCCTTGCCTCAAGCTCTATTATAACCTGGGAAGCCTCTATTTCCCCTTTATCCACTTCTGTGTTGAGCTTTTCTCCTTCGAAATCAATGGAAACCGCCTTCCCATTTTGTCCCGGAAACGGATAGTAGAACTGGCTTACAGGCCCCGGGTAATATCTGGATTCTTCATCGGGAGAGAAGGAGTTCATTGCTGAAAGGAGGAAGTCGTGCATCTGCTCATAGAACTTAACAGGTGTAAATGTCATAAGAGCCATGTCAAGCTCCTCACCATTTATAAAGATAAAGTAGCCCCTGGCCTGAAAGTTTCCGGGGTTAAAGGTTAAATCAGAGAACAGGGCATCTTTTCCCATGTAATCGAATGGCGCCTCATCTCCCTCTGCCTTGAGTTGTGCCTTTATCGTGAAATACATCTCCTCAGCACTCTCATAAGAGCTGCCCGGAAACATTACTATCTGGAATACTCCAACATGCTGTGGATCGGTGAAGGATACTCTGGAAGGATCAACCCCCTCGAGTATTTCCCAATTCTGGGGTATATCGCAGTAATAACCGTATGCTTTGTTATAATATCGTTCTGCGACCAGTTGTTGCGAGGCTGCACAAAAAATCAATAACATAAACAAAATAAACTCAAGTTTAGTTTTCATGGAATTTTTCCTTTTTATTTTAATGTCGGAAAAAAGGAGAGAGAGGTTAAAGCAATAGAGCTTACCTTGCCTATTTCTTTCTTATGTGTTTGAATATGGCAACGGAGGAAGAAGATGAAGGTAGGATTTTTTCAGTTTTACCCCTTGTTTGGCAAAGTTAAGAATAATTTAGACTATATCTATAATGGTATAGCCGGCTATATAAGGGAAAATCCATACAATAAACCGGATCTTCTGGTATTACCGGAACTTGCCACAAGCGGCTATCAATTTACCTCCAGAGAAGATATCGAGAAATTGGCAGAGCCGGTTCCCGGGCCGTCCACCGATATGCTCCAGGGTATCTGTGAGGAGTACGACCTTAGAATAGTAACGGGAATTGCAGAGAAAAGTGGGAAATCAGATTCAAAGATTTATAATTCAGGTGTCCTTATCGGCCCGAAAAATGTTGAAGGCGTATACAGAAAGGCCCACCTTTTTTTCGAGGAGAAGTACTACTTTTCTCCTGGGGATAGTGGTTTTCCCGTATTTGATATCCATGGTACGAAAGTGGGAATACTGGTCTGTTTTGATCACATATTTCCCGAAGCAGCACGTTCGATAGCTCTGGCCGGTGCACAGGTAGTGTGTCATCCCTCAAATCTCGTGCTTCGGGGTACGGCACAGCTTACCACCAGAGTACGCTCCATAGAAAACCGTATATTCTGGATACTGTGCAACAGATGGGGAGAAGAACAGCGCAAAGAGGGGAAAAAACTCCACTTTACAGGCTGCAGTCAGATAACCTCACCCAGAGGAGAAATTTTAGCAGATGCAAAAGAATCTGAAGACTCTCTAAGGGTTGTTGAAATCGACCCCTCCGAAGCTATCGATAAGCATGTAACAGAGTTGAACGATCTCTTTAAAGACAGAAGACCGGAGATATACACAATGCTAGCCAATTCTCTTTCTACCTGATAATATCCGGTGTAACAATCCAGCTTACTTTCCAGCCTTCTTCGTCTTTCTCCAGGCAGTTAATAGCTGCATTTCTAAAGGCGATAATATCTCTGTCCGGGTTGCCTGTAATCAGAGCAGAGGTCAATCTGGATAAAAATGGCAGATGCCCTACGATCATCACATCACCCTTATCACCCTTTTCGATCTCTCTTTTAACAGGTTCAATGTCATCGGTTGGACCAAGATTTTCATGAACCGATATGGCATTCTGCCTTTTAATTTTTACGGCAAAAAGTTCTGCTGTCTGCTTTGCCCTCTTCTTACCGCTGTGCCATATCTCGTCTATGTTGAGCTCAAGCCCGGAGAAAAACTCCGCCGCCTTTTTTGCCGTCTCTATCCCTTCGTCTGTAAGACCACGCTCTGGATCTTCTTCTTTACTTTTTGACTGGGCATGTTGAACAAGGTAAATACTCATATCTTTCTCCTGTTCGGTTAAATATCTTCCAGGTATAGATAAACCCCTATCTATAATGTAATAAGAGGAGGAGTTGTATGTCCAAGCAATTTCTTATACATTTCTTTTATATTTATTGACTGGCAAATTGTTTAAAAAATCGAGACTTCGATTGTCTGCCTATAGTCAGGGCGTTTCACTGGATTCGGGTACTTAAGAAGGTTAACATGAACATAGCCTGCATGGTGTGTTTGGCTTGGCGTATTTTTTCTATCCTGCGCAATATTTATCTTCATACGCGCTCACATTGACTTAAAATCCAACTGGTCGCCCACGCTCGAAATTTATGAAGGACACATGCTGTAAATATTCGGTGACCAATATCGCGAGTACTTGAAAAAAACAGGTAGTGTAATTCCAAAGCTCTAGTTTTACCGCCGGCCTGTTGTCTTGAGGCAATCAACTATGATGGTTTGCTCTGGATTTCTTATCCAAAGGGAAGCTCTAAAGTCGACACTGATATTAATAGGGATATCATTTGGAAACTACTGAAGGATAAGGATATTCGAACTGTTACACAGATCTCGATCAATGACAGGTGGTCGGCATTGAGGTTCAGACCTAAAGATAAGGTCGGTAAGTAATCGATTTATCTGTTTCGCCAGACCGATAATCGGAGTTGGCAGCAAGCCTACACACCGAGAGACGCCGTGTTATCTTTTCAGGAGAACAGGGATTTTCGAAACTATGGACAATAGATTTTATTAGAGATATTCTTAAAGCAGATGTATTCCGGAGCCGATTGGATAGGTTAATGAGAAAAATGAAGTCGGGGGCTGGTTATAACGCGCTTGCGCATTGATCACCATCGGCTTCGCTCCATGCAGCAGCTTAAGCGCAGAGTTGGGCATAATGTGTACAGGAGAAGGTATGCGTGTCCTTGTCATTGGTGGAACAGGCTTCATAGGCCCTTATGTAGTAAGGTGTTTGTACAATATGGGCCATGAGATATCGGTATTTCATCGCGGCCAAACTGAGGCTGACTTACCGAAAGAAATCAGACACATTCACAATGCCTCATTCAACCTGGGGGAACGCCGTCAGTTTAACCATTTCAAAGATGACTTCAAGCGCCTTGCTCCCGATGTGGTGCTGGATATGATACCCATGACCCAGCAAGATGCACAGGCTCTAATGATTACATTCAGTGGCATCGCACGACGGGTAATAGCCCTCAGCAGCCAGGACGTTTATTTAGCTTATAGCAAACTTAAGGGGAGCGAGTCCGGTCCCGAAGAAACAACACCAATACCAGAAGGAGCCCCTCTACGCCGGAGGCTCTATCCATACCGTAATGAGCCTCCCCGAGACATGGAAGATCCACAGAAGTGGATAGACGACTACGACAAGATATTAGTCGAAAGAGTTGTGATGAGTTATCCGGACTTACCCGGTACAATCCTGCGATTGCCGATGGTCTATGGGCCGGGAGATAAACAGCATCGCCTGTTCGAATACTTGAAACGTATGGACGACAGGAGGCCTGTCATATTGCTGGACAAGGGGCTTGCTCAATGGCGTTGGACACGTGGATACGTGGAAAATGTTGCATCTGCTATTGCACTTGTGGTTAGAGATGAAAGTTCCGCAGGGCGTATCTACAACCTTGGCGAAGTGGAAGCTCTTCCTGAAACAGGATGGGTTGAGGCGATTGGGAAAGCTGCGGAATGGAACGGTGAAATAGTAGTTGTGCCCACCGGCTGCTTACCTGCCCATCTCCATCCGAACATCAACACAAGACAGCATATGGTTGTTGACACAACCCGTATCCGTGAAGAACTCGGTTATCGGGAGAATGTGGATCGGGATGAAGCTCTCAGACGGACGGTGCATTGGGAGAGAACACACCCGCCGCAAGAACCAGACCTGACTATGTTTGATTACGCTTCTGAAGATGCGGTATTAGCGGAATTAACACAGTACGATGTCTAACACAGTGTCCGACGCCTACTACTAATGCCCCTCGCGGAAAAAGATAAAGTTCTGGATATTGCCGTGTGAAAAAACATTTACAGAAAAGAATTTATCAGACTGCTTGAAAAGAAAGGTCGGATATTGCAGAGAATCAAGGGCAACCAGCTAAAAGAACATTCCACCTGACTGCTATTCCGTAAAAAATAAAGCTCAATAGAAAAACAGGTTGAAAACAATAATATAAACCGTTATATTTGTCTGCACAAATTATGGATAATCGGCAAAAAAGAGAACTCACAACAGTTATATTCGACTACGGCTGTGTCATAAGTCTGCCCCAGGATGAGGAGTGTGTTAAGAGAATGTACACCCTGGCAGGCCTCTCCCCTGAGGAGTTTAAACGGAATTACCGTTCCTTTCGTGCAGACTACGACAGGGGGGCTTTAACTGCAGAGGAATACTGGGTCAAGGTAACAGGTGACCGGGGAAATAACCTCAGCCAGGAAAAACTAAATAGACTTATAAAAGAAGATATAAAAAGCTGGACCAGAACCAATCCTGCTGTTATCGAATGGGCTTTAAAATTAAAGAAAGAGGGTAAAAGGCTGGCTCTTCTCTCCAATATGCCCGAAGATTGTGCCGAGTATATAAGAGAGGAATTTTCTGATTGGCTCTCCCGTTTTGATATTATAGTGTTTTCTTACGAAATCGGGATAAACAAGCCGGAACCCGGCATATTCAAATATTGTCTTGATCTACTGGGGGAGGCACCAAAAAACTGCCTTTTTATAGACGATACAGAGAAGAATATAACAACCGCCCGTGAACTTGGAATGGATGGAATAGTGTTTAAAGACTTGACTTCCATTACCGAGCCGGCAGTTAAAATCTACAATCTGCCCCCGGTTATAGAAATCTCTTCCATTACTTCCGGTAGAACAGATTCTATATAATCAATATCTTCCCTTTCTATGCCTCTGTGGGTTACAAATCTGAGCCACCCGCTTCTGGGAGGATATATTAGCACTCCCCTGGTCTTTAACTTCTCTACAAAATCTTTTTCTGCCAAGTGATTTATCATTCTTGCAAATACCATATTTGTCTTTACCTTATCCGATTCTACGTGCAACTCTTTGTATCGGGATAAAATCCCGGCCAGCCTCTTTGCGTTAGCATGATCTTCTGCAAGACGCATTGTCATTTGCTCCACAGCCACAATCCCCGCAGCGGCTATAATCCCTGCCTGTCGCATCCCCCCTCCCATCAGCTTTCTCAATTTACGGGCCTTTTTGATAAAGGCTACAGTTCCTGTAAGGAGTGAGCCTATGGGAGCGCTTAAACTCTTTGACAGACAGAACATGGTAGAATCGGTAAATCGGGCGATCTCTTTTGCATCAACTTCCAGATAAAGTGCTGCATTGAATATCCTCGCTCCGTCGAGATGAACCGGAACTCCGTACTCTTTTGCATTATTGTATATCCTCTTCAACTCCTTAAGAGGCATAACATCACCGTTGGAAAGTGGATTCTCCAGTACTATAAGTCCTGTTTTGGGATGATGGATGTTGTCACCGACTCTTATCCTCGGCTCTATATCCTCCCATACAGGATGATCTCCGGAAGGCATGAAACTCCTGAGCTGAACAGAGGCTAAAACAGAAGGCGCTCCAGCCTCGTTTTGAACTATATGGCAGTTCTCAGGCAGAATCACCTCGTCACCCCTGTTGCAGTGGGCGAACAGTGCAAGCTGGTTTGCAAAAGTTCCTGAAGGAACCAGCAGGGCCTCCTCTTTTCCCATTTTTTCTGCAGCCATGGTTTCCAGTCTGTTTACTGTGGGGTCCTCTCCGAGCACATCGTCACCCAGTTCCGCCTCGTATATGGCCTTTCTCATCTCTTCCGTAGGAAGGGTAACGGTATCGGAGCGTAAATCGATTATTCTGCCGGTGTTGTTGCTCTCTTTCATACTCAAAACAGCGCCTCCAGGACATAGAAGTAATTTTCATCCGTTCCGAAAATCATCCACTTGTTGGCTACAACCGGAGCGCTCAACAACGCTCCTTCCGTTTCAAGCTCCCACATGAGCTTCCCGTTTCTTGCAGAAAGGCAAACCAGCCGGGGCTTTTTCTCTCCGGTAGCGTTGTTATAACCACTTAATCCGAAATAGACAAAGTCTCCTGCTACCGTGGGAGCGCTGGTGGTGTAAGTATCGAACTCTCTCTGCCAGGCAATTCTCCCGGTATTTGCATCAAATGTCCTCACCACCGCATCACCGCTTGTGTATATTACCAGATTTTTCCATATAGCAGGAGCCATGTAATCGAGAAGCTTCAGGTTCTGCTCATAGAGCCTGTACAAATTAGAAGGCACATTTTCCCCCCAACTGGAAAGATCACTGTACTTCCAGATAACTTTTCCCGTTTCCCTGTCATAAGAATAGTAGTCAAACTCCCAGTAAGAACCGTGTGGGTCGGAGGTGGAGAAGTGAAGTGAGTCGTTGTGTATGGCGGCAAAAGAGTACCATACAGCGTCAAAAATATATGTGGGAAGAATCCACAGGTAATCCCGGCTCCTTATATCATAGACGCTCAGACTGTGGGGGTCGCTCAACGGACCGGGGACAAAGTAGATGACTCCCTTGTAGACCTGGAAGGTAAAATAGTGCCACACAGGATTGGGCAGGCTAAACTCCTCTCTGCCATCGGGCGAGAGAGCGAAAAGATGACCCGCATCGCTTATTGCTATTACATAGTCTTCGCTTCTTATAATTGTAGATTGTACTGTGCTGTCGGTCTGGAATGACCATACCAGTTCCCCCCTGTCCCGGGAGAGAGCATACACTTTACCGTCGTTCGAACCCACGTAAACCTTGCTCTCATCGGCTGTGGGAACCGAATTGATGGAGCCCCCTGTTTTAAAAACCCACCGCATGTAGCCGCTCTCAATATCCAGAGCGTAGAAGTTGCCGTCGGTAGAACCGAAATAAATCGTATCTCCCAGCACAATTGGATTGTTAAAGGCGTATGCACGCTCGGAATGCTCCTGAAGCTTAAGCTTCCATTTTATTCCGAGGGGTGGGTGGAGAACACTTTGTGATATCCCCTTCCCCTTCTCCCCGCGAAACATAACCCAGTCCCGGTTTCCTCCGCACCCTGAAAGGAGAAGGAGAGAAGAGAAGACCACCAGCAGGAGGAATAATCGAGATTTCTTATGTACGATATGGAGGGTCATCAGTAAGAAAGCCCTTTCAAGCTGAAAATTCTTCTAAAAAAGGGAACAAACCCGTTTTGTAATGATGTGAGTATCTCCCTGTATTCGGCTCTGAGTCTTTCCATTGATTCCGCCCTCTCTTCCATTGAAAGTTTCTCCCTGTAACGCATTTCTGTATATAAAAATGCAAAGTGCTTAAGCTCGGGATAGATCTCCGAGTATTCCAGTGGTGTGAGAGAAGGCTCTTTTACCTCGTACCCGTTTGCAGCAAGGCGCATAAGCAGAAGCCTGTAAAGGGCCTTAAGCCCTTTTAAGTCATTTCTGCGTGAGAGGAGTAAAAAATAGATCTCTTTCCCGTATCGATAAATATAGAGAGAGATGACTGCTGCTCCTGCAATAAGTGCCAGCACTCGAAACACGAAACCCCAGGGAAAGGCAAAATCCTCAACCGGTTGTTTCCCTTCCTGGATTATGGGGATAACCACATCCATGGAATTGGGGTCGCCGCCGGGCGGTGGTGGGATGGCAAAGGCCGTGGATTCGAAGTCCACCCACCCGTAGTCGGGCAAATAAAACTGGACCCAGGAATGGCGATGGGAGGTGGTAACCAGGTAAATATCTTCTATGGGATATTCCTGAAGAGGCTCTATAACCTGTGCTAATTGCCAAATCCCCCTGCGGTGAGCGATGGACTGCAAATCTTTTGATGCCAGATAACCCGTTACCACCCGCGAAGGGATCCCCGCAAGCCTGCCCAGAAGGGCTGCAGTGTTGGAGAACTCGGTACAGTCTCCTGTTTTGTCTTTTGTGAGGAAATACCTGAGTCTCGATACGGAAACATCATCTGTAAAACCCAATTCGTACTGGTATTCGGAGAAGCTCTTAAGAATTGCCTCTATTCGATCGAAATATCCCCATTCCTGCTGTTTTTCTTTGAAGACCGAGTCGAGGTAACCTTCAAATACCACTCTATCCTCTTCAGAGAGGGAAACATTAAGATAGACTCTTAAGTTCTCCCTCTCTCTCTCACTCAACCCCTCGATGCTTCTCAACTGACGTGGTCCTGCTACACTTATCCTGGAGACAGTTTTATAGGAGAAATCGAAGGGATAGTACCTGGAGTCTCTTATTGTTGGTTCTATCCTGAAAGGTCTATAGGCAACCACACGTTTGGGTAACGTTGATATGTAGAATATGTCGTAGTTTCTGCGCATCAGATCACCCGGAGGATTTGTATCTCTCCAGGTTTCAAGCAGCCTGAGCCAGGTGAGCTCGTTAAGTTCTGAGTCCGTGGTGGAAATAAAACCTCTCTGTGAGTCAAATCCTCCAAAGTACTCCTCAGCTGCGTAAACAGGATCGTGGGGGCTTACTATAAGCATAACGGCATACTGCTTTGCCTCCTCTCCCCTCATGCCCATCATTCCTCCGCCCCACTGATCGGAAGGCACACCCTGGAGAGAGGGCTCTCTTCCCTCGCCCTGCCGGCCATCACCGTCCTCCCCCTCCCTGTCACCCCTTCGCCGATTCAAGCCGGAACCACCGTCCTCCCAGCCCTTTCCCGGAGGTACATCAT
>QNBH01000099.1 GCA_003645645.1 Spirochaetota bacterium | reverse complement strand
GGATCAAACTCTCCATAATGATATCTTTACTGCCTCCTCCGAAGAGAAGACAGCAAAATTTAGCTTGACTACCTTACCTCGCTCGCTCTTAATCCCTTCCCTGATTTTGCTATTTTAAAGATCGATGATTGTTATTCGCTGTTTTAAGACACCGTATAACAACTCTATTGTTAATTAAACACTCTCTCTCACTTACTGTGATAAGGAGACAACGCTGTAATCACATTTGATGCAGACAGAATTAAAATTTATCATTATTAAACAGCAGTGTCAATAACCTATCAATACACTTTTATTATTTTCTTTTATCGTTATCGGTTAAAGCCTCTATATTTCCAATAAAACTCTTCAATATCATTAAACTGTATTAGAATATAAATAAGTTTTTTCTTTTTGTCAATTCTCCTTGTTCATTAGTGTGTTAAAAAGTGTAAGCTCCCTGGTACTATTTTAGTGTTTCTTATCTTTTTTCCACAGGACAGAAGTGTAATCTAAAAGTGACCATATGGCAATACCTGCAGCCACGAAAAATAGAATAAATAGGACAGCTTTTGATTGGGGAATTATACTCTTAAAAATATTTAGCCTCTGCAGAGAGGTAACGACCAAACCACCAACACCGGCAAAGGCATAGACCCATGCTTTTAATTTTCCGGAAACACGTGCGCTCATCGTAATTCCCTTTCGGGATACAATGAGTCTAATAAATGCTACACTCACATCTCTGTATAAAACAAGTATAAAGATCCACAAAGGCATCAAATTAAACCCAACAAAACAGATAAAGTAGGTAAGCCTGCTTATGGAATCTGCAAAGGGATCCATCAGCTTCCCTGTTTCTGATACCTGTTTTAATTTGCGGGCAAAATATCCATCAAAAAGATCAGAAAACTCCATTATGATGAAGAGAACCCATAAAAATACAATGGTGAATGTGGCCGAAGTGCCAAACCATTCGGGGGAGAAAAAAACAAGGAAAAAAATGGGTGAAAGCACTATCCTTACTGTAGTTATTAAATCAGATAGTGTCATAGCTAATTAGTAGTAATAATAAAATTACTTGTCAAGAGGAAATACTTATACGGATATTATTGACTCACTCAACCTTCTTTATTCGAGTATTGATAAAATGACACAACGAGATATGATTACCCGGAGTATTTTTATTGTAATTCTGGCACTGTTTTCTTTTCAACTTTTGTTTTTTCTTACCATCATGGTGGTTTACCGGATGTATGTATCATCTGTCTCTGTATTTATATCGATACTGTTTATTTTTCATTTTCTTCTTCTCTTCCTGCTTCTAAAAATGAAAGACTATTTTAAGGTAATTCCCGATGGTTATATGCTGGATCACATAAACTTCGCAAACCTTCTCACCATGTTCAGGCTAAGCTCTCTGCCCACCATCTGTTTTCTTTTCCTTCTATCCAGGCACTATCATATCAACTCCATCCTCCTGATTTTTACCACCCTGGCATTCCTTACAGATCTATTTGATGGATACCTTGCCAGAAAAACAAAACAGATAACCCAGATGGGCAAAATGCTTGACAGTTCGAGTGACTACTCGGTTGTATTTGTTATCTCGGTTGTGCTTTTTACCTTCGATCTTATTTCTCAGTGGTTTTTCCTGTTAATTACCTTCAGACTTGTCTTTCATGCTGTGGGTATGGCACTTCTTTTTTTCAAACATGAAGAGATAAAGTTTGAAACTACCTATCTCGGAAAGGCGGCCATATTTTCGGCCATGACTCTCTATGCCTTAAAAATACTATCTCTCCTTGATTTTCACATATCGTGGTATGCAATATTTCTAAAATATACCGAATATCTGGCTGGATCGATTGTATTCGTATCAATCTTTGATAAGATAATCTTTTTCAAGAAAAAACTATCCCCTCAAGGATAAACAGGTTCTACCTTTAATTCTCCCTCTTCGGGAATTGTTAAGGCGTATTTTTGAATAACTATAGGTCTGAACGGTTTTGTCCCCATTCTTGTATAGGCAATTCCGGGAATCAGAGAACTCTTCTCTATAAGCAGTTTAATTATCTGACCCTGCAGTCCAACTAGACTCAGATAATAGTCTGCAGATTCTTTTCTCGCATACACTTTTTCCCCATCTTTTTCCTCAATCGAGTATGCCCTGAATCCTTCCAATCTGTATAATCTCTTTTTCCTAAAGAAGATAAAATGTTCTGAAAAGACAAGTTCCCCTGCAATAACACTCAAGGCCGAGGATCCGAGATCTATCACTTCTGAGCTCTCCTCCTCGAAAAGCAGCTCCAACTTTATAATATCATCCTTTATCGATAGGACACGAAACTCCATGATTTTTTTCTGTTTCATATTGAAACATGTCCAGGGCTGAAGAATTACAGGAAGAGAGAAAAACAAAACAATGACCACTATTATAAGGCTTAATCCTATCGACTTTTTAAATCTTACGGCAAAGAAAGATACTCCGGTAACTCCACCAAAGAAAAAAAGCAATCTGATGGTTAGTATCTCTTCGGAACCTGCTATAAACAGACCTGCCAGGGCGAGTAAGATAGAAATTGATAGGTATATTGAGAAGAAAGACCATTTTACGTTCCTATCCCGCTCCGGATTCCTCTTTCTGGACGGTATGGATGAAGCCCTGCTTATGGCAGCACCAAAGAAAAATGCAGAGAGGAAGACCCAGAAAAAGGCGTCTCCGGTATCAAAACCCAGACAATCCATAAACTTCGCTATATTTTTCCTTCAAATACTTTATAAAATAATCGGGATTTAATTCCTCTCCTGTTACCCTTTTAACAAGCTCTTCTGCTTTATAGATTCTCCCATGGCAATGGATATTCTCCCTTAGCCAGTTAAGCACCCCGGAAAAATCTCCACATGCAAGCATTTTTTCCAATTCGGGTTGAGCTCCTTTCAATGCAGAATAGAATTGTGCTCCGTAAAGGTTACCAAGTGCATATGTGGGAAAGTAACCGATTGCCCCCATCGACCAGTGAATGTCCTGAAGCACCCCTTCCGAATCATCTCCAGGTATAATTCCAAGCAACTCCTCGGATTTGCTGTTCCACGCATCGGGGAGATCTTTAACTGCAAGGTTTCCCGAAATAATCTCTGTTTCCAGGGTAAATCGAAGGATTATATGCAGACTGTAGGTAACTTCATCTGCCTCTACCCGTATATGAGAAGGTTCAACCTTGTTTATGCCCCTGTAAAAATCATTAAGGGATATGTCCCCAAGACTTTCCGGGAAAAAATCTTTAAGCTTTGGATAGTAATACTGCCAGAAAGCATGACTTCTCCCGATCATATTTTCCCAGATTCTCGATTGCGACTCATGTATTCCAAGAGATGCGGTCATGGCAAGGATATTCCCTTTGATCTTCTTAAGAAAACCCAGTTCGTAGAGTCCGTGCCCTCCTTCGTGAATTATACCGAAAATTCCCGTTTTGAAAAAATTTTTATTATAGCGGGAAGTAAGACGCACATCGTCACTTCCAAGAGTTGTAGTAAACGGATGAGCTGAAACATCGAGCCTACCCCTGTCAAAATCGAATCCCATTTCCTTAAGAACCATCGTTCCGAACTCCTTTTGCCTTTCAACGGGAAAGTCTCTTAGAAGGAAACCATCGTCTACCTGGGGTACCTCTTTTATTTTCTCAATGATTTCTTTAAGACCTTTCTGTAATCCTGAAAAGACTTCCGTTACCCTTTCGGTCTTCATCCATGGCTCAAACTCATCCAGAAGAGCATCGTATGGATGATCCATATATCCAAGTCTCTCCGCCTTCTCTCTGTTAAGCA
This sequence comes from Spirochaetota bacterium, assembly GCA_003645645.1. Classification (GTDB taxonomy): domain Bacteria; phylum Spirochaetota; class Spirochaetia; order SPDA01; family B32-G16; genus B32-G16. The sequence goes on along the minus strand of QNBH01000099.1, from coordinate 9,978 downwards.
TGACCAATTTATTCAAGTGTGGTACAAACATTTTAAAATCTCTATTCTGCCTGGCCTTAACCCAAACCGATTGAGCCACACTACTCTCTTTAGCCAGTTCTACCACCAGCCTTTCGGGAAGTTTTATATTTCGTGTGTGATCCCTGTAGAACTCCCGCAGATAGGCTCTATCGATTGGTTCCAGATCAAACCTGCCTTCGGGATTATCCTGAGTGACTCCTAATTTTGAGAGAAGATCTCCGATTTCAGGGTTGATGATCTTTTCATGAAAAAGTCCCTCGAGAAAACTTATTTGCTCAGATCTTTCCTCAATAGAATTAGGGGGCATATATGTTTCCTGATCCCAGGTTAGAATCGCCTTTATGTGGTCAAGCAAAATTATCTCTTTGCCAATTTCTTTAAGCCTTCTTAAATCCTCTTCCATACTTAGCTCCTTTCTTTCTGGTGTTTTAATCTCTGGAGACAAAACAGAGTTCTTTAATAATTTAATGCGTTAGAGGTAATGATTGGAAGCATCTGTTCTCCCTTTGATTAATTTATCAAATCGAGGTAATCTCATAGAAAAGATTAACCACAAAATTGTACTTTTTACAAGGGAAAGGGTCTTGGATAAAGAGATTTATTTAACCTTAAAGAAGAGACTTGCCCTCTCGCGCACTACTCTGGGTAGAGACGACTATTTAAATACTGCCGTTTTTGTTCCACTGGTTTTTCGTAACACAGAGTACTATTTTCTCTTTGAGAAGAGAGCAATCGATATTCCCCAGGGGAATGAAATCTGTTTTCCCGGCGGAGTGTTCGATCCCGAAAAGGATAAGGTCTTAAGGGATACGGCAATTCGGGAAACGGAAGAAGAGATAGGCATCGATAGAAAGAAAATAATTATTGAGGGTCAGTGTAACTCCGTAATTGCTCCTATGGGTGCAATAATTGATGTATTTATCGGGGTTCTCGATATTGCAGGACCGGAAGAACTCGATATTAATGTTAAAGAAGTAGAAAAAGTTATACTCATACCTGTGTCCTATTTTATGGAGAACGAACCCGATAAATTCAGTGTTTATCTGGAGATAAAACCATCCTACTTCGATGAAAACGGGAAAGAGACAATTCTCCTGCCAGCCTGGGAACTGGGTCTTCCGGGCAGATACCATAAACCATGGAAAAGCAAGAATCATCAGATTCTTGTCTATAAATGGAAGGATGAGAAAATCTGGGGGATCACGGCAAAGATCGTTCACGAAATTGTAAAGTTCTTAAAAGGCCCGGGTAATAAGGAAGACTTCGATTATCCGGGATAGAGCTTGATTCCAGTAACAAAGCGGCAAAATCTTCCCCGCATCTTGTAAATCTATCAGAGGAGCTCCTTCTTATCGATTTTATCCTGGATATAGGAAATACATTCACCAATTTTTAGATCTTTAATCTGCTCACCCTTTCGTGTTCTAATGGAAACCGTACTTTCGCTTCTCTCCTTTTCACCCAGAATTAGCATATAGGGAACTTTCTTGTTCTGGGCATCTCTTATCTTTGCATTCATCCTCTGCTCACCCACAGAAGCCTCTACCCGTATATCCGCATCTTCCAATTTCTTAGCCACCTTTTCGGCATACTGGTTAAAAGGGGGAGCTACGGGAATAACTACAGCCTGGAGAGGAGCAAGCCAGACGGGGAAAGCCCCACCGTAGTGTTCGATTAAAACTCCGAAAAACCTCTCGAGAGAACCCAGGAGAGCTCTGTGGACCATGTAGGGCCTCTTCTCCCTCCCATCCCTGTCCACAAAGGTCATATCGAATCGCTCAGGCAGATTAAAATCGAACTGAATGGTGGTCATTTGCCACTCCCTTCCGAGAGCATCCTTTACCTTAAGATCGATCTTCGGACCGTAAAACGCTCCACCGCCCTCATCGACCTCATAATCGAGTCCCTCTGCTTCTATCGCCTTTTCAAGAGAATCCACTGCCTGACTCCAGCTTTTCTCATCCCCAACACTCTTCTTAGGTCTTGTTGCCAGGTATGCCTTTATCTCTGAGAACCCAAAGGCTGCCCACATCTTTAAAGAAAAACGTAAAACCTCGAGAATCTCGCCCTCTATCTGTTCCGGCGTGCATATTATATGTGCATCATCCTGAGTAAATCCCCTTACCCTCATCAGGCCGTGCATTACTCCCGAGCGTTCGTACCGGTAAACGGTGCCCAGTTCGGCCCAGCGCATGGGAAGATCACGATAGGAGCGAATATCAGATTTGTAAACAAGAATGTGAAAGGGACAATTCATTGGCTTTACATAAAAATCCTGTTCATCCACCTTCATGGGCGAATACATACTCTCTCTGTAGAAATCAAGATGCCCCGATGTTTCCCACAACTGAGCCTTTCCAATATGGGGAGTAAAGAGTATTTCATAACCGTTTTTAAGATGTTCTCTACGCCAGTAATCCTCTATGACCAGCCTTATTCTTGCACCCTTCGGATGCCAATAAATAAGTCCGGGTCCTGCTTCCTCATGGGTAGAGAAAAGATCGAGCTCTTTTCCCAGTTTCCGATGATCCCTCTGTTCTATCTCTTTAAGTTGCTGGAGATGGGTGCGTAGCTCTTTAGCAGATTGCCAGACCGTACCGTATATACGCTGTAACATGGGATTCCTCTCTTTACCTCGCCAGTAAGCCCCTGCTACAGTGAGTAACTTAAATCCTTCAGGGTCTATTTCCGAGGTATTATCCAGATGCGGCCCCTTACACAGGTCTGTAAACCCGCCTTGTTCATATACGGATATCTCCTCGTTATCTGGAAGCTCATCCAGCAGCTCAATCTTGTAGGGTTGATTTTTAAAGAGCTCCCTTGCCTCAGCCTTGCTCACGATTTTCCTCTTGAAGGAATGGTTCTGCTTTACAATTTCTTTCATCCGTTTCTCGATTTCTTCCAGATTATCTGGAGTAAGGCTTGAAGGAAGGTCGAAGTCGTAATAAAATCCGTTCTCTATAGGCGGGCCGATACCCAATTTAGCATCCGGAAAAAGTTGAAGTACCGCTTCTGCCATTACGTGGGCAGTTGAGTGACGTAATTTTAAAAGTTTTTCTTCTTGTCTGTTATGTTCCGCCATATTCTTCCCTCCGGTGTGAAGCTCTATTTTAGCGAGTTTAACCTATAGAGCATACCCTCTCAAGGTCATTATCAGGCTTTCTGTAAAATAAAGTTCCAGTAGTCCATATCTCCGTTAATAAAAGAATAATACCTATCCGATCCCCTAACCCCGGCCCATTCCCAGAAAGAGTTTTTTAAATATCCGGGAACATTTTCTTCTATTAGCTTCTTCCTCCTTGCATCGTCAAGCTCAAGAGATCTTATTACATTTTGAGTAATTTTCTCTTCTTTAAGAGTTTTAAATCCTGCAGCTTGTAACTGAGCTTTAAGTTCTTCCTTTCCTTCACCTGTTCGCAAATCTGCCAGAAGGAAATTCCCGCCGGGGCGGAGAACCTTCCACACACCCGATAAAAAAGCATTCATATCGCCGTAACATCTGGAGGATTCTATATTTATCACACAATCGAAGGAGCCTTCTTTAAAAGGCAGGTTTTCAGCATATCCCCGCACAAAGGACAGACCGCTCATCTTGAAGTAGCGATTACAGAAGGCAGTGCCACTTTTCGATTGGTCCAGACCCACGTATAAGTTCGGCGCGAAATATCCCATAATATAAGAAGCACCTCCGCCTCTGCCGCAACCCACCTCCAATACATCACGGCCTTTAAGCTCCGTTCCACTTGCAACGTGATGATATAGTTGTATGGAAAAACGATTTGGTTCGTCCCCGTCCGCCAGATCTACAGTCTTACCTTCTCCGTTCAAGCCCGCATACCCATAGTTCATGAATATCGTCAGTGCATGTTTATCTTTTTTTGCCAGATACTTGTGCCACGCTTTCCAGAGAGGTTTTCTTATCCATCTTGGAAGCTCACAGTAACTGGAGAAAATTTTTTTCATCTTTATCCTCTTTTTTTGTTCCAAAATATTAGATGTCTTTCAAGCTCATTCTCTTATTTATTACTTCTGTCAATCCGTTTAAAAATATGATTATATTGTAAACCGGTCATATTACTCAAGGAGGCAAGAAGAGGCGGCTGCTATTGATTGACCCCATTCTCTATATTATTTATCATACTAACTAAAGATGTACCGGAGAATCCTTAATTGAAAAGAGGCTATATCCAGATTTATACAGGAAACGGAAAGGGGAAGACCACAGCAGCTCTGGGACTGGCCTTAAGAGCAGCAGGTGCGGGCATGAATGTTTTTATAGGACAGTTTATAAAAAAGGGCGAATACAGCGAAATCAAGTCCCTGAAACGGTTCGATGACCGGATTACCTTGGAGCAATACGGTGGAAGAGGTTTTATAAAGGGGAAGCCGAACGAAGAAGACAGGGAAAGAGCTCTCCATGGGCTAAACCGTTTGAGAGAGGCTGTTACATCCGGGAAGTATGATGTGGTTATTCTTGAAGAGGTAAACATTGCTCTAAAATTTGGTCTTTTCCCCCTGGAGGCTGTTAAAGAGCTTCTTAAACAAAAACCCGAAAAAGTGGAGCTTGTTCTTACCGGAAGAGATGCTCCCCAGGAGCTTATTGAGAATGCAGATCTTGTTACAGAGATGCAGGAAATCAAACATTACGCTTCGAAGGGAGTTAAAGCGAGGGTGGGAATTGAAAAATAATCAATTCCATTGACACTTGTTCTTTTTTAAGAGAAACTTGTTTCTTTAAAGTTGAATCTCTATGAGGAGGAAGTAATGCGAAGAATAACTTTTATAGCGGCTATATGTCTGCTTTTCTCTTTTAATGCTTTTGCACAAAATCAATTTACCTATGAACGAGAGGTGATAGATGGGATGTCTGCTGCAATGGAGAAGTTCTCCCAATCAATGGAAGAATACAATTCTTCCGGGGATATTGTAAAAGCAGTAAAGGAGCTTAACACTGCGCTTAAAGATCTGGCCCCCAAGATACGGGAAGTAGGTGAGAAATATCCCGATTGGGGCGATAATCCTCCCGCCGAGCTTGAATCTTCCATGGAGCGATTTCTTAAGGCAAGCGAGAAGTTCTCTACCGAATCGATGCCTGCCCTCTTCAACTATGCAAACGCACACTCCGAGGATGAGGCGTTAATGGAGGAGATTACCAGGATGGGTGAGATCCTCCAATAAAGAAGAGGTTCTTTAAACCTCCACTATCACTCGAAAGTACCTTTTTTTCCCAGCACGTAGGAGAAGCTCATCATCCTCAAGCCAGGATGAGTCGATTCGTTCATTTATATCTGTGATTTTTTTCTCATTTATATAAGCTCCGCCCTGATTTATCAGCCTTCGCGCCTCACTGTTGGAGCTACACAGAGGTGTCTTAGTAAAAAGCTCTATGGCTGAAATGCCTTCACTTAATGCAGTGCCCGAGACAGTCACATAGGGTATGGCAGAACGGTTGCCCTCTGCCTGACTGCGATCGAATGCAGCCTTTGCGGCTTCGCGGGCGTTATTTGCCTTCTCCTCTCCGTGCACGATTTTTGTAATCTCGAATGCGAGCTTTTCTTTGGCGAAGTTGATTTCTTTGTCTTTAAGTTTCCCCAGTTTGCCTATCTCCTCAACCGGAAGAAATGTATATAAAAGCAGAAATCTCTCAACATCCTGATCGGGCACATTCCTCCAGTACTGGTAGAACTCGTATGCAGTTGTAAAGTTTGAATTAAGAAAGAGTGCACCTTCCTCGGTTTTTCCCATCTTCTTGCCGTCGGCACGGGTTACCAGAGGAAAGGTCAGCCCGTAGGCCTCCTCCCCCTCTACCCTTCTGATAAGATCCATTCCGGCAACTATATTTCCCCACTGGTCATCACCGCCTATCTGGAGTCTGCACCCGTACTTTTTAAACAGAACCAGAAAATCGTAAGCCTGGAGAAGTTGATAGTTAAACTCTATGAAAGTAAGCCCTGTTTCAAGTCTCGCTTTGTATGTTTCATAACTGAGCATCCTGTTTACGGAAAAATGCCTGCCTATATCTCTTAGAAAATCGATATAGTTAAGATTGGCAAGCCATTTAGCATTATCCTCCAGAATAGCCTTGCCTTTTTTAAAATCAATAAACCTCGATATCTGCTCTCTGATTGATTGTGCATTACTCTTAATCTCTTCCACAGAAAGCATCTGCCTCATCTCGGTTTTACCGGAAGGGTCTCCAATGCGGGCAGTACCTCCTCCCACCAGAGCTATGGCCCTGTGTCCTGCTCTGGCCAGATGAGCCATTGCAAACAGGGGAATAAGATGGCCTGCATGGAGACTGGAATGAGTGGGATCAAATCCGCAGTAAAAAGTTACCTCTTCTGTATGAAGGCGGTTACGGAGTGCTTCAAGATCTGTACATTGTTTAACAAAACCCCTCTCTTCTAAAACTTCCAAACCGTCTCTCATTCAACCCTCCTGTAAGTGGCAATCTCCTGTTTTATCCTTGTGGCTATATCTTCTATTCTAACTCTAATCTGATCCATGCTGTCTCTGAACCTTATGGTTACGGTACGGTCCTCCCTTGTCTGATAGTCAACGGTTACGCAGTAGGGGGTACCTATTTCATCCTGACGCCTGTATCTTCGACCTATGGCACCACTTTGGTCGTAGAATGTTGTAAAGTCCACCCTTAACTTCTGTTCTATTTCTTTCGCGATTTCGGGAAGGCCATCTTTCTTTACCAGCGGGAAAACTCCCACGGTAATCGGTGCAATCTCCGGATGAAAATGCATCACAGACCTGGTCTCTCCATCTTCAAGCTTCTCCTCCTCCCAGGCATCGGAGAGAACTGTTAATACAGTGCGGGTTAAGCCGGCCGATGTTTCGATTATGTAGGGGATGTAACGCTCTCTTGTAACATCATCCAGATAGGATAGATCCTTTCCGGAATACTCCGTGTGTCTTCTCAAATCGTAATCCGTTCGGTTGTGTATACCTTCGAGTTCTTTCCACCCGAAGGGAAACTCATACTGAATATCAAAGGCTACCTTCGCATAGTGGGCGAGCTCATCGGGGCCATGCTGGTGATAGCGCATTTTCTTTTCTCTGATTCCTATCTTCCTGTAAAACTCCCATCTCTGCTCCTTCCAGTATTCAAACCACTTCTGATCCTCCCCCGGTTTGACAAAATACTGCATCTCCATCTGCTCAAACTCACAGGTTCTGAAAATAAAGTTCTTGGTAGTTATTTCGTTTCTAAAGGCCTTGCCGATTTGGGCTATGCCGAAGGGGATTTTCAACCGACTGGTTTGCATGACATTTTTATAATTCACATATATCCCCTGTGCAGTTTCAGGGCGAAGATAGACAATGGAACCTGCATCCTCCACCGGTCCTATATGAGTCTTAAACATGAGGTTAAACTGCCTCGGCTCGGTGAGTTCACCTCCGCATTCCGGGCAGGTACGGGATACTCGATTTTCTTCGAGTACATTGTCCTCACGAAACCTCTGTTTACAGCCCTTACAATCCACAAGGGGGTCGGTAAAGCTTTCTACATGTCCGGAAGCCTCCCAGACTCGCGGATGCATGAGAATGGCAGCATCGAGTCCCACTATATTATCGTAGTACTGTGTCATCTCTCGCCACCAGAAGTCCCGTATATTGTTTTTAAGTTCCACCCCCATGGGGCCGTAATCCCACGCCGAGCTTAATCCCCCATATATTTCGCTCGATTGAAAGACAAACCCCCTTCTTTTGCATAGAGAAACAAGCTCTTCCATGGTGATTTGAGTCATCTGTCTCGCCATAACCTGCCTTCCTTGATAAATTAAAAGATAAATTAAAATCTAGAATTACATGAAACCTCTAATTAAACGGCTTTTTTTAAAACCTCTATTACACCGCTTATTCTTTTAACAGCCTTTTCCGTACCAAGCAATCGTATGGAACCCAGAAGCGGAGGAGATACCGTGCTTCCGGTTATTGCTACTCTTATGGGCATCATAAAAGAGCCTACTTTCATCCCCATCTCTTCGGCTTTTCTTCTTATCAACTCTTCGTTCTCCTCGTCTGTATGCTTCGGGAACTCTTCTATTAGTTTTCGTCCTTCTTTAAGTACTCTGATGGTGGTTTCAGCATTCATCTTTTTAGGAATTATATCCTCCTTACTATATTGATCAATTTCAACAAAGAGAAATTTAACCATTCCCGATATTTCGGATAGCTTTTTAAGCCTCTCTTTAACTAATGGAATCATTCCATCCACAATCTTTAACTCCCGTTCGGTGGGAGGATTGGATAAAAGCCCATCTTTTAGAAGATAGGGAAGTACGAGCGCCTTAAGCTCCTCATCGTCTTTCATCCTTATGTATTGACCGTTAAACCAATCGAGCTTTTTGTAATCGAACACCCCCGGTGCTTTGTTAAGCCTATCAAGAGTGAAAAGCCTCTCCAGTTCTTCCTTTGAAAAAAACTCCCTGGAATCATCGTAGGACCATCCCACAAGTGAGATATAGTTTATCAGTGCTTCGGGTAGATAACCCTGCTCGCGGAACTCTCTTATGCTGGTTGAACCATGCCTTTTGGAAAGTTTCTGCCCGTCCTTCCCCATCACCATGGGAACGTGGCAGAAAAAAGGAGGTTCCCAGCCGAAGGCTCGGTATATGTGAATATGGATGGGTACAGAAGGAAGCCACTCCTGGGCTCTAAGAATATGAGAGATTCCCATCAGGTGGTCATCAACTACATTGGCAAGATGATAGGTGGGATATCCGTCCGATTTGAGCAGTACCGGGTCGGAAGGTAGATCCCTGTTTTTCTTTTTTATCTCTCCCAGCAGTTTATCGTAGAATAGGGTCTCTCCCTCGAGGGGTACTTTTAAACGAATAACATGGGGAATCTGCTCTTTTATTTTCCGGGATACCTCTTCTTGGGGCAAATCCCGGCAGAACCGGTCGTAACCTATGCTTTCTTTCTTTTTCTGCTGTTCTTCCCTCAATCTTTTAAGCCTCTCTGGAGGGCAAAAACAGTAGTACGCTTCTCCCCTTTGAATTAGTTTTTCTGCATGTTCACGATAGACATGAAGTCTCTGAGACTGAAAATAGGGCCCGTAATCTCCCCCAACCCCGGGGCCCTCATCCCAGCTAATACCCAGCCAGTGCATAGTCTCAAACAAATCATCCAGTGCTTCCTTGCTGTACCTTGCCCGGTCCGTATCTTCCACTCTGAGTATGAATTTACCCTTATTGGCTCTGGCAAAAAAGTAGTTAAAAAGTGCCGTTCTTACCCCCCCGATATGCTGTAAACCTGTAGGGGAGGGAGCATACCTTACCCTGATACTCATACACTGTAACCCCTGTTAACAATTATTCCAGACTGTAGGGATTATAAAGAGAGCATTGCTACCGGTCAAGGGTGGTAGGTTTTATTTCTTTCTCAACGGGCTGTAATTTCATTCCTATCAAAGTAACCACTCCCACCATCAGAGTGGAGAAGAATATCATGATAATCCCAAGTGCAGACGTCTGCCCCACAGACCATCTTCGGCAAAACGTATAATCTGCACGGCCAGAACCTCTGTACCGGGTCTTGAGAGGACTGCAGAAAGAGAGAGCTCCGGGAAGAACATGGTGGCCATAAGAATCCATCCGGAAACTATTCCCGGTACGAGCAAACAACCACCGGCAAAGCCTGAGGCTTTGCTAGCCCTGCAAGGGCTAAGTAGTTTCCGCTTAAGCGGAAACTACTTAGGTGGTTGTTTGCTCCAAAAGAAAGCCAGCGGGCATAGCCTGCAGTGTGTCCCCCAGCTAGAAGACTGATGGACCACCGCCATAGGTACAAAGCTTTCTTTCGTAGTAAAGTACAGTTATGCCGGGCCTGTAGTTAGATATCATATTGATGTAAAAAATTTTACAGAGCGATTTATAGTGGATGTGGCAAATCCGACGAGCAAGGGAATATTTACCCCTGAAAGCAGGGTAGCACTCACACTCC
>QNBH01000098.1 GCA_003645645.1 Spirochaetota bacterium | reverse complement strand
TATTTTGTGATCTCCACAATTTCATCCAGGATCACTCCCTTTTGCTTCTTCGAAGCCTTTTGATACCTTTTTGCTATCTCATTTGTTACTGCCTTTTTTTGCTCCATCGTCAGCCCCATAACTCCCCCTCCCTGCTTTAATATTCATGCAAGAAGATATTTAAAAATTTTTATTTCAGGTAGATTTTATATGAGGCAATAGCTTTTTTTCGTATAGATTTTTAATGAGGCAATTCGCAGAGTGGACAAAAGATAAAAATTTTATTATACTTTTCTAACGAAAAGTGTATTTTACAGGGCGCCGTACCCAAGTGGTAAGGGAGAGGTCTGCAAAACCTTTACGCACCGGTTCGAATCCGGTCGGCGCCTCTAAGCTCTGCGGCTCAAAGGCAAGAAGGCAGGTAAACGGCATCGAAGCCGTATCCTACCACGAGAGTTTCATCTAAACCTCATTCTTCCATCGCAGATACCAGAATAGAGAAATCATGGAGATTCCACTTAAGTAAGGGCCTCTACCCATCTCCCGTATTACTTCCTCTAAAGGGACAATCAACACATCCAGATATTCGTGTATATCTGGACTCTGTTCCTGAATCTTTTTAAGACCGGTGGCAAGAAAAGTGTGAACCCTGTTATTGAGAAAGGCCGGATTTGAATTTACCTCTCCCAGACTGACAATACTCCCTGCGGAGTAGCCCGTCTCTTCCAGAAGTTCTCTTTGAGCAGTATCCTCAGGGTTTTCTCCCTCATCCACCGTACCCGCAGGAAACTCTACTGTAAGCTCTCCCTCTCCCTGCCGGAACTGACGAACCATGACGAAGGACTCTCCTACGGAATCATCGAGAAGCGGAATGATGGTAACCCAGTCGGGTGTATCCAGAAGCACGAAGTCGGCATTCTTCCCCTCGGGGGATATCCTGTTTACACTGTAAACATCGAAGATTCTGCACTCAAGAAGCTTCTTACGGGAGGTCTCCTTCCAGAGCAGATGAGTCTGCCCCTGTTCTTTATAACCCTTCATTTCGGTATCAGGATACTGATTTTTTAAAACTATGCAAGGGGGAAGGTCTTTCTAAAAATGGAACCCAAATCCGAGTCTAAAGGGAGTAAAACTCTTCTCATTTACATTCGTACCGTTTAAGAAATACTGTGTATAAACGATAAGCTCGGAAATATTAAAAAAATCCAGGTACAATCCACCTCCTGCAGAAAAGAGAAACCCTAAAACACTTCCGTTTAGCTCGTTATAGTAGCCTGAATCGAAATAAAGCAGAAGACCGGGAACGAGATCCTTCCATATAAGGGCAGGCAAATTGACTCGTAACTCGAGATTTCCCACAACTTTAAAGGGAGCGTCGAACCTTCCGTCATCAATTCCTCGCACAGCTCCACCCAATCCCGTCCTTGGATCACGCCCACCTAAAGTCTGTCTGACATTCAGAGGAACACTGTTACCGCTAAAATAATCGAGAGATATAAAGGCACCCGCATAGATGCTTAAAATATTCATGAAGTTTTCAGGATAAAGATCTAACAGGGGTATAAATCCCTTCATGCTTAAATTAAACCTCATAAAATCTGCTTTTCCGAAAATATTGTTTCCGAACCACTCGGGCCCCCATTCTCCCGAAATTTCGGCAAAATAGCCCTCTTTAACCTTGCTGCGCCTGTGCTCCTTTATATTATCGAGGGTAAAACCTCCCAGAAATGAGTTCTGAAAAACTCCATCTTTATCTTCTATAGTTTGTGAGCGAAAGATAAGTTGATCTGGATTTTCCCGATCGTGCAGATGCATATCGAAACGACCTTTATAAAAGATAAAGGCTTCGAGAACGTTCTCCCCCTTTCTCGCATTCTCCCTTGTAAGGGACGGCTCTGACGGGGAAAGCCCCAGCGGGAGCAACCTCTGAGGAAGCAATCCCCGGGAGATGATGCCCTGGGATATTCCTGCAGCCCACTGAACATTTGCCCTGTAAAAAAATGGGTCTTTTTCCGGATCGATTTGGGGATCGCCTCCGTTGTATATAGTTCCGTCGGGGTTATGAAAAAAGGTTTTTCTCTCGTAACCACCGCCTGCCGAAACCCACAATATTGTATCAACCCCCGCGAAAAACCTGACTCCTCGATAACCCACATCGATATCGAGCCCCCAGATCCTCAAGTCGGGTATAAAAATAAAGGGAGATGTCCTTTTTTCTTCCTGTGGAAAACCCTCTCCACCGGAGTAAAAGAAAAACACCAAGATAAGAAACCACAAAGGTATAAGATTAAGATGTAGCTTCTTCATGGTAGATTTATACCACAAATATATCCTCATTACCAGCATTCATTCAGTACTGACACATCAAGCGCCGGTGAACGGTATTGGGCGCTCCTTGCGGGTTGATCGGGGATTTCTTTAAGCTGCTTAAGTTTATAAAGTTTTAAACCGATTCAAGGAGATAGAGAAAAGTATGTCAGGAAAAAGGTTATTTTTTGCCGGAGTTCTTTCTGTTTTTCTATCCTTCGGAGTCTCCTCCCAGACGATAGATCTCAGAGAAATAGATTTTAAGAATGCCAGGTTGAGTATAGCCGGTCCCGACAGGCTCTATATCCGTTCGGTTGGAAGAACTGGAAAGACAATTTCACTCCTGATCGCCATGAGAGACGAGAAGGAAGGCTTCTGGCATATAGAGAGCCTGTTTCCCGAATCGGCAGATCTATTTCCGGAAGATTTAATACTCGATTTTGTTAAAATTGAGCCTATCGCCAGTAACAGGCTTAAAATTTCAGGAATTATCTACGACGGCCAATCCTTTGCAGGAGAGTTTCTTCTTACAGATACAGACAAGTTTGCCCTCGCAGATTCGCTTTACCCCGCTCCCATGCCCGAAGACTTTGAGGAGAAAATAACCCTTCTTAAAGGCACACTCATCAAGGCAGAGCGGGAAGGATACGAACAGAGGATTGCCGCTCTTCGTAAAGAGAAAGAGGAGCAGGAGGAGATAACCGTTTCCCTGTTGAAAGAATTAGAGGAGACAGAGAAAGAGCTTTTCTTTCTGGAGAAAGAGAAGAAGCAATTAGAAGAATCACTTAGCAGCCTCAGAAAGAGGAAAGAGCAATTGAACAGGGAACTTAGCTCCCAAAAAGAAAGCATTACCCGACTAAGCTGGCGTCTACGTATCCTGAGTGGAGAGAAAACCAGATTGATAGATAGAATTGAAACTTCTAGCCTAAAGGTTAACTCCCTTACAGAAGAAAAAAGAAAACTTCAAGAAGAGTTAATATTCCTCAAGGAAGAGAGAAGAAGGTTTGAAGAGAAAATAAAAAATCTCCAGAAAGAGAACAGGAAACTTATTTCGGACAACAGAAAACTTGAATTAAGGGTAAAAGAGCTTAAGCAGCTTAAAATAGAAAAACCAGTAAGAGATAAGTCCGAAGCAGGGATTGGCGCTGTCATCTCAAAAGAGGACTTTCCGGTTGTTATACAGAAGGGTTTCCACCGGGCTGTCCCCCAGATGGGAAACTGGTTTATAAGAGACGATAGAGCCGAACAGCTCGACCCTTCTCAGTATTTCGCCAAACTCGTAATTCCTGTGATTCAAAACTCCAAACCAACCCTCTTTTCTTTTAAAGGACGTTCAACCGGTAGTGGTTGGGTGGGTTTCGGAGCTCACATATTTGCAACCGAAAGAGAGTGGAAAAAAGGCTACGGGTTTGGTGACTCCATTCTGGTCTGGATAACCAGGGATCGGGAATACTACGGCTGTCCTGATACGCGTTTACAGTTTTATCGTTCCTCCGATTCTGTACACATGGAAATGGTACTGGATGCAATTATAGAGGAACCGATTCACAGGTACATGGACCTGGATATACTCTACAATCCGGTAGCCCAGTATATTTCTGTATTCGTAAACGGCGCTGAGAAGGTAAAATATAAAACCTGGTTTTCTATCGACTCCGGTGTCCAGATAGCCCTGCGAACCCTGCGCGGAGGGGCAAGCTTTAAAGACATGGAAGTACGATCTACGGAGTAAACAACCACCGGCAAGCCTAAGGCTTTGCGAGCCCTGTAGGGGCTAAGTAGTTTCCGCTTAAGCGGAAACTACTTAGGTGGTTGTTTGCTCCGAAAGAAAGCCAACGGGCATAACCTGCAGTGTGTCCCCCAGCTAGAAGACTGATGGACCACCGCCATAGGTACAAAGCTTTCTTTCGTAGTAAAATACCCTATCACCCCTTCCAAACCGGGCCTTTTTAAGAAATAACTTTAATCTTAGATAAAGAAGAGCGGAATAATATCTTGCATTTTCGCAAAAACTATTCTATCTTGTATTGCGGTTCCGGAAAACTTTTAAAACCGGAAACCCACTTAAAAAAATGGAGGCTAAAAATGAAAATCAAAAGGATGTTGAGTTTTGTCCTGGTCTTGGGTGTTGTTTTCACCTGCATGGCCTTTGCAGGCGGGGAAAAGGAAGCGGCATTGGGGACAGAGGAGAATCCCCTTATATGGGCATTCGTACCTTCTGGTGAGATGGAGAGAGTGGCTGCCGGCGCTCAGTCGGTTGCAGACCTTCTCCACGATAAGACCGGCCTTTACTTTAAGACAACCGTTGCAACCGAATATGCAGGAGTAATAGAGGCACTTTCCAGTGAGCCGCCAAAGGCACACATGGCCTCTCTGGCTACATTCTCCTATGTAATGGCGGCAGACAGGGGAGTAGCAGAGGCAGAACTCGTCTCTGTGAGGTACGGTAGTCCAACTTATAACGGTCAGATTATAGTTAATAAAGACAGCGGAGTCTCCAGCATTCCCGATCTTAGAGGAAAAACTTTTGCAAGGCCGGATCCGCTTTCCACGAGCGGATGGATTATTCCCATGCTTACATTGAGGGCAGAAGGAATCAATCCTGAGACCGATCTTAAAGAGGTCGTAGATGCGGGAAGCCACGACTCGGTCGTCGCCGCTGTGTACAATGGAGAGGTGGACGCAGGGGCAACCTATGTGGATGCTCGCACCAGGATTGAGGGTGACCATCCTGATGTGATGGAAAAGGTTGTGGTAATAAAGGTAACGGAAGATATACCCAATGACGGAGTTCAGTTTCATCCCTCTATTTCTAGAGAATTAAGGGATAAGATCGTAAACGCCCTGCTTGAAATCTCAAAAACAGAAGAGGGAAAAGAAGCGTTAAGAACTGCTTACCAGTGGGATGGGCTCCAAAAAATCGATGATACCTTCTACGACCCCTTCAGGCAGGTCCTCCAGGCATCAGGCCTGAAGATCGAAGATCTGCTAAAATAGGGTTTAAAGGCAGATCTGTTTGAAATTTCTTAAAAACAAGGGGGCCTATTAAAGCCCCCTTGTTTTTAAACAGGGCGGGTTTAAGGCAAAAATCAAACAGTTGCATTAAAATTGGTCGGATCAGAAAATGCTCGAAGTAAAAAATCTAACCAAAATATACGAAGACGGAACGGTTGCCCTAAGAGATGTGAGTTTCCAGGTAGAAGACGGAGAGTTTCTGGTGATAATAGGGTTAAGTGGCTCCGGGAAATCCACCCTGCTTCGCTGCATAAACAGACTGGTGGAGCCCACAGAAGGTGAAATTTTATGGGACGGCGAAGACATTACCTCTGCCGATCCGGCCCAGCTTCGTAAAATTCGGCGTCAAATCGGCATGATTTTCCAGCATTTCAACCTGGTAAAACGACTCTCCGTTACAAGCAATGTGCTTTCGGGTAGATTGGGCTATGTAAATCCCTGGTCGAGCATTATTCATCGTTTTCCGCAGAGAGACAGAGAAACAGCGGGAAAGGCACTGGAAAAAGTAGGCATTGCCGACCAGGCTCACAAGCGGGCAGATGAACTGAGCGGAGGCCAGCAGCAGAGGGTAGGGATAGCCAGGGCGCTCATGCAGGAGCCAAGAATGATCCTTGCGGACGAACCGGTGGCAAGTCTCGACCCCGTTCTCGCTCATACTATACTCGGCTACATAGAAAGGATGAACCAGGAGTCAAAAATCATGGTGCTCTGCAGTCTGCACTATCTCGATCTGGTTCAAAGATATGCTACCAGGGTAATAGGCTTAAGAGAGGGGAGGATCGTATATAGAGGTACGCGGGAAGAGATAAGGAAAATGACCGATGAAGAGTTTAAAGAGATTTACGGGGAAGAGGCTGAGCGAATCAGCGCTGGCAGAAGGGAAGAGTAATCATGGAACCGATTCCTGAGATTAAAATAAAGAAAAAAAAGAAGCGAAGAGCTCGCCCGAAACAGGGGTCTACTCCAAAAAGCATTGTGTCTGCACCCGTAGCTGCCTTTCTTTCTGCCATCATTCCCGGGTTGGGTCAGGTGCTTGCAACCCAGTTCTCCAGGGGTCTTCTCCTTATGGCCGCTTTTTTCAGCAGTTCAGGGCTCCTTGCATGGAGAGTATATCTTCTAGCTCATAGAGAACCCACCGCAATGGCGATGTTTTCAAAAGCATTGGGCAGACGCCCCTTTTTCGTGGGTCTGGTTATGGGTTCTATTTTTCTTATATGGTTATGGAATATCAGGGATGCCGCACGACAGACCAGACCGGAACGTAGAGGGGGCGTAGGTATTTTTGTACTCGTGGTTTTTGTATTCTTTTCTCTGGGATGGCAGATAAGCGAGATAAATCCCTACAAGGCAATAACCGATCTACCACAGGCTCTGCCGCCTCTTTCAAGAGTACTCTGGCCGTGGAAAGCCGCCTTTACATACCGCACAGAAACGGTAAAAGCACATGCAAATATACTCATAGGTTGTGAAGATCCCCTGCCTCAACAGCCGGAACGAGGTCCGGGAGAACCATATCTCAAGTCCGATCCCACCTGCGGAGAGCTCTCCCGGTTTGATGAGAATAACAATGTAATCAAGGGTACTGTGCTCACCATAGAAGGGGGAAACTTCGAACCCAACAGTGAAGCTCAGATATGGTGGGTCGATTCGCTGGGAAACGAGTTTCGCCCAAGGCAGGAGGGACAATACGTATCGGTTACTACAGACAGTGAGGGTTCTTTCAAGCTCGAGCTGGTTATGCCATACCGTCTCACGCCGCCCAGTGCAAGGGGTAGACAAATTCACAAAGTTGAGGCAAGACAGGTAGAAAGAGTAGGAGGACCCATACCTGCAGAACCCTTGAGACTCACCATTTCGAGAATGATCGAAACCATCTTTATGGGCATGATGGCAACAATTTTCGGGATTGTTTTAGCCATACCCATTAGTTTTCTGGCTGCCCGAAACCTGATGTCAGGCTCATTTATAACCATGGGTATCTACTATATCACCAGAACGATACTCAACATCGTTCGTTCAATAGAGCCTCTCATCTGGGCGCTGGTTGCAGTGGTCTGGGTTGGATTGGGTCCCTTCGCAGGCATAATTGCCCTGACCATACACTCTGTAGCAGCGCTGGGGAAACTCTATTCCGAAGCTATAGAGAATATCGACAGGGGTCCCATCGAGGCAATTCAGGCAACCGGAGCAAATCGAATCCAGACCATAATGTTTGCAGTAGTTCCACAGATGATCTCCCCCTTCGTTTCCTTTTCTATTTACAGGTGGGATATCAATGTGCGCATGTCTACGGTTATCGGCCTTGTAGGAGGCGGTGGAATTGGTTTTATACTCGTCCAGTACATCAGGTTACTCGATTATCGAGCAGCCGGGATTGCAGTATGGTTCATAGCTCTCACTGTTGCCATACTCGATTATGTAAGCTCGGAGATAAGGAGCAGATTTGTTTAGAGAACGGAGCCGATAGACTGCCCATGTTCAACTCCCAGGCGGCGCAGAGATAAGGAGCAGATTTGTTTAGATAAATGAGAGTACAAAAGATTGGAAAATATAGTTAACGCCGGAGAGAACTGTGTATAGATATCTTATTTTGATGATAACCTTATTTCTATCTCTCGGAATACCTCTTAAAGGTAATCCGGCTCCGAATCATTCACCTTCCTTTATGGAAGAAAGGGCCGAGGATAATTCTTTAAAAGGAGAAGACTTCGCCTTCACAGACAGAGAATTTGAGTACGCCAAGAGGGAAAGTATCTACTTTATGTCCCGTTTCAATGACGGCTGGCTGTTTATAACAACTCTTTTTCACATAGAAAACAATCTCCTCAATAAATGGGCTATCTATACTCTGATTGTAGAACCCGACGGAACTTCTCACTGGGTGGATCATAAGATAAAGCCTTCCGATGTGAAGTTCGAGAAGGATCATCTATTTATAAGCGACGGGGCAAATACCATAAAAGGAAGGGGAGGCTTCTACTCAATAGAGTACAGGATGAGAGATTTTTCCTGTAATCTCAACTTTAAAAATATCTTAGCACCATGGAAGGCGGGGGACGGAACAGAATATCTTGATAAAGAGGGGAAAATTTTCGAAAAGAGAGTTGTAGTAAGCCCCTGGTCTGAAGTTTCCGGTTATATAAAGTTTAACAATAGAGTGCTCCCGGTAAAGGGTCAGGGTTTTGGTGAAAAATCACTCATCGTAAATCCACTTACAAAAATTCAACCTTACATGCACAGCCTGAAGGTATTCAGCTCCGAGGATATCCCCCTGGATCAAAGATGGTACATAAATTTGCTGGATTACTTTTCTCATCCCGAATATGATTCAAAACATTTGGGCCGACTCTTTATCGGACATAAAGGACAGTTGGTGCTAAACACTTCCGAATACAGGCTTGAAGTAAGCGATTTTATCAAAGATGATAATATACCCTACGAGTATCCCAGGTCCGTAAGTCTATTTGTTTCTGGAGAAGGCTACATCCTCGAAGGCGAGTTTAAGAGTGAAGTGCTTTTTAACTTCACCGATGTTCTAAAAAAAATACCTTTTTTGCTCAGACCCATAGTGCTTCTCTTTGTGGACAGGCCGATTTATTTTAGAAGTATCGGAGAGTTCAGGGGAAGGATAATAGGTCCGGACAGTGAAATAACCCCTCTCCTTCTTTCCGGCTCCTACGAGTATGTTGTTGTTAAATGAAATAGTGCCACCAGGATTGGGCTTCCGATCAAAGTAAAGGCTCAATCCTCGCGGCACCGTTTCAAGCTAATAACTAAATACTCCGATAATCAGCTTCCACCAGAAAGCCGGGGTTAGGGCCATGCGAAATATCTTCCTGTAGGGTATATTCCCCGTGTACATATTCCATAAAATAACGCTGGCTATACCTCCTTTTCCTCTTTTCTCTTCGTCAATGGCAAGACGCATGAGCACTTTCGATAGGAAAGGGCTTCTGTAAACAAGCTCATCTGCCTTGAAGAGTATCCTTCCGTAAAAATTATCCCTTATAATCAGCCTTTTAATTTTACGGCAGTACTCATCTCTTAAATCGGATTCCGAAACACCTGCGTTAAATACCGCATTTGCCGCGGCCTTTGCCGTTAGAAAGGCGGATTCTATGCCGTTCTTGTAATAGCGGCTGCAGCAGGCATCCCCTATTATAACCAGTCTATTGGTAAAGGGTTTTTTAGCAGCACTAAAAGCTACTTTAGGTGAGCAGGAACAGAAATTCTCTGGAGGCTTAAACCCTTCAGGGAACCTCTTGCGTACTTCGGAGAGATTTAGCAATTTCATAAGTTCGTTCTTTCCCGCATCCCTCTCTCCCACAACATTCATTGTGAGGTAATCTTTCTTGGGAATTATCCCTGCATAAAACATCCCACCCGCCGATCTCCAGTTACAGATATAAATCGTGTTTCCAAAGTGTTCCAGAATTATCTCTTCGCCCAGGAAAATCTCCATACACCTTGCCCTGACAGTCTCTGGGGGAACATAACCAAAACCCATTTTAACAATTTTATTTAACAGGTTGCTGTTGAGTCCAAAGGCACATACTACAAGCTCTGCTTCCATGCTTAATTGATTGTCTCCTGACCCGTAAATTATCTTTACCGGGTTATGGAGATCGGGAGGAAGTTCTATCCGGTTTACCGGACAGGGAACAATCTCTACCCCTTCTCTTCTTCGTATCTGTTCAAGCAGATAGTCATCAAAACTTATATTGCCTTCCTGTGCCGAGAACCGCGGGCCGTTTCCTCTAAAAACGGTGGTTATAGCATCTTTTTTAAGAGGGTGTTTTAGAAGCCATCCGCTGGATTTAAGTTGAAAGTAATAGGCACCGATTTTACGTTGCACCTTCCGGGGCGGAAGGGATATACCCCTTCTCTCGAGCCTTTGGATCAAGGACTCGGCGATCACCCCGGCGCACAGATTACACCCCCTGGGGCCTTTCTGGATAAAGTCCTTCCTGTCGAATAGAACGATGGAGATTTCAAGACCTTTTCTTCTGGCAAGCTCAAGGGTAAAATTAGGTAAAAAATGCACCTGCAGGTCCTGCTCCGATCACAGCGATCTTCGAGCCATTCTGCAGAGGCAACTTTCCTATCTCACTCCTCAAAGGCTTCTCCCCATTGTGGGATAAGTCCTTAAAATTTAACATATTCACCGACAGGGAATTAACCTGCCATCTTACTGTCGTCAAATCTAAAACCTTCCTTTTTTAATTCTACTTTATCAAAAAAAGTTTACAATAGTTGTAAGAAAATACACTTTTTAGGAATGCGGTTTTTAACAGAGAAAGGGGAAATAGCCCGAAAAAACTGCCGTATCAGACCACACAAAGAATGGAATAAATCCTATATGGAGAACCGGTAACCGTGCCCCCGGAAATTATATATATATACCTGGGAGTATTTTCTTCTTTAAGCTTTTTCCGAAGCCGGGCGATGTGTACATCAACCGTCCTGGTGGAGGCCATAGAATCATATCCCCCACTTCGTCCAGAAGCTCGTTTCTGCTAAGCACCCTGTCGGGATGCCTTACGAGAAACTCAAGAAGCCTTTACTCTTTAAGCGTTAATGGTACAACCATGTCGGCACAACGCATCTCTTTCAGTTGAGTATCCAGGGTAAAGTCGCCGAAGGTGTAGATTTTTTGCAGAGTTTTGGAAAACTTATCGCTCGATGTGTTTCCCATCCCAGAGCGCCGTAGCAATGCATGAACACGGGCCAGCAAAACACTTGGTCCTGAGGCTTTGACACACCTGGAAACCATCCTTCCCGGGCAGCATTATATCCAGAATAATCAAGTCCCAGTTATCACTGGCCGCTGCCCGCTTTCTGCCCGGCCACGGCTCTTCCGCCCCGGACAAAAGGCTCGAATATCTCTTCAGTTTCTTTTTCCGTAATACCTGATGCACAGTCTTCGACCTGGATTACAAGTATACTGCTATTCTTGCAGGTTATAAAAAGTCGGATTAACGACCAGTAATGCAGCAAATCTTCTTCCTCAGGCAAGACATCACGGATGGCATTTAACAGCAGATTAACTGTAACGAGGCGAAGTGTCATAGCGCAGGTGATGATTTTCTCCGGGACGTTATTAACATCCACACTGATTTCGGCTCCTGCTTTTTTTGCCGCAGGCTCGATACTCTTTACCAGCTCATGGAAAAACGCTTTTACCTCTATTTCCGATTCCGTCACTTTATTCCCTGAACTCAGACCGGCGCAGGTCAGTATGCCCTCCACCATCCGGGAAAGCCTTTCGGCCTGTTCCTGAATAATGGTTCCGTATTTGCCCACCTTCTCATCTCCATGAACCACTCCCTGGGCCAAATTACTGGAAGCAGATCTAATGACTGTAATAGGGGTTCGCAGCTCATGGCTTATGCTGACAACGAACTCCTGTTCTTTTTCCCGCAGTCGTCCCGCCCGGAGATACATCCTGTACATTGTAAAGAAACTCAGAAGGAGTATGGCCACTATTCCAGTGGAAATCACCAGGTTTGCAGTTCTGCGGGATGCAACCACCGAATCGATTGACCTCTGGGCTGGGTGCTACGGTGCAGGTAAGGGTAAAACCGGAGAAGATAACTTCTGCATTGATACCGGGAGCTACTGTCGTTGCCGAGATGCAGGTAGGCCTTCTTGAAGATACTCTCCTGCTTCCCAGGGGGCCTTATATCTCCACCGGGAACCGGCGTTATCTCTATAAAATCGAAGGTAACACCGCTTACCGTGTGGAAGCGGTATTCGGAAAGAGTGAGGGGAATTATATAGAGATATTGAGCGGTGTTAAGGAAGGGGATGAGGTGATAACGAGTGGTTATCAGAGCTTCATTGAATACGAAAAATTAAAACTTGATTAGGAGGAATGAAATAATCCGGTTAGAAAATATTTCGAAACGATACGATTTGGGTGAAGTGGTGGTTACCGCCCTGGAGAAGATAAACCTTGTTATCGAGCAGGGATAGTACATAGCGATCATGGGTCCTTCGGGTTCGGGCAAATCGACAGATTTTCCTGCAAGACGGGAAAGTGCTGGATGCAGGGGTAAGAGTATGAATTACGGAGAAAACTTACGCCTTGTCTTGCGCTGGATAGGCAAACGGCCTGTCGAGTCGTTTCTGCTTATTACAGGAATTGCCCTGGGAATAGGGGCTACCAGTGCCGGGTTTGCCCTCTTTCTGAATACGCAGAATGAAAACCTACGGCTTATTCAATCTACTAACTACAGGGAAATAGTAGTCTCCACACGTGAAAATGTCGAAGAGATGGAGTTGCCTGCTGTGCCTGTAATTGGAGAGGAGATTACCATCCTACTCCCGCTGACCTGGATATAAGGGATGAGCTTCAGGGGGTGGAATATGCTTTTGTAGCAGGTTTTACACATTTTGATTTGGGCGGATGGGGAGCCGACCCCGGAGGGCAGGATCAGCCTTTCAGTCCACCCGAGGGAGAAGAATCGACCGATTCAAAGGGGAGTTTCTTATTCCGGAGAGAACAGAACGATGAACAGATACCGGGAACAGATAGTCCTCAACCCGCTCTTGATAGATTATACGGTTACCGGGTAACACCGGAGTTTTTTAAGGCCAATAGACTGGTACCTGCAAGGGGAAGTCTTTTTACCATGGATGATATAGAGAACGGGAAACCGTTTCTGGTGCTGGGATCTAAAGTGGCAGAAAATTTATTTGAGGACGGGAAATCCCTGGACAGAGAAGTGTATTCAAGGCGTCAATTGTACAGGATTACGGGAATCCTGCAACCTACAGGCACCGATTACGATAACATGGCTTTCGCTCCGGCAATTGTACCCGGAGACCCCGCAGGCACTCAAATGTCGCGCATGTATTTTATGCGGTATCCCTCTTCGCTTCATTTTGTTATAAGCGATGTCGAACAGCTCGAAGAAGCCAGGGGACAACTTAATATATTATTCGAGCAGAAATACGGAGAAAACACAGTAATGATTAATCTGCCCGGGGAGGAAGCACAATCTGCTATTAAAAGGAACGAACGAATCAGCATCATAATTTTGTTTCTGGCATTATCCGGACTCATCATTGTGGATGTAAATGTCTCCAACATTCTCTTCGGCAGGATGATAAGAAGCAGAAAAAAAATAGGAATCTTGAAAGCCATAGGCGCATCCAGGAGGGATATCTTCGGTCTTTTTTCCATAGAAGGGTTCTTCTTGAGTATAGGAGGAGTTGTTGCAGGAGCAGGTATATTCTTCTTCTTTTTCCGAATAATCGGGGAAAGCCTGTCTGGTGCAGTCATCAATCCGATATATCTTGCTGTGGGAGTTCTGTCCGCCTGGTTGGTAACCATGAGCCTGACCACCCTCCCTGCGCTTCAGGCATTGGGAATACCCGCAGCGGACGCTATACGTTATGCTATGTACAGTCGAGATTTTGTTTTTTTACCAAAATTTTTAAACGCGAAAAAACAAAATCTACCGAAACCCATAGCACATCGCAATCTTCCTTTCAGTTGCGATCGAAGATTGCGAT
>QNBH01000097.1 GCA_003645645.1 Spirochaetota bacterium | reverse complement strand
TTCATCCTTTGTCCGTGAGGAGATCATTGTGGAGATAAGAACGATGAAAGGATCCCTCTGCCGTTTTGATATCTCGTTTATTGACGGTGCAACTCCGCAGGAAGCTTCCGAGCGAAGAACGGAAAATATTTTTTCTATATTATTTTTCATTCTTTTCAAGGAGAACTACAGCATACGCTTCTATAGCCCTTCCTTCTCCTGCAGCATCGACTCCTTCCTTTGTTTTTCCCTTAACAGATATAGAAGTGCTGCATGTACCGATTGCCCCGGCCAGATTTTCTCTGATTTTTTCAATAAACGGAGCAATCCTGGGGGATTCAAGTACAACGGTGCAGTCTACATTTACCACGGAATACCCGCTTTTTTCAATCATGGCCAATGTTTTTTCGAGTAAAACCATACTGGATATATCCCTGTAAGCGGGATCGGATGGAGGAAAGTGGCGGCCGATATCATCCATGGCGGCTGCTCCCAGCATTGCATCGATAAGGGCATGAATCAGCACATCTCCGTCAGAGTGCCCGGCTTCTCCGAATTGGGATGGAATCGTACAACCTCCGAGGAGAAGTTTTCTCCCTCCTATCAGTCTGTGAAGATCGTAGCCGAATCCCACTCTCATCTGGCTCCCCCCAGGTCAAAGACAAATGTGATTTTTCTGTTTGCAGGGTCTCCTGAAATTGCAGCCACCCGTCCACAGTAGGTACAGTAGACCTCCGAGTCATCCGGATATTCCTTCCCATCTGTGCTTGCTTTTCTGTGAGCTTCCAGAATATCTCTGTAACGAAAACCCTGAGGAGTTTGAGCACATCTAATATTCTTTCTATCAAGGTGGGAGACGATAAAACCACTTTCATCCACAGTTTTAATGGCATCGAGAGGCGGCACAACCGGTATACAGGCATTGTACTCCTCCGATTTCTTAAGTACTTCAACTATGAGCTCCCTGGTAACCCAGGGTCTTGCCCCATCGTGTATAAGTACATACTCAGGTTTACGCGATTCAAGTACAAGCAACCCCTTGAATACGGAATGCTGCCTCGTTTCTCCACCTTCTTGAAAGATAATCATCTCTTCGAAGCCTGTCCCCACAAGTGATCTTCTGGCTGCCTCTTCCCCTCCGGGGGGGACGGTTACCACAAAATTTGAGAAAAGACCTGTTTCAACAAAGGGTGTTATGGCCATGGAGAGAATGCTCCTGCCATTTAATATGAGATATTCTTTTTTTATCCTGTTACCCATTCGGGAACTCGAACCGGCGGCCGTTATTATTACAGCAGAGTTCACTCCTCATCCATCTTACTGTAGATAAGTTGCTCTACCTCTTCTTTGGGCTTATCAAGAGCGAAGGAGACTTCATCGATCATGAGCTTTAAAGCGTTATCGAAGAGTTTCCTTTCCATTATGGGAAGTTCTTTTATTTTGCTTCTGTGATAAAGCGTTTTTACAACGGTGGCAATATCCAGGACACTCCCCTTTTTAAGAAGATCGAGATTCATCTGATAGCGGAGTTTCCAGTCGGCCGATATAGGTTCATAGTCCCCGGAAATAAGGGAAAGCGCTTTTTCCGCTTCCGAGCTGGAGACAATAGCCCGTATACCCAGGTTTTCTGCTTCGTCCACAGGTACCATCACGGTCATATCGGAGACTTCCAGATAAATTATATAGTAGGGTATAGATTTATTTTTAAACTCTCTCTCTTCTATGGCCTTAATACGACCGACGCCCTGGAGAGGATATACGACTTCCTGGTTTATTTTAAATCTTTGCGAAGTATTTCTACTTTGTTGGGAATTCATGAAATTATTATATAATAAATTTAATAAGTAGTCAAAGGGTCTATATTTTTGTATATTCATTATTCGAATACGGCGATTAAAGGATGATGAAAAAAAAGCCACTTTTAGAAACGGTTTCTTACATAACATTTCCCCTCTTTATTGCTACCATAATAGTAATAATTTTGATTTTTCATGAGCAGTTATGGGATCTATTCTCAACACCGGAGAAACTTAAAGATTGGGTAAGAGGCTGGGGGCTGTTTGCTCCACTGATTTTTGTGGGCTTGCAGTTTTTTCAGGTTGTAATTTTTATTGTACCGGGAGAAGTTCCACAGATTGCAGCGGGATACCTTTTCGGTGTATGTATAGGTGTTCTACTTTCCATAACGGGTATAATCGCAGGATCGACCTTTAATTTCTTTCTGGCAAGAAAGTTCGGTACTGCCTTTGTTAAGAAGATTGCAGGGGCAGAAAATATTGATAAGCTTAAAGGAGCACTTGGATCCGACAGAATGGTAGTGGCTTTTTTCCTCCTTTTTTTAATTCCCGGAATCCCAAAGGACGTGCTCTGCTATGTAGCCGGGATATCTCCTCTGAAATTTCCTCTTTTCCTGCTCGTCTCGGGTCTAGGGCGTCTACCCGGTATTCTGGGAAGCGTCATGATGGGTGATGCTGCAGCAGAGAAGAGGTGGTTTCTGGCTTTCTCCATAATGTCGGTTGCCGCTCTTCTCTTCTTCTTGGGGATTATATTCAGAGAGAAAATCTTAAAAAAAGTAAAGAGTAAAGGGGTCAGGACTTGAATTTTGACATCCAGTTTGTGACCGACAAAAACTCGGCGAAGGTCTCGACGGGATACCAAGCTTAAGGGCTCTGCGACAACCATGCAGCTTGAGCCGGTGAATATCCTTAACTAACTATACTTCCACCAGAAAAGAACCATCTTCGAGGAGCCTTCAAATGGTTTAGTCGGATTTGTCAAAATTCAAAAGCCTCGCCCCCTGCTTCTTTTCAAACTGCTTTAACAGTTCTTCTGCGGTAAGTTTACCCGTGTGTGGTATCTTCCAGTGCGCATTTTTAAGATAATCCCCCACACCTATGGAAAACATTCCTGCCCTGTTTATAGCCTCTATGCCTACCTGGGCATCTTCCACTCCTGCACAGTTTCTGCAGGGTACTTCAAGAGCCTCTGCCGCTTTAATAAATATTTCAGGGTCGGGTTTGCCCACAACTATGGTGTTTGCATCAACTATAAAATTGAAATACTCTTTTACCTTGAGCAGCTCTATCACCCGTTGTGCATTTCTGCTTGCAGATGCCAGCGCCGTCTTTATACCCATTCTGCGTAAATCTTTGAGAAGTTTCTCGATTCCAGGTAGAAGGTCTGAAGGCCCCAATTGTTCTATCAACTTCCTGTAAAAGTCATTTTTTCGGTCGGCAAGCTCCTTTATAGACTCCTCGGAGTAATGCTTTGCACTCCGGTTTAATATCAACTTAAGAGATTCAATCCTGCCCACCCCCCGCAATTTCTGGTTCAACTTCCGGTCAAAGGGAACTTCCAGTTCTTCTGCCAGCATTTTCCATGCCTTATAATGACATTCCGCCGTATCTGTAATTACACCGTCCAGATCGAAGATTACAGCTTCCAATCTTGGCCTGGTCGATAACTCTACTTTCTGCTCTTTTCTCAAGCTTATTTTTCGGTATTCATGGAAAAAGGTTAAATCTTCTCCCGATAGAAGAGTGTATAAAACCTTTTCAGGATAAATATCCATTTCTAAAAGGGCTCCTTTAACGGCAAGCCGGAAACATATTCTGCTCCACTCCGCAGGAAGGTGCGGGGAAAACTTGATCAGTTCTCCGTCATCTCTAAGTCCGCCAAACCCATAGACCAGAGCAAGCCATGTACCCCCCATTGCCGCCATGTGAATGCCGTCTTTTACATTCTTGTTGATATCATCCAGGTCCAAGCGGGTGGTTTTTATGAAGTATTCCATCGCTTTTTCCATATAGCCAAGTTCGACGGACGCTATGCATTGAATCGCCGGCGCAAGAGATGAATCGCCTGTAGTCAGAGGATCGTAGTAATCGAAGTTCCTCCTTTTCTCTGCAAGGGAAAAATGTCTGCTTTGAAGCACCTGCACAAGCACCACATCGGGTTGTTTCAGGATCTGGTACCTGTATATATTTAAAGGGTGGAAATGAAGCAGGAGGGGATACTGCTCATCGCCGGTAGAGGCAAAATCCCACACCGCCTTTTCCATAAATGTATCGTCCTGAGGAAACACTCCCAGTCTCCTGTCAAAGGGAATGTATATCTCATCTGCAGCCTGCTTCCAATCTTCTATTTCTGTATCCTTAAGCCCGATTTTTTTTGCAATGCAGGTGTAATCCCTTTTGTATTCGCTATTTAGAAGAGATGCAACATCTGATGCATATTTGAGATTATCTCTGGCCATCAGGTTTGTAAAGGTGTTATTGTTAACCAGTGCGGTGTACTCATCTGGTCCTGTTACCACGTTTAAGCAGAAGCCTTTACCCGGTATATAATCCCCGAGGCTTGTCCAGAAACGGGCGGTTTCAAAAAGCATCTCGGCCCCACAGAGAAAAAGGAAGGAGGTATCACCGCTTACGTTAACATATTTGCGAATCATATAGGCAATATCTGCATTTATATGATATTGAGCAGTACCTGCAGGGTAGTATCCGGAACACTCATCTCCGTTTATGGTTCTCCAGGGATAGAGGGCGCCCCGGTGGTGAAGTTCTCCTGCCCTTTTTCTGGCTTTATCCAGTATACAATAACGATAGAGTAAAATCTCCCTTGCTGTATTCGGATGAGTGTAGAGGAAGAAGGGCAGAACGTACATTTCGGCATCCCAGAAGTAGTGTCCTTCGTACCCCTCTCCTGTGAGCCCCTTGGCAGGAATGCTGGTTTTCCCGCCATATCCTGTGGCTTGAAGGATATGGAAAATATTAAACCGTACGCACTCCTGAAGGAATGCATCTCCCTCGATCTGTACATCCGCCTTCGCCCAGAACCTTTCAAGGAATTGAATCTGTTCATTGAGTAAGCTATCAAATCCGGCAGTTTCGGCCTCTTTCAGGGCACCAAGGACATCCGATTCGAGAGTGTATCGCATGAAATTCCGGGAATATCCATAGGAAAGATATTTGTAAAGGGTAATCTCTTCTTCCCCCTTTGTCTCTGCTTTAAAAATATGGTTCAGCAGATTTGATTTTGATTCTGTTTCTGTTTTAAAAGGAGCAGAGCACTTCAGCAGGTTTGACATCGAACACAGCAGGACTAAATTGCTTGCTTTTGTTCGTAAGCAGAGAAAACCCGTTTTTTGGTCGATCTGCTGTTTTTCAATATGAAGCGGTTTCGGTGATACGGCGGAACCGGTTCTGGGATCGTATTTTTTTCTGTATTGCCGGACCTCTAAGTCTATCCCTGATTCAATTTTCAGGGTAACCTTCCCATCTAAGGATTTACACTGCCATTTAAAAGCGGCCACATTTTTGCGGGTAAAAGAGACTATCTTTTTTACCGTAAGTAGAATTTTTTTCCCACCCGGAGACTCCCACTTCAGGGTTCTTTCCAGCGAGCCTTCCCTTAGATCCAGTATACGCCTGTAAGAGATGATTTTCCCTCTGGATAGATCGAGCGGCTCGCCGTTTACAAAGAGTTTTATAACAGTACCGTCGGGCAGGTTGAGCATTCTTTGTTTGTATTGGGGATATCCGTATGCCCACTCTCCGTAGGTAATGGGTATGATCTCGTAAAAGCCGTTCAGGTAGGAGCCTGAGTGATATACTTCTCTCTTCTCCTCAAAGGCACCTCTTAAACCTAGATACCCGTTTCCTAAAGAGAAGAGTGTCTCACTTCTGGGTACTAAATCCCTGAGGAATGGCTCCTCTATGACTTTCCAATCTTTCAGCTTATACGAATCTATCATTTTTCCGGTTTTTTACAGGAGTCTCTTATCGATAGATGTGTTGGAAGAATAATGGATGGGGCCTCATAACGGGAGATCTCCCCTTCGATGCATTGAATTATCAGCTCGGCTGCAGTTGAGCCCAACCCCGCAGCAGGAAGTGTCATGCTGGTTAAAGGAGGATTCAAATACCTGGAAAGAAAATCATCGTCAAATCCGGCAATGGAAATATCGTCTGGGATCCTCAAGCCTGCATCCTTTATCGCCTTTATTGCGCCGTAAGCTATGATATCGTTTCCTGCAAAAACTGCTGTAGGCAGATTTTTTAACCGCAAAATCTCTTTCATTGCCTCATAACCGCTTTCCTCGGAAAAATCACCAATTTTAATGAGATTTTTGTCATAGGGTATCGAAGCACCTTCAAGCACTTCCCTGTACCCTTCGAGCCTTTCCTTTGCAGCGTAAAAGACCAGGGGAGCATGAGTTATCATGGCGAGGCGCCTGTGCCCCATTTCTACCAGGTAATTTACCACATCCTTTGCGGCGGCTCTGTTGTTAATATCCACCTGCGGTATACTCTTATCCTGAAGTGTACCTATTACAACCAGTGGAAATCCCGCTTCTAAAATGCCTGGTAAGCCCCTGTCATTATCGTGAGTGTTAAGAAGAATTATTCCGTCCACATTGTCCGTCTTTGCCATTTCAAGGTATTCTGAATCGAGCAACTGTAAAGGTTGTATCACCAGCCGGCAACGATTACGATTTAGAACCTGTGTTATCCCCTCTATAAGTCTTATAATGTAGGCATCGGAGAAAACAGATTTTGGATGACAGACAAAGAGTCCCACCGATAGATGTTTTTCCATGACAAGACGTCTGGCGTACTGGTTGGGTATATATCCCAACTCTTCAGCAGCTTTGAGTACCCTCTGGCGGGTTTTCTCCGGAATTTTCTTCCCCGGAGTATTGTTCAGTACAAAGGAGACCGTGGTTCTCGAACAGCCCGCCAGTTTTGCTACATCTTTAGATGATACACGTTTGTTTCTCTTCATTTTTCTTAAAGATTACCCTTTAACAGATCCTGCAAGTATACCCCTCACGAAATATTTCTGCAGTGAAAAGAATATAATCAGGGGAAGTATCATAGAAATAAATGCAGCAGAAGTCAACAAATGCCAGCCGCCTCCATAGGAGTTTACGAGATTGCTTATGGTTACGGTCATGGGAGCCACATCGGGTGTACCTCCAAGATATACGAGTGCGACGAGCAGATCGTTCCAGACCCACATAAATTGAAAGATAGAAAGTGAAGCAATTGCAGGCACTGAGGTGGGAAGTACCAGCCGGAAAAATATATCAAAGTGGGATGCACCATCAATAAAGGCAGATTCGAACATCTCGCCCGGCAGCTCCCCGATAAAGTTCCGTAAAAGGTAAACCGAGAGAGGCATACCGTAAGCCGAATGGGCGATCCATATCCCCACATAAGTACCCGTAAGACCCAACTTGTTATATATACGGAGAATTGGAATCAAAGTCATTTGAATCGGTACCACCAGTAAACCTACTATAAAGAGAAAAAGTAAAATTCGCCCTCTGAACTTCATCCAGGAAAATGCATAAGCGGCATATGCTGCTATCAATATAGGCACAACAGTACTCGGTACTGCAATCATCAGGCTGTTAAAGAAGCTGCGATCCATGTTGGCGGTAGTCAACACCCTCTTATAATTTTCCAGAGTAAACCGAAGAGGCCACTCAAATGCCTTCCACCAACCGGTATTCAGAATGAGGTGCTGGGGTCTGAATGAGCTTATAAAGAGACCGAGTGAAGGGAGAAACCATATTGCGGTAATGGCTATAATTACAAGGTGAAGAGGTATTCTTGCAGCAATTAGTTTTACAATTTCTGTTCCCTTCCTTTTAACCACGAGCTCCCCCCTCCTTTAATCTTCTTATGTTTATAAGCATAACCGGGATGATTACCACCAGGAGTAAAACCGCAAGGGCACTTGCCCTGCCGAAATTTCTGTAAGTGAACATCTCCTTGTACATGCGGTTGGCAATAACCTCGGTTCCGAGATTTCCATTGGTCATTACATATACTATGTCGAAAATTTTAAGTACATTTATTACCAGGGTGGTGGTAACAACTACCACAGTATTCTTCATAAGCGGCAGGATAATTCGGAAAAATATATTAAACTCATTCGCACCGTCTATGCGTGCGGCTTCAACCAGTTGATAGGGAATTCCTTTAAGTGCAGCAGAGAGTATTACCATAGCAAAGCCGGTCCACATCCAGACCCCTACGATTATAAGAGCCCAGTTGTTCTGACTTCGATTGGAAAGCCAGGCCTGCGGTTTAAAATCGGAAATCAGACCGGTCAATATGGCGTTTACAGTACCGATTTGGGGAGTCCCAATTGGTCTGAATTCGTACATGAACTTCCAGATGACACCGGCAGCCACGAAAGAGATGGCCATGGGCAGGAAAATAAAAGCCTTTGCCACAGATTCGTATTTAACCCGATCTGTTAGCACAGCGATCAACAGACCTAGTGTTACTGTAAGCAGGGTAAAGAATACGACCCAGAGGGCGTTATTCCTAAGTACAATCAACATCTCCTTCTCTGCAAATATGTATGCGAAGTTTTTAAGCCCCACAAACTCTGTAGAATTGGCGCTCATAAAGGAGAGAACTACGGTATTTATGACTGGATATATCAAGATACCTGATATAAGAAGTAGTGCAGGCAGCAGCCACAGCAAGGGTCTTATCCTGTCGGTAAAGCTCTTTCTCTTACTTTTTATAAGTCCCTTTTCGGACAGAAACATATAAACAACCAGCACCGCAGGTACGGCAACAACAGCAAGAATCGACAGAAACACCCTCTGAATGAGCATTTTTACCTCCGTTTTTTCCGGTTGTTTCCGGCCCCGGAAACAGAGAAGACCCGGTAGAAGAGAGACTCCCCCGGGTCTTCGTCCTACTTACATCAGTAGGCCTCTTTTCTTACCTTCTCGAGCCTTTCTAAAATAGAATCAAGATTTGCAGGATTCTCCACATAGTCCATAACAGCAGACCAGAAGGCATTGTTCATCTCTCCGGGCATCATATCAGAAGCATCGAAGACAACCATCTCGGACTCTTTCAATATTTTTGCAGCCTCTTTTGTGATCTCGTCTGGATAGAAGACCAGCGACACATTTCTGTTAGGTGAGAGAGCTCCGGTTCCGGATACCCAGTAGGCTTGTGCCTCCGGTGTGGAGAGATAGTTCATGAGTGCCACAGCTTCGGGAGTTTTATTAAACATCCCAAATACATCGCCTGCTGCTTCCACCGATTTAGCCCATTTGCTGTTAACATAGGGGAACTTGAAGAAAGTGTAATTTTCACCCGGCTTGAGATCGGGGAATTGATCCTGAATAAATCCTACGATGAAGGTAGCCTGGTGATGGAATATTGCCTGGGGTGGATCTGCGAAGAGAGGGGCGTGGGCCTGGCCGAAGTTTGTGGAGAGCACATACTGTTTTCCGCCGTAAATCATCTTTTCGTCTGCTACGATTTTGCCCCACTCTTGCCACACTCTACGTACCTCGCCGGAAGTCCAGGGGATTTCTCCCTTGTACCATGCTTCGTACTTCTCGGGACCGTGTGTTTTAAGAAAGATATTCTCCAGCCAGTCGGTGCCTACCCATCCGCTTGCTGCACCACTCTCAAGACCTATCGCCCATGGTGCAACTCCTTTATCGGAAATGTTCTTCGATATAGAGATAAGTTGATCCCACGATTCAGGAATGGCGAATCCCAATTTCTCTTTCTGGTCGGGTCTGTACCATATTAAGCCCTTAATTGCCGCCTTGGTGAAAAGACCCACCAGCTTACCGTCTACAGTACCCAGATCGATCCATCCCTGGGCGTAATCCGCCTTTATCCTCTCCATATCCAGTACGGTGCTTAGATCCACAAGTTTGCCTTCTGCGGCGAACTGTGCCATCTTTCCAGGTCCTGGGAGCCCGGCTATATCCGGTGGATTACCCGCCTCTACCCTTGTTGTGAGAATGGCGTCGAGATCTCTTGTACCTTCGTATTCAACCTTATATCCTGTACGTTCCTCAAAGGGCTTGAGCATTTCCCGGAACACTTCCAGTTCCTGACCTCCCCATACCGCCATCACGGTAACCTTTCCTGTTCCTTTTGGTTCTTCCGGCGCAGCCGCCTTTTCCTCTTTCTTCCCTCCGGCAAAGCATAGGCCGGATATTACTAAAGCCATCAGGAGGAACAGGAATACTCTGTGCAAGTTACCTTTTTTTATCATAAGAACCTCCTCTTTAAAAGATTTTTACAATTAAATTATAACACGAGTTAGTAACAATTGTAAATAGGGTACAGATAAAATTTTTTTATAAAGTGAAAAAAAAATTTCCTTCTCTTGACTTAACAATAAAAAACCTATATTATCCCTCTTTATTATAAATATTTAAGAAGAGATTTTTTCAATCTACCTCATATCCGAGGAGGTGCTCTTTGAGCTCTGGAGATAATTCCTCTATGCTTTCATTAAAAGACGTAAAAAAATATTTTGGCGGTATAAAAGCCGTTGACGGGGTTTCAATGGAAATAGCCCCCAATAGAATTACAGGGCTTATCGGCCCGAATGGGGCAGGTAAAACAACCCTCTTTAATCTCATCTCTGGGTTTTATACTCCCGATGAGGGGGAGATTTATTTCGACGGCGAACGGATAGACGGCCTCTCTCTGCACGATACCTACCATAAAGGGCTGTGCCGCACCTTTCAGATAAGCCGTGAGCTCAAACAAATGACAGTTCTGGAAAACGTAATGCTCGTACCTCCCAGTCAGGAGGGGGAAAACCTCCTTAAAACATGGTTTACTCCACGGGCGGTAAGAACTCAGGAGGAGGAGTTGCGGGAGAAGGCTAATGAAATACTCAACACCGTAGGTCTTTACCACCTTAAAGATGAATATGCCGGTAATCTTTCCGGCGGGCAGAAAAGACTTCTCGAGCTTGCACGCGCCATGATGTCGAATGCAAAAATGGTCCTTTTCGACGAACCCGGGGCAGGTGTAAATCCCACCGAGAGAAAAATACTTGCAGATCGGATAAAGAGGCTTGTAGAGGAAAGAGGTATGTCGGTACTGCTTATAGGTCATGAAATGGAGCTGGTTATGGATATTTGCAATCCCATTATAGTCATGGATAGAGGAAAAATTCTTACAGAAGGTACTCCCGATGAGGTAACCAACGATCCGAAAGTTCTGGATGTCTATCTGGGAGGTGCCAGGGTATGAGTTTTTTGAAAGTAGAAAATGTAACATCCGGCTATGGAAGCATGGAAGTTCTGCACAATGTCTCACTGGAAGTAAATCAGGGAGAGATCGTATCTCTACTCGGCCCTAATGGAGCAGGTAAAACCACCCTTCTTAGAAACATTTTCGGGGTAATATCCCCCTGGGAAGGCAAGATATATTTTAAAGAAAAAGATATAAGCGGTACACCTCCAGAAAAAGTAGCAAGAATGGGGATGTGTTACGTGCCCCAGGAGAATAATATATTTCCCTCTCTTACCGTTCAGGAAAACCTGGAAATGGGGGCCTTCATAAGGGAGGACGATTGGCAGCCCAGGGTGAAAGAAGTCTACGAGCTTTTTCCAGACTTGACCGATCGGAGAAGAAGCAGGGCAGGCGATTTAAGCGGAGGCATGAGGCAGATGCTCGCTATAGGCAGAGCCCTAATGCTCAATCCGGAGATGCTTCTGCTCGATGAGCCTTCTACCGGACTGGCTCCTTTGCTGGTGGACCACATTTTTGAGAAAATTAAACAACTTAACAGCCAGGGGGTAACTATTTTCCTGGTTGAGCAAAACGCCCAGGCACTTCAGTGCTCTGCAAAATCATACATCCTCGAAGGAGGGGAGAAGAAGGCCGAGGGCAGGGCAGAAGAACTTATGAAAGATGAAGAAATAGGAAAACTCTATTTAGGCAGATGAAGGAGGATTAAATGCCCGAGCTTATTGTTTACGGCATTGTACTTGGAAGTATCATAGCACTGGGCAGTATCGGGCTCACACTAATCTGGGGGATAACAGATCTCTTCAATATAGCCCACGGAGACCAGATGACCGCAGGAGCTTACCTCGCACTTCTGTTTGCAACTCTTTTTTCTCGAATCAATTTTTTAAATACACGGGCAGGTCCTTTCTCATTTAACTGGAGTCTGGTATTGGCCTTTATTCCGGCAATCCTTATCTCCATGGCTCTTGCAATAGTCGTTGACCGATGGGTCTATGCTCCGATGAGAAAGGGGAAGGCTCATTCCATAGCCGGTTTCATCGCTTCCATTGGAGTTGCCTGGTGTTTGCGCGGTCTCATCTATATTGTCTGGGGGGCAGACTTTAAATTCTACACTCCCGGTTTAAGACAGATGTTGTTCCTTCCTATGGGTATAAAATTAAGGGTCGATGAGATATTCATCATGCTTATTTCCTGGTCTGCAGTAGCCGCAGTTTACCTTTTTCTTTTAAAGGCCAAGATGGGGAAGGCTCTTCGGGCACTTGCCGATAACCCTGATCTTGCCAGGATAGCAGGGATCAATACAGAAATGATGATTGCCTGGGCATGGGGCATAGCAGGTCTTCTAATAACAATTGCAGGTATCCTTTACGGTATAGAAACACAACTGCGTCCCGAAATGGGGTGGATATTTTTGCTTCCTCTTTTTGCCGCAGTTATCCTCGGGGGGCAGGGGAGCATAACAGGAGCACTTGCAGGCGGGCTTATTCTGGGTCTGGCCCAGCAGATATCTACTGCATGGTTGCGTCCCACATACAAACCGGCTATTGCTTTTATAATTATGATTCTGGTTCTTATCTTCAGACCCAAGGGGATATTCGGAAGGAGGTAAAAAGTGGATACAGCTTTAGGAGGAATTATAAGTTTCCTCATAACTTTCGCCACCATGGCATCCATATATGCGATCTTCAGCATGGGGTTAAATGTTCACTGGGGCTATACGGGTCTTCTCAATTTCGGCATCGCCGGATTTTTTGCACTGGGTGCCTACACTTCCGCGCTGGTAACCTCTCGAATGCCCACAGGAGCTCTTGCCAATTATGTAAAACAGGTTTTCGGTCTCGGCATGCCTTTTCCGATAGGTGTGTTGGCCGCGGCAATTGTAGCAGGTCTTATAGCCATACCGGTCGGGCTTCTGACCCTTCGGTTGAGCGAAGGCTACCTGGCAATAGCCACCATAGGTATCTCCGAAAGCATACGTATTTTCTTTAATAACGAATCCTGGCTGGCGAACGGTCCCCAGGGGTTGATTGGTCTCCCCCAACCTCTTCGCAGTCTCGTATCACCGGATTATTACAACTTTGTTTATCTGGCCATTGTTGTTATTTTTCTTGTAATAGTCTATCTTGCTCTGGAAAGGGGTATTCGCTCTCCATGGGGAAGAGTACTCAGAGCAATACGGGAGGATGAGACAATGTCGGAGGCGGACGGGAAGAATGTTTTTCTCTTTAAACTCCAATCTCTTGTTTTAGGTGCCGTTATAATGGGTATTGGCGGATCTCTCTACGCCCACTTCTCAGCAGCCATACAACCAAGTGTGTTCGAGCCGCTCTTCGGCACATTCATCATCTGGACCATGCTGACCCTCGGAGGTACCGGGAACAACAAAGGCGCGATTCTGGGTGCTTTTATCGTGTGGGCGATATGGTCATGGAGTACCTATCTTATCAATCAGGTAGTGCCTCCGGGGTTTCAGACCCGTGCACCTTACATTAGATATATACTAATAGGCCTTATACTGGTAATTGTAATGGTTAGACGGCCAAAGGGTCTCATAGGAGAAGAACGGCAGGTATCGAGGTTTTAACTAAAAGACAACAGGCGCAAACCCGGTTTCTTCCGATTAGAGAAGAGATAACCCTGCTTGCAGAGAGTAATCCTCTTACCGGCAGCGGATAGAAGCGGCTGGATATTACTTAAAAATATCACTGCAAATTCTGATGAAAGAAAAAAGAACCGCCAGCAACAGAAGAAAAATTTAATTCTATCTTTCCATACTTGACAGAAATACCGGTTCTGAGATTGGAAAACTCGGAGATATTTCTTCCCATGGAATTTTAATTTCATCAAAAACAAAGTTTCCACTGTCTACAAAGACAAGTACAATTGCAGGAGAGCAGTTGGCGGATCTTGTCGAAAAACTGGAAAAGTCTGTCTC
>QNBH01000096.1 GCA_003645645.1 Spirochaetota bacterium | reverse complement strand
GAGGTAATCAAAGGGATTTACCTTGCACAAGATGCAGGTATAAATGATGCTCATGAGAATATCGCCTGTCTTGGCTCCGTTTAGGGTTTTATGGAACATGCTGTTTTTCCGATTCAGGATAGCTCTCTTTAAGGCTCCTGGGTAGATTGCGCGAAAGCGCATCGCACATAAGTATTGGGGTTGGCAGGTTGTACTCTCTCTCTTTAAGCAGCGCCTCCAGATTCTCTCCGGCATGTTTCACTCCGGAGTGAAAGAGGAAAACCGTGTTGCGCCAAGGGGCTTCGGAGAGAATGGCGGTGGTGAAAACTCCACTACCTCGGACGGCCTTTCTCTGCTGTTCGTCCTCTGAGTGTTGCAGTGCTACCTAAGCGATCTTTAAGCAACTGGAGAGAGGAACCTTTCTGGTACTTTGAGAATCATTTTATAAGTGGAAGAGAATCTTATTGCAAAAGAGTGAGATTAATGTAATATATTTTTCAGATGGGGTGGGTCAGAATTTACCTGGAATGATGTGTCAATTTCTTCCTGGAATTTACAGTATCAATATCTGAGCTGATGGGGATTCTGAAAGGCAAAACGGCAATAAAGTTGTTCAAGAGCTATCCCGTAATCAAGGAGAAGCCGTACCGGGGGAATCATTTCTTAAGCCGCTGTTATTGTGTCAGCACGATAGGGCTGGATGAAAATAAGATAAGGCGGTATGTAAAATACAAGGAAGAGAAGGAGCGGCTCGAAGAAAGCGAGCGCCAAGAGTTTGGCCTTCTTAGAGGCCCCTGCAAAGCCACCAGCTGTACAGGTGTGTTGTTTACTCTATAAATTTGTTGACGATAATAAAAATATTTTATAGCCCCCTTTTCTCTGCTTACCCTATCTTAAGACCAATAATAAATCCAGCAAGCGCCCCTCCAACAGCAGGTAAATTAGAAAAAAGTATCGTCTTTAGCTGTTCCCAAAGACTTATATGTGCTCCAGATTCGGTAAAACTCTCCCACCACCGGGCAATGGGCGTCCAGTTTATTGTTACAATCCCATAATAGGCAAGTACCTGTAGCAGGATAAAGATAAGCCCCAGAAGGATTGCAACTAATTTGCTTAACTTTTTGAGTGTAAATCCTACGATAAGGCCGAGGATACCGCCGAAGCCAAGCTGGGTTATAATGGGAACAAGATTATTTTCAAAGCCCTCTGTGTTAAAAGCTATTTGAGCAGGTAGGCGAAAAGGCGGGCAGGCAAAAAGAGTAAGAGAAAAAAACAGTTTGTAAAGGATATATTGTGCAGGGGGTGTTAATCACTTAAGGTATGCGCCAGGGATTGGAGGGGCGGCGTAAGCCGGTGCGAAGCACCGAAGCGTAAGCGGAGCCCCGGAAAGCCCGTTTCCGCTCCGCTTAAGCGGAGCGGAAGGCGCCCGGAAGGAAAAAAGAGGAGTCTTTGAGCTCGCTGTAAGGAAAGAAAAAAGAATTAATTTCGATGGGGAATCTCATTTCTTGCCGAATAGAAGGAGTCCATGTGCAGTTCGTTATATGCCTGAATAAATCCTGAAGCCGACCAGGCCTGAAATGCCTTGCCCATGGGCCTTCCGGTAATACCATGAACCCACTCGTTAAACTCCCATTCGTGTGTTACACCCGCTTTGTTTAGGTGTGCCAACCGGTATAACTCCCTCTGTGCTATATCTTTTAAGCCCAACCTGTTGATAAACCGTACCCATTCCGCCCCTATAAACGGCCAAATGCCTCCGTTGTGATAATGGTGAGGTAGATTCAGCAGGTTTACAGTGTAATAATTTCGCCATTTGGGGTCTCCCACATTTACAGGAGGATAGAGGTTGGCCACAGGCCAGGGATCGTTTACTCCGGCGCCCCACATAAACCGAAAGGCTATTCTGGAACGATCCAGGTCAAGAACGTTGAAAATAGCAGCCAGTATGTTGCCGTATACATCACATCTCCAGTCAAAGCTGAACGGTGTTATCTCTGCCAGAAGATAGGATGTCTCTCCCATTGTAAATTGCTGATCGGCAAAACTCCTCACCAGGTCTTCTGTTCGAATTGTAGGCCAGAACTTAAGAAGGATGGACTCCTTGATGTTCTGGGTCCACTGAAAGTGTTCACTGGCTTTCTGGTATTTTCCTATAAGCTCTGCCATCCTGGCGAAGCACAGGTTTGCATAGTACCACAGAACCTCATCGTAGAGTACATTGTAGCTTCTTCCGAAAAGATCTGTCCAATCACCGGCCTCCGGTATCTCAATAAGGCTGTCGTTATTACTGTCCAGTGCGCTTATTCTGTGTATAATCAATTGGAGCACATCAAACCATTCTCTTAAAAAGTTGTAATCTCTTATATATCTTATATACTGATAGAAGGCGATTATAAGCCACAATCCGCCGTCTACCGAAGCAATCCCTCCGATTCCCGAATAATCGGGAGTTTCGTCTTCGATGGAAACATTGCTGGGAACAAGTCCATAAGGAGAAACGTTTCTTAAGAGAGTTAAGAGTGTTTCCTGCTGGCACTTTTTTATTTCCGGATCGTCTATGGACAGAGAACCGATTACAGTGATGGCACCATCTCTGGCCCATACACTCTTATAGTTTTGATCTGTGCTGTGAAATCTATTATCTTTTAACGAACAGGCAGAGAAACCCAGAGGTGTTATGTTTTTTTTGAGGGCTTCTATTGCTTTATTATAGGCCTCTTCTATAAATGTGAGTTCTTCCTGGTTTAGACTCTCAAACAGGGATGTTCTGAGCACATGTCGTAGACTGGGGTCGTAGCTCTTATGTTGTACTTCATTCTTACTCACCTCTTCTATTCGCTTAATCACGCCGAAATGTAGTAAGCCTTCCAGCACACCATCGGCAGCAGGCTTTTCCGATACAAAAGTGGCCTTTCCCACGGTTGCCCTATGGAGCTCAGGCTGGGCATTTCCCACTATGATGCCCCTTACCCCCTTGATTTCAAACATGGAACTGTCGTTACCCGTATCTCCTGCTACCAGAACCCGGGAAGGGGGAATACCCAGGTGATTGAGAAGCCACTTCAGTGAGTTTCCTTTGTTTGCATATTCGGGAAGGATGTCCAGATCGCGGGAACTTGAATATACCACATTTACCTTAAGCCCTGCCTCTTCCAGTTCACGACGAAGAGCTTCGATATCTTCTGGAGAAGCCCCGATATAGTGCCAGCTCGATTTGAAACGGTTCTGATATTTTCGTGGTTGTCTGGTAACTTCGGGATGACGCTCGATTACCTCCTCTACTTTCTTTAAGTCCCAGCCAACCGTAAGTGTATCGGCAAACTCTTTAAGAACCTCTTTCTGCTTGTAGTCATAGATCAGAGTGCCGACACCGCAGATAAGATAGTCCGGTTCGGGGAGTCCGCTTGTCTCTAAAACTTCCAGGGCATGTTTTAAAAGACGACCGGAATTATAGCAGAGCAGAGGACGTTTTTCATCGGGAATTTTTTCCCAGGTTTTTTTAAACGCAAGGGTGGCATCGGGTTTTCCCACAAGAGTTCCATCCAGGTCGGCCGAGAACAGTTCTACCTCTTTTGTGAAGTTTCTCATACCTCTTCTCTCGGTTTAAGTGGTAATGTGGGAGAGAATCTGCTGGATTCCACGGCATTGAGAAGCTGTTGTGCAACTCCTGTCCATGTAAACCGGCTCCGCGCAAGGTCAGAGCCATTTAAAGAGAGTCTCCTGCGAAGTGAATGGTAACGAAAGGGTTTGGTTAGAGTAATTCCTAAATCTTCTTTATCGAAGGGGTCCACAAAAAGGGTATTTATACCGTATTCGAGTATACGGTACAACCCACCGTGGATAGTAACTACAGTAGGAGTCCCACAGGCTAAAGCCTCTACTGCCACCATTCCGAACGGCTCATACCTGCTGGGCATGACAAAAACATCGGCAGCCCTGTAATAATCGGGCAGCTCTTCATCGGGTATATAACCCTTGAAGGTAATGCTGTCTTCAAGCCGGTATTCTCTCTGTAGTTGCTTAAGCTGGTTAAACAGCTCCTCTTCGCTTTCTGTTCGATTCTCATGTCCTATAGAAAGAAGGAGGTGCGCATCTTTTATGCGCTGTTTAACAATGCTGAACCCTTGCAGAAGCAGATCTGCGCCCTTGTTCAGTGCAAGTCGGGATAAGGAGAAGACAGTTCTTCCTTCAAGTCCGAGCCGTTCTTTAATCGCTTTTCTTGTAGCCTCACCAACGGGAAAAAATTTGCTGTCGTCATATCCAGGAGGTATCATCTTTATCTGACTGGAAGGTAAATCGTAGTCCTCTTCGAGTTTGTCCAACTGGATGGGTGTGGTGGCAATAACCATATCGCAATGGCGGTATATTTTTCTCTCGTTTTTTATGCGGGTTGAGAAATTATACTTTTCTTCGAAAGTGTGAGCATCCTGTGGAAAATCTGTCTCCATCTGCTCTTTTTTCCAGGTGCCAATGGAGTGGGGAGTGTGGATATGTGTAATATCTAGTTCTTTACTTAAAAGTTCACCTGCCATACCTGCGTCCCAGTAGTGGCTGTTTATAAAATCGTAGTGCAACTTGTGTTTTCTAATATATTTTAGGGTATTTCGTGCCCATTCCGGAATTTTTTCATACAGATATTCTTTGGGAATAAAATCTCTTCCGCCGCAAGGGACTCGAATTATTTTTACATTTGCATTAACCGTTTCTTTCTCCGGCTGATCTTCGAAACGTCTGGTCCATATATCGACTTTATACCCAAACTCCCCCAGTTTCTTTGCCAGCTCTAGAATATAGACCACCTGGCCACCCGTATCCGGAGCACCGAGAGGCGGGTTTGCGGCAATGTACCCATGTGTAGATATGAAAGCGATCCGTTTGCGAAGTTTTCTTCTACGGCGTTTTTGCTGTTCTGCCTCCGACATTGTTCGCCTCCTTTCCCTTCTAAATCTTGGTATTTTATATGCTAATAAGAAATAACCGTTTAAGCAACAAAGGATGGATTTTAATCCGAAGCTTATCTGTTAAGCTCCTCTGATAGGCGAAGAAAGCGGGCGGTAATTCTTTGCGAAGAGTCCAGGGAGACGGTTTTTCCTTCTATTTTTACGGGAGTAAACTTTACATACCTTATACTACCGTTATAAACACCTACAGAAAGGATAAGAGTGTCTTCTCCATATAGGGTCTCCTCCATGCCGGGAAATATAAAATTACCCAGGGAATATGCGATCAGTTTGCCATCTCTTGCTTCAAGCCCCTGAAGATAATGGGGATGGGAACCAAGCAGAAGATCGGCACCAAGGTCAATTAGTCTTCTGTAAAGCGATTTTTGATCCGGAGAAGGAGTGGAATGCCATTCATTACCACCGTGTACCATCAGAATGTTAAAACTCTCCTTTGAAAATACCTCCTCAACGGCTTTTAAACCTCTTTCGTCGGCCCATAAAATACCGGCACGGTCGGAGGTGGCGGAGGCATGTTTTTTGCCGTTAAAACCGGAGCGTTCCTCCGGAAAAGCACCGAGAGAAAGTATTTTTAATCTCTCTCCCTTGATAAAAGTCTCCCATGGTCTGACAGCTTTTTCGATGTTCTCTCCGGCTCCCGATGTGGCTATACCGGCCTCATTTAAGTACTTGAGTGTATCGAGGAAACCGCTTTCCCCGTAATCGTAACTGTGATTATTTGTTACGGAGAGATAGTCGAAGCCCACCTCCCTTAAAGGGTGGAGTATATCGGGAGGAAAGCGAAAATTGTAAGATTTCGGAATGGGGATTGCGTGCACGGTTACAGCACCTTCAAGGTTTCCTAAAAGAAGGTCGTGCCCGCCTAACACCGGAATAGTATCACCGAAGACTGCCT
Source organism: Spirochaetota bacterium (assembly GCA_003645645.1). Lineage (GTDB taxonomy): Bacteria > Spirochaetota > Spirochaetia > SPDA01 > B32-G16 > B32-G16. The sequence continues at coordinate 8,193 of QNBH01000096.1, read as the reverse complement.
CCATCCCTGTCTTGCCTTCAAGAAGCAGTTTCTCCACCCCCCTTCCGGGCATAATATCTCCCACTGCTCCAATCCAGACTATTTCCGGACTCATTATGGTTTCTTCAATCCGGTTGAACCACAGGAGAAGTTTTTCGGCTCTTTCAATTTCGGCTGTATCTTTCCTTTTGAAATCTCTTTCCTTTAATGATATTACAATTTCTTCCACCAGCGGGTAGGACTTATCCTCGGGGTAGAGCCCATCTACAGGAAGCGCCCTGAGAGGAAGAGTTATCTCTTCCAGAGGGAGCACCTTAAGAGCACCGGATGTAATTTCAAAGGCGGTTGCCTCTACCCTGTCATCCCAGAGAAGAGTAACGGGAGCATACCAGGTTTTCTCTATCACCTTGTATTGCGCCGAGGCGATCGCTTCTTCGGGGTTTCCCCCATTTTTGTTTCTCCGGGGGAAGCCGCGTCTCAATACGGAGAGGATAAAATCGGGCTGGTAGGGGTTCCCATTGGAGCTCTTTTCGACGATATGGATGGAATCAGGAAGAGGATAAGTTTCAAGAATCCGGGAGGTGTGTTTCTCAAGCCCTGCTTCGGTTTTTATTTGAAGGGAAAGACTATCGCTGTTTACTGAACAGGATTGGATAAGAAAGATCAGGATAAAATATCCGGTAACAATGACAACTTTTTTCATGTCAAAAATCTTTTCAAAGCTTCATTTGATTGAGAATATCCATACTGTGGGTCAGCTTCTCCTGAACTTCTTCGAATCTTCGCGACACGATGATAGAAAATAGTATATCCACCACCACCAGTTGGGCAATTCTGGAAGCCATAGCGCCTTCTCTGAATAAAGGTTCGGTGGAGGGGACAAAGAGATTGATTTCGCAAACTTCGGATAGAGGATTTGCACCGAATCTGGTGATGCTTATTGTGGAAGCTCCCGATTTCCTGGCTTCTTCGGCGGCCAGGACAATTGAGCGGCTCTTTCCTGAGTAGGATATAGCGAGAGATGCATCTCCGGGTTTCAATGCGCAGGCAGAGGTGAGTTGAAGATGGCTGTCGGAATTGTAGAAACAAATCATACCTATGCGTAGAAGCTTTTGAAGTAAATCCTGAGCCACTATTCCGGAAGCTCCCACACCGTACAGGTCCACTCTTTTCGCCCGTAGAATGGTGGTAGCCGATTCCTCCATAGCCTGCTCGTCCAGCATGTCGAGTATTCTTTTTATTGTCTCTATGGAGGCATTAACCACTGAATGGGAAATCCGATCTATTGTAAACCCCGGACCGATACTTAAGAGCTTTTTGGGCTCTTCCTGTTGAGAGACATCCCAGGTGAGACGTAACTTCAAATCACGAAAACCTTTCATCCCAAGACGTCTGCAAAGTCGAACAACTCCGGCCACATTGGAACCACTCGCTTCGGCCAATTGGGTGATATTCAGCATGATTGCCTTGCCTGGATTTTGCAGAATAAAATTGGCTACCCTTTTTTCCGCGCCGGGAAGTGAATCAATTGCCTCATTAAGAATTATCAATGCACCCTGGAGTTTCACTCCTCTACTCCTCTTAGCAAAGGTATACTTAATATATCTTACCCGGGGAGCGACAACAAGATCATAACCAGTTTCCTTTGTAAAAATTACTTTATCTATGAAGAGAAATTCAAGCCATCGCCAGATGCCGTTTGGCGGATTAAAAAAATTTTCCATTATTAAATTAATTTATTGTAAAATATTTTTTATCCGGATATGATCGTTACATATATGGAAGCAGAGGCTGACAGATACTTGGAAGAGCTCACAACAGAACAACCCAATCCCAGCTCTTATGGTATAGACACAAAGACCACCGAAGAGATACTACGTATCATAAACAAGGAAGACAGAAAGGTTCCGCAAGCGGTTGCTTCTGTAATTCCTGCGATCTCTTCTGTTATCGATGTTGTAGTGGATCGTTTTAAAATGGGCGGAAGGTTGTTCTATGTCGGTGCAGGTACATCAGGCAGGTTGGGAGTGCTCGATGCCGCGGAATGCCCTCCCACCTACGGTACTCCTGCGGAAATGGTTCAGGGCATAATAGCCGGAGGGCAGGAGGCCCTGGTTCGTTCAGTGGAAGGGGCAGAGGATGTGGAATTCGATGGAACTCGGGTTATGGAAGAAAGGGGGGTGGGATGTTTGGATGTAGTTATCGGGATTACCGCAAGTGGCCATGCACCCTTTGTTATAGGTGCAATGAAGAAGGCCAAAGCAGAGGGAGCAACCGTAGTGGCATTGAGTTGTAACCGTAACTCAAGAACTTTCCAATATGCTGATTACCAAATATTTGTAGATGTAGGACCTGAGATAATAGCCGGCTCTACCAGGATGAAATCAGGTACAGCACAGAAGCTGGTTTTAAACATGATAACAACAACCGCCATGATCAAGCTGGGCAAGGTTTTTAACAACCTTATGGTAGACCTTATGCCTGTAAACAACAAGCTAATAAGCAGATCAAAACGGCTTGTCCAGATTGCCACAGGATGTGATGCTGAGACGGCATCCAGGTTTTTCGAGGCTTCCGGCAGGAGGACAAAAACCGCTATAGTAATGGTCCTGCTTGGTGTTGATCGGGAAGAGGCGGAAAAATTGCTTAAAGAAAATGATGGCCGAATAGGCCTTGCGGTTTCTGCATTTCGGAGAGGTGGTGAAGGGGAGAAACAGCCTTAAGTTGCTTGAGGGTACGAGAATCTCTTGGGAAATCCGCAACTAATGTGGATATTTCAACTTTTCTGGCTTCGGAACATAGATAAAAGTTTTCGATGTTAAAAGATTTGGAGAAGATATTTTAGAGACGTAGTATTACGACAATTGAAGTTGCTGGAAATCTTTGAGATTGTAAATCAATCGACTGAACAAATTCGTAGAGCAATCGAAATCATGCAGTTATATAAGATAAATTTCTGGGATTCATGTATTGTAAGTAATGCAGAATATGCAAATTGTAATGTTATTTACTCAGTAAATTTAAACACCGGCCGATACTATTCAGGAATTAGAGTAATCAATCCTCTCATAGATTTATCAAGATAACCTGTAAACACGGTGGACGCCCTTCGCCAAATGGTTTAAGGTTAATATGTGCCAGGTCTCAGGTTGAATAACAATCCTTTAATTACTATTATTGGAAGATGAGTTTTCCGGAAAGCATCTCTTCTCTAAAAGGTTGCCCCATCTATATGGTAGGGATAAAGGGTACGGGTATGGCAGCCCTTGCCGAGCTTCTGCTTCAACTGGGAGCAAAAGTCGAAGGCTCGGATACCACGGAGAAGTTCTACACCGATGAGATTCTTTTAAGTCTCGGTATTCCCTATAGCGAAGGTTTTAATGAACAGAATCTGATCCCTCGGGCAAAACTTGTGATACACTCTGCCGCTTATAACCCCGACGAAAACCCGGAACTAAAGGAGGCTCTTTCGAGGGGTATCCCCATCATCTCCTATCCCGAAGCTCTGGGGCATCTGTCGAAATTGTTCGATTCGAGTGGTATATCGGGTGTACATGGTAAGACAACAACTGCCGCATTTGCAGCCACAATTTGCACTAAACTCGACCTTCCTGCTTCTGTACTTGTAGGTTCTGCGGTAACCGGCCTTAAGAATCGCTGTACAACCGTAAGGGGAGATAAATACTTCATTGCAGAAACTTGTGAGTACAGGCGCCATTTTTTGTTTTTTAAACCGAAAAGAATAATAATAACCAATGTTGAATACGACCATCCCGATTACTTTACCGGATTTGAGAATACTCTGGATACATTCACCTCTTATGCAGAAACCCTTCCCAAAGGGGGTGAGATTATCTATTGTGAGGATGACAGAGGTGCCAGTCTGGTGGCCGAACGGATAACCGAACAGAGACCAGACATAGGTCTGATCCCTTACGGAGAGAAAGCTGGTGGGGAATACCGTGTTAGAGAAATATCGGTAGAACCTGGTAGAACCAGATTTTCCCTTGATGGTTTCAAGGGAGAGTTTTCCTTAAGAATTCCCGGAAAGCACACTGCATTCAATGCTGTAGCTGCCATGGCACTGGTTTGCTCCCTCTTAAAAAAAGAAAAAGGCGAAATAACCGAAAATGATCTGCAGGCCATTCGGGCAGGAATTGATGAGTTTAGAGGCAGCAAAAGACGAAGCGAGATTATAGGGGAGGCTGGAGGCGTACTTTTCATGGATGACTATGCTCATCACCCCACGGCTATTCGTAAAACCATAGAGGGACTTAAAGAGTTTTATCCTCACAAAAGAATAGTGGTCGATTTCATGTCCCATACTTACTCGCGAACATGCACATTATTAGAAGACTTCGGAAAATCTCTGCAATCTGCCGATGAAGTGATTCTACATAAAATCTATGCGTCTGCCAGAGAGCAAAATCGAAAGAGTATTTCAGGATGGGATCTATATACAGCAACCAGGAAGTATATGGTCAATGTAAGTTATTATCATGAGGTAATGGATGCCCTGGATTACTGTCTGGAATCTCTTAATTCCCCGGATCTTTTCATTACCATGGGTGCAGGTGATAACTGGAGGCTCGGATACGAGTTGCACCATCGAATGCTGGAAAAGGAGAAAGGCCGAAGATGAAGAGCATGACCGGGTACGGATACGGGGAATACAGGGATGAGAGTTTAAGCATCAATTTGGAGCTTAAAGCCTACAACAATCGATATCTGGATATTATTGTAAACGTTCCCCCATCTCTGAACTCTATTGAACCGAGATTAAGAGAGTTTCTAAGTGGTAAAATTCTAAGGGGGAGGGTAGAACTATATATAAAATGTAAAGAGCTGAGCGAGAGGGTAACAGTTACCGTGGATGAGGAGCTGGTTAAAACCTACGCTTCTGCCCTGAAGGAACTCGCATTGGCAGCAGGAGTAAATGAAGATATACGGCTCTCTCATCTCCTTGAGATTGATGGTGTTCTTAAAACCGAGAAGAAAATCGATATGGAGTATTACCACAGGGCCATTCTGGGAACTCTTGAGAAGGCATACATGGATTTTGATAGAGAGAGAAGAAGAGAAGGGGATGCCACAAAAAAAGATATTCTGGATAATCTGGTTGTAATGGAAGAAGCTCTTAATTTGATCGAGGAAAATGCCCCTTTGCTGGAAGAGAAAATAATGGATACCATCCGTGAGAGATTTTTCAGACTGCTGGGAGAGGAAATTGATGAAACACGGGTTCTTTCAGAGACGGCTCTTATGCTGGTTAAATATAATATAAACGAAGAGATTGTAAGAATAAAAGGACATCTTTCCGAGTTTAGAAGCTCATTAGAAGAAGATAATCAGGTAGGAAAGAAGCTCGATTTTCTGTGTCAGGAACTTAACAGGGAGATAAATACCATCGGTTCCAAGAGTGTGATGCTTAAGGTTAATCAGGCGGTAATAAAAATAAAAGATTCACTGGAGAAGATTCGGGAGCAGTTGAGAAATGTCGAATAATATTAAAATCGCCATTTCCGGCAAAAGCGGATGTGGAAACTCCACCGTAAGCAGGATGGTAGCCCATGAGTTGGGTTTAAGGTTAATCAACTACACATTTCACGATATAGCAGAGGAGAAGGGAATAGATTTCAAGGAACTTCACCAACTTGCTCAGAAGGACTTAAGTTTCGATAGATATCTTGACAGGAGACAGATTGAGCTCGCATCGGAAGGAGAATGTGTACTGGGTTCTCGTCTGGCTATATGGCTTCTTGAAGATGCCTTTCTTAAAGTGTACCTGGAAGCTTCACCGGAAGTGAGGGCTGGGAGAATAAAAAAACGTGAAGGAGGCGACTTTGAGACTATATTTCGGGAGATGCAGGAACGTGACGAGAGAGACAGGCAGAGATATATTAAGCTGTACGATATAGATATTGATGATTACCGGTTTGCCGATCTTATTATTAACACCGACAATCTGGATCAGCATAAGGTGACGAAAATGATTGTAGAAAGGGTGAGGGAAAAGAAGAGAGAATAATATTTACACAATACTACTATTTTATTATATTATATAGAAAAATAAAATAGGGAATTAAGATATGATTTTGCCTCTGGATAAGCTTATAGCCTATGATGGTAATATTTATGCACTTACCTGTGCAGTCATCAGAAGGGCGGTACAAATAACAATTACCGGTGATGAGGAGATACAACAAAATGAAGGAAGGATTGTATCTACTGCCATAAAACAGATTTTAGACAGAAGGGTTGAGTACAGAATCGAAGAATAGCAAGTCCGTAATAATTATTTTCGGTCCTACTGCTTCCGGGAAAACTGAATTACTCCTTAAATTGTTCAATCGCAGGGCAGAAGTTATAAACGCCGATTCCATGCAGGTTTACAAATACCTGGATATAGGTACTGCGAAACCTGACCCGCAAACAAGAAGTGTGCTTCCTCATCATCTTATTGACATAAAGGACCCAAAGGAGCAATTCAATGCGGGTGAGTTTGTCAGGTTAGCAGACAAACTCGTTGGGGATATCATTAACAGGGGGAAAATTCCCGTTATTTCCGGAGGAACGGCATTCTACCTTCGAAACTTCATTTACGGGCTTCCCGAATCTCCACCCGGCAATCGGAAGGTTAGGGAAACCCTCAAGGTAGAAGCAAGAAAAAAGGGGCTTTCGGCCCTCTACAGGGAGTTGAAGGAAAAAGACAGGGTTACAGCAGAGAAGATCAGCCCTGGTGACAGTTACCGGATAATCAGGGCACTCGAGGTTATAAGGCAGACAGGAAAACCTCTTTCTTCATTCCGGATACCCGAAACCCCTCGAAAGGGATACTCCCTTTTGCCCATTGGCCTTGGGAGGGATAGAATAGATCTCTATAACCGCATAAATAGCCGCGTGGAGAAGATGTTTTCCATGGGTCTATCAAAAGAAATAATAAAGCTTATGAATATGGGTTATTCTGAGGAAGACCCCGGAATGCAGGGAATAGGTTACAGGGAGTTTTTTATTATGCAAAAGTCAGGATGTATTACCATGACCGGAGTAAAAGATCTTATTAAGAGAAACTCCCGCAGATACGCCAGGCGTCAGATCACTTTCTTTAAACGTTTGCCAGAAGTTATATGGATACATCCCCGGGAGGAAGAAAAAATCTTAAAGCTTGTTGATACTTTTTTGGTAAGAAACTAAAATAGAGACATGAAATACAAAAGATTTCGGAGAAAAGAATTATTTCTACTGTTTTTTATTTTTTTACCAATTTTCCCTGGCTTTGCCCAGGCCGATCCGGCAGCGGTCATAATCTATTCGGAAGGGTTCGGATTTTCCCTTTCCCGTTACGGGGAAATGCAGGAATACAATTTACAATACGACAATGTAATCGGCATGGAGCTCAATCAGGGGGATTTTATAAGCACTGAAGAGAGTACTTTCCTGGAGATACAGTTACTTCCATCGGAAAATATCTTAAAAGTGGCCGAGAATACCAGTTTCGAGATCACCAGGATGGGCAGAAGCGGTGGTGCCTCTCTGTCTCTCACATACGGTAAAATCAGGGCTAAAGTGTCCAGGCTGGTAGGAGATGAAGAGTTCCAGATTTTAGGTCAAAGCGTAATTGCAGGAGTGAGGGGCACTGATTTCGGATACGACATTATAGCAGCCAAAGCTGATGAGGAAACCGGAGCCCTTACCCAGGTGTATTGCTTCGAAGGAGAGGTAGAAGTGTCCAGGGTAGAAGAGGAGCGGGTTGTAGAGACAGTGGTTCTGGGACCTGATGAAATGGTCGTTCTGTGGGAGAGAGAACCTCGAAGACCCTTACAAAAGGAAAAAGTTTCCGAAGAGATAGACAACTACTGGGAAAGACATAGGTTTGAAGGTGAGCTTATTTCTGTTGAGAAGCCTGAAGTCGAAGAGGCCGAAGAGGAGGTTCCGGAAGAGAAAATTATTGTAGAAGAGGAGTTAACCGAAGAAAAACCAAAGGAGATGAAGAAAAAGTTTTTAATAGCCGGAACGGGTCTGCTGGCTACAGGGCTTCTTACGGAGTCAATCGGGGTAGTAACTTACTTCTGGGGAGATACCGTGTTCCCCGGAGCGAGTAGAGATACAACCAGAACGGCAGGAAGTGTCCTGATGATATCCGGAGGTGGGATAATAGGAATTGCACTCTTCTCCTTCTTAGGAGCTCTGTTATCAGGCCAGTGATAGGGTCTG